>JAYUCF010000039.1:0-12004 GCA_043740495.1 bacterium
GGGTACAAAGAGGAGGAACACATCGTCACGCTCGCAGACGACCTGGCTGCCGTCGGCATCGCGGCTCTGCGCTTCGATGCTCCCGGTTCGGGCGAATCACAGGGAACCTGGGCGGACGACTACCGGCTCACCAACTATATCGAAGCTGTTCCGGACGTCTTCAGCTACGGCAAGACTACGCTCAATATCGATCCTAACCGCGTCGCTATCTGGGGTCATAGCCTCGGCGGCTTCGTCGCACTTGCTTGTGCCACCCGCCATCCTGATTATTACGTTGCCGTTTGCGGCAGCCAACCCTCAAGCGGGTTTAAAATACTACCGCCCGACGAAGAAACTACCTGGCAGACCACTGGCTGGGCAATATTCGGAAATAGCAAATTCACCGAAATTAAACTTCCGTATGAGTTTTTTGCCGATCGGCAACAATACGACGCCGTCGAAGAGGCCCAAAAACTTACTATCCCAGTGCTGTTTATCGCCGGCACCAATGACGAAATAGTCCCCCCGCCCAGGGTTCATGGCATCTATGACGCCGCTCCCGAACCCAAAACCTACCTCGAATTTCCGACCACCCACGACTACAAGCGTGACCCCGAAAACCTCCAGAAAATTAATACCGCCACGGTTGAATTTTTCGTCAGGTCCCTCAAACTAGCCACAAATTGAAATCCCATTATAATAAAGTCCATACATGAAAAAATACGATCCCAAAACCATCGAGCCCAAATGGCAGCAAACTTGGGCCGATACAAAGCTATATTCTGCCGTTACGGGCGATAAGACCCGCGACAAATTTTATATGCTTACCGAGTTTCCCTACCCCTCCGGCGCCGGGCTCCACGCCGGGCATACCCGCGAATACACCCTTGGCGACGTCATGGCGCGCCATAAGCGCATGCAGGGCTTTAACGTGCTCTTCCCCATGGGCTACGACGCCTTTGGCTTGCCGACCGAAAACTACGCTATAAAGCATAAGATCCGCCCGCAGGACGCCACCGCCCAAAATGTCGAGGTCTTTCGGCGGCAGTTCGATTCGCTCGGCATGAGTATTGATTGGGATCGTGAAGTCAACACCACCCACCCCGACTACTACCGCTGGACGCAGTGGTTATTCCTCAAATTCTATGCCGCCGGGCTGGCCTACCAGGCCGAGATGCCAATCAATTGGTGCCCCAAGGAGAAGACCGGTCTTTCCAACGAAGAGGTGGTGGACGGCAAACACGAGCGTTGCGGAACGGTTGTCGAAAAGAAGCTCATCAAACAATGGATGCTGGGAATTACGAAGTACGCCGACCGCCTCATTGAGGGCCTCAAAACCGTCGATTATCCCAGCCGCATCGCCGACCAGCAAGTGAACTGGATCGGCCGCTCAGAAGGTGCCGAAATTATCTTTAATCTTCGCGGGATCACCGGTCAGGATGATGATAAGCACAATGTCACCGTCTACACTACTCGCCCGGACACGCTGTTTGGCGCTACTTTCCTCGTAGTCTCGCCCGAAGTCGCCGGTAGCTGGCTCAATGTCGGCTGGAAGGCGAATAGTAAAGTCACCGCCTACATCGAAAAGTCGTTGCGCGAGTCCGAGCTTTCCCGCCAAGAAGACTCAAAAGCCAAAACCGGCGAAGACACGCACGTCAAAGCCGTCCACCCGATCACAGGTGAACTGATGCCTGTCTGGGTGGCTGACTACGTCCTCGGTGGCTACGGCACGGGCGCCATTATGGCCGTTCCAGCCCACGACGAGCGCGATTTTGCCTTTGCTAAAACATTTAACCTAGGCATCAAGCCGGTAATTCAGGCACCCAATTCGGGCAAAACCGCTCTGATCCTGCACGCTACTGACGGTGATAATCAAAAGGCTTGGATCCCATGGCTAAAGTTGCAGCTAGAAGCCTACGGGTATGAGGTAATTGCTCCTAACCTCCCCGATTCCGACCGTCCCGTTTTGGCCGACTGGCTCGAGGCGCTAAAGCCATACGCCGACAGGATTACCGACCAATCCGTGATCATTGGCCACAGCCTCGGAGCTCCGACAGCTGAGCACTTCATCTTGCAAAATAACTTAAAAATACAAAAGTTATTGCTGGTAGCGCCAACTTTCCCAGATATGGATTGGGGCGCGCCTATCTATTCAGACCCGGATTCAAATTCCAAAAATGTTCATGACGTTAGTGTTGTCCCAGTCGACTGGGCAAAATTGGAATCATCGGTGAGGGAAATATCGGTATTTGGATCAAATGACGACCCGTATATTCCATTTGAGCAGCTCAAAAAACACTTAGCCAAGAATTTGCCGAAAGCAAAATTCAAAAGCTTCAACGCTATGTCGCACTTTAATGAAAATGCTGGCATCAAAGCCTTGCCTAAGGCCGTTTCAGTATTGATCGATCAAATTTATGCCGGCTACGGCCCGTTAATTAACTCCGGCGAGTTCAACGGGCTCGAGGGTACCGAGGCCAAACAAGCCATCGTCAGGTATCTCGAAGGCAAGGGGACTGGCAAAACCGCCGTCAAGTACAAACTCCGCGACTGGATTTTCTCCCGCCAGCACTACTGGGGCGAACCGATTCCGATCATCCATTGTCCGAAGTGTGGTGCCGTGCCGGTGCCCGAGGATCAGCTCCCCGTTGCGCTGCCCGACGTAGAACATTACGAGCCCACCGACACTGGCGAATCACCTCTGGCCACCATCCATGATTGGCTTAACGCTACCTGCCCGCAGTGTGGCGGTCCCGCCAAGCGCGAAACCGACACCATGCCCAACTGGGCCGGCTCCAGCTGGTATTACTTGCGGTATATGGATCCGCACAACGACCAAACCTTCGCCAGCCCCGAGGCTATGGAATATTGGGGCGAGGTCGATCTGTATCTGGGCGGCATGGAGCACACCACCCTCCACCTGCTCTACTCGCGCTTCTGGCACCAATTCTTCTACGACCAAGGCCTCTTGCCCACCCCCGAGCCCTACGCCGCCCGCCGTGGCCAGGGTATCGTACTGGCCGCTGACGGCCGCAAGATGAGCAAATCCATCGGCAACGTGGTGAACCCCACCGACATCATTGCCACCTACGGCGCCGATACACTCCGCCTCTACATCTTGTTTATGGCCCCCTACGACGAAACCACCCCTTGGAGCGAAGAGCGTCTGGCCGGCGCTTCCCGCTTCGTCTACAAGGTCTGGAATCTTGCCCAGGAGTTCATCGCCGCGCACATCTTCACGCGCGATATGAAAACTACTCGCGGCGATGCGTTTGAGACGGTCGTTGATCGCGCCACCCACAAAGCTATTAAGAAAATCCACGACGATCTGGGCGGGATGCGCTTCAATACCGCCGTCAGCGCCCTGATGGAATACGTCAACTTCTTGGGCGAGGCCAAAACGAAAGCCCGCCTGCTCGAACCAGCCTCGGTGGCACTGGCGTGGCGAGCCTTAAACACCCTCGTTCAGTTACTGGCGCCCATTACCCCATACCTCTCAGAAGAACTTTGGCACGAACTAGGCTGGGAAGGCAGCGTCCACGTGTCCGGTTGGCCCGAATACGACCCTGAGCTCATCAAGGACGACTTCGTGACCATCGTGGTCCAGGTCAACGGTAAACTTCGCGCCAACTTGGTGATGGGCACAAACGCCACCGAAGCCGAGCTCGCCGCGGCCGCCCAGGCCGATCCCAACGTGGCCAAATTCCTCACCGCCGGCCAACTGATCAAGACCATTGTAGTTCCGCGCAAGCTCGTTAACTTCGTCGTGAAGTAGCAGCTGTGGCATCCCGCCAGGTTAACGACACTGCTACCAGCCATTATGCCGTGCTGGGTGTCTCGCGCGGTGCCACCACCAGCGACATCAAGCTGGCTTACCATCAAAAAGCCAAGGCGGCTCATCCCGATGCCGGCGGCAGCGTGGCATCCATGTCGCGTGTCAATGCCGCCTACCAAACGCTCAGCGATCCCGTGGCGCGGCGTGAATACGATGCGGATCAGGCAACCCCCGATCAGCCGTCTCGCGCTCCGTTTCCGCGCTCCGCCCAGTCGCCAGCCCAGGCCGATGCCGAGGCCGATCGGGTCGATCGCCACCGCGCCGCCTGGGCCAGACGGTCCGCCTGGAAGTTGCTGCGATTCACCGCCCCGTTGGCCGCCGTCGCTTTCATCTTTCATTTACTTACTTCCTCCTTCATCACCGGCATACCACCAATGCTCATATTTGGCCTCGTCAGTTTTTTGCCGGTTTACCTTTTTGCCCTGAGCATTATTTTTCTCACCGATCCGGCGCTGCGCTTGGTGTTCGCCGACCTGGTGCGCCGCCATCCCACTACCAAGCCCGACCGCCTGAGCGCCTTGGCCGTGGTGCTGGCCTTTTGGCCACTGGCAGCCATTTGGGCTTTCTGGCGCTAGTTTTCCGGCCAGCCAGGTAGTGTATAGTAGAAGCCGTCCGTACGCCCTCGATAGAGACCGGAGCACTTCATGACACAACTGCGTACGTTTGGGAACTACCGTTTCTCACCCCACCAAGCAGCCGCTTTGGTGCTAGTCTCCACCGGCTCCGTTCCTCAGCGCCGCCTCCATCTCAATGCGCTCAACGCGTTCAACGTGCTCGGCCTCGAGCCCGGGCTCGAACGCAAGCAGTGGCGCCGCATCCTAGATCGCCTCTGTGATCTCCAGCTCATCGAGAGCAAATCCTTCGCCTGTAGCACCTGCAGTCACGAAGGCCCCACGTACGGCCTGACCGAACACGGCGTCACCCTGTACGCCTCCCACCGACAGGGGATAAATCAGTACGCGGAGGAGACCCTCCCTCATCCGTAGCGATCTCTTCGGTGAATGCCCATTCGACCGCTCGTATGGGCGAGCGCTCCTTGGTCAGGTACCAAGGAGCGCTAAGTACCTTCAGTCCAACCCCCATTTGCCAAACCACCCAATATAAGATATAATCTGCCTCAAGAGTGCTATGCACATCAACGTACGCGACATTCTAGTTGAATCGGTCGGGTACAGTCGGACCTACAAGATCACGGGCGAACGCCCTGATCTAGATGACGTCAAACTGACCCGAGATATTGAGGGGGAGATTTCGATCTCCCGACTCGATAATAGCTTGCTCGTTCGCGGGCACCTGGCTACCGAAATTGAACTCGAATGTCACCGTTGCTTGAGCACTTTTAGCCGCTCCGCTGAGTTTACCCTCAAGCAGGAGTACGCCGAGGCACCCGTTGACGAACAAATGCCCACCGAAGGTGATGTCATCGACATTGCTCCCCTGGTAGAGCAAGAGATCATCCTGGGCCTTCCCATCAAAATACTTTGCCGCCTGGATTGTCCGGGTATCAAAGAGGCGCAGGGCAGGTATACTAAAGAAGAAGCTATTGGTGTGCGCCTTCAAGACAGGGCGCACATAACGAAAGGAACTAAGCGTGGCCGTACCTAAGAAACGTACTACCCGGACAGCCCAGGGCCAGCGTCGCTCGCACCTGGCACTCAGCCCCGTCCAGCTCGTTCGCACCACCGCCGGAGCCCTTGTCCCTCGTCGGCTCAAGAAAGCCGCCGAGCTCGGATTGCTCAAAACTACCAAGAAAGTCTAGGCAGACCAGCTATGGCTTCCAACCGTCATCTTGGCCGAATCGTTGCGATGCAGACGCTCTATGAGCACGATTTTCGGTCCGGCGACGAGACCGAACGCGATCTCTCGCCGATCTTGCAGCGTAATCTCGATGAGTTTCGCTCCAGTATCGACGATACCAACTTTGTTGAAGATCTCGTGGATGGTGTATCCGGCAGTCAAGGCGACATTGACGCCATCATCGGCCCGGCTGCCCCGGAATGGCCGGTGGATCAGATCGCCAAGATCGACAAGGTCGTGCTGCGCATCGGCGTGTATGAGCTGATGATCAAGCGTGACGTCCCGCCCAAGGTAGCCATCAACGAAGCCGTTGAGCTGGCCAAAACTTTTGGCGGCGAAAACTCCAGCAAGTTTATCAACGGTGTGCTCGGAACTATTTATCGAAACAGTGAATTTTATGAACCAGAAGAAGACCCGTCGACCAAACCGATCGGCTAAACCCAAAACCAATCGAAATCCCAAAGCCGTCCGCGAATATACCGCGGGTGGTGTGGTGTGGCGCCGTATCGGCGATAATTTTGAGATACTGATGATCCAGGATCGCCTCGGCCGCTGGACTATCCCCAAGGGGCACGTTGAACCCGGCGAGAGCCTGGAGCAGACCGCCCTGCGGGAAGTTGCCGAGGAAACCGGCCTCACCGAGTTTCGTCTGGGCGAAAAGCTCGACAAGCTGCACTTCTTCTACCGTAAGGAAGGGAAATTGATCTTTATGACCACACATGTATACCTAATGGAGGCAGTCGGTGACACCGACGCCGTCATCCCCGAGGATTCTGAAGGCATCGTGGATGCCAAATGGTTCGGCTCGGATGAGGCCCTCGGACTCATCGAATACCGCGACACCGAGCGGCTTTTCCGCCTCGGCCTCGATAAAATCCAGGCCGCCGCCCTATGAACTCGCTCCAAGAATTCCAAGATCGCCTCGGCATTCATTTTAATGATATTTCGCTGCTCGAGCGGGCGTTTATCCACCGTTCTTACCTCAACGAACATCCCAAACTCGGTCTAGAGCACAATGAACGCATCGAATTCCTTGGCGATGCGGTACTTGAGCTAGTTGTCACCGACTTTCTCTACCGGACCTACCCCAATCCTGAGGGTGATCTCACCAACTGGCGCTCGGCTCTCGTGAAAACCGAATCGCTGGCGACGGTGGCCGAAACCCTCCAAATAGCGGATTATTTCAAGCTCAGCCGCGGTGAGGCCAAGGGCAATGCCCGCTCGCACGCGCTGATTTCGGCCAACGCCGTGGAGGCCATAATTGGGGCTACCTATCTGGATCAGGGCTACGATGCGGCCAAAAAATTCATCACCGAACATATCATTTCGCGGTTGCCGGAAATCCTCGCCACCGGAACTTGGATGGATCCCAAGAGTAAATTCCAGGAAATCGCCCAGGAGCGCTTCGGCCTCACGCCGAACTACCGGGTGATGGAAGAGGCCGGACCTGACCACGACAAAGTGTTTACCATTGGCGTTTACGTGGGCGACACGCTGTATGGCCAGGGCTCCGGCTCGAGCAAGCAGGCCGGGCAGCAAGAGGCCGCCGCCGGTGCGCTGGAGAAGCTCGTTCAAGCAAAACCCGCCGCCTAGTCTAGTCCGCTTCTCCTAAATAAGCATTAGCATATTGAGTTAATTTTGTAATTCCGTCATAATTATCCCAGACACCCACCCGATGAATCGGCATGGTGCCGGTTCCCTGACAACAGGGAGAGACAATGACTGTCAGCCTGCTCCACCCGCTCGAGCTCTCCGTGTCCAGAAGGGTCACGGGCCTTGCTCCGGCAGAGCACAGGATCGTCGTTTTATCCGGTGGGTTCAAGATGAACGTTCTCGCCATCAACCCAGGTGCCCCGGCCGCCGTGCTGTTCCTTCATGGCGTCGGGGGTTCGCCCGACCTCCTGCGCCACCCCCTTTCCAGCTTGGCCTGGAAACACAATGTCACGATCTACGCCCCGTACCTGCCATGTCACGGCTCGAGCGACGACGTGCATTCGTTTCCGGAACTCATCGATGTGATGGGCCAGGCGGCCGAGCAGCTCGGACTTCAAAACTCCGTATTCATCGGACACTCGCTGGGAGCGCACATCGTAATGTGTCTGGCCGAGTCCCGGCCCGATCTCATTTCGGCGGGTGTCGCCTTGGCGATGCCCACGAAGATCCCCACTGCCGGTGCCCGTTTCTTTGCCACCATGCCGGCACTGGGGTTTGACGCTCTCGTCACGTCCCACGTCGCTTTCTTGGGGTCGCTTTTCACCGGTAACCCTTTCGAGCTGACTTCGGCCTTCGTGGATGCGGGGTTGAGAGTCGCCACTGGCAAAACCATCTTTGACGTCCTCAAAGGGGCGTCAAATCTCAGAGACGTGATGCCTCATGTCTATCAACCCTTCACCTTGGTGTACGGCGGCTTAGACACCGTCGTTCGGCCCATCAAGTTCAAGCTCGGAGCCAACTTCAAGCAAGTTATCCTGCATGGAATGCCTCACAACTTCCTGTGGTTGCCGCCGACCATTATTCCCTCCGTCTCGGCCGCCTTGGCAGAGGCCTTGGGAGCTGTACGCTCTCAACCTCTCGCCCAGGTCATCCATCTCCCTGTCCGCCCCCTCAGCGTCGCGCTTTCCAGCTGACGCTCCCAGTCGCCTGTCGGTAGGTATGAGTATCGACAGTCAGACGACACGCCGCATCTCCGCCAGGGATGTGGCGTTCGTCAATTTTGGGGCCTTCTCGCACGTTATCCCCACCTGATACAATAATGCTAATGGTGTGAGGAGCTAAATAACTCAGTGTTTCTTCGGCGCGTAACAATAACCGGTTTCAAATCATTCGCCAATAAAACCGTGATCGACCTCGAGCACGGTATTACCGGTGTGGTTGGCCCCAACGGATCGGGTAAGAGCAATATTGCCGACGCCATCCGCTGGGCGATGGGGGAGCAGGGTAAGAGCCGGTTACGGCTGGGTGATCGCGACGAGGTGGTGTTTGCCGGCACGGATACTCGGGCCAAGGCCAGCTTTGCCGAAGTCATTTTACTGTTCGACAATGAAGATGGCTCGTTCCCGCTCGATCTGACCGAGGTTGAGATATCGCGGCGAATGTACCGCAGCGGCGAAACGGATTATCGATTGGCGGGCCGGAGTGTCCGGCTGAGCGATATCCAGGCGCTGCTGGCCGGGGCCGGGGTGGGGGCGGGCACTTATGCTGTTATCGGCCAAGGCATGATTGATTCGATTTTGATGAGTTCGCCGGCCGAACGCAAATTGCTGTTTGAAGAGGCGGCCGGCATTCGCGGGCCGGAACTCGGCCGTGAGGCCGCTATGCGCAAACTCACCGCTACCGCCACCAACCTCACGCGGCTGCGCGACATTTCAACGGAGCTGGAGCCGCGCCTCGGTACCCTCCAGCGCGCGGTAGTGGCCGCCGACGAGCAGACCCGTCTCACCGCGGCCGTGGCTCATCTGCGCACGGCTGTGGCGAGTGCCCAGCACGCCCACTGGACGCACCTGGGCGCCGGTGCGACCCAGCGGCTGGCAGATTTGGCGGTAGTTGCCCACCGCTTGCGTCACGAGCTCCACGCGCTCGAGCACACCCGTACCCGCCAGGAGCGCGCCGAGGCCGAAGCCATCGGGCGGCGTCAGCAGCTTCAAACCGGATTGGCCGCTCTCGAGCAACACCGCGACGGGGCCGCCGTCGATCTGGCTGCCGCCCAAGCCGCCACCGGGGCCGCCGCCCGCGACATCCAATCGGCCGGCGAACTCAAAATCCGCCTCGCTCGCGCTCAAGCCGACGCGGCCGCTTCCGCCGCCCGCCTCGCCGATACCCGCGCCGAGCTAGCCGCCAGTGCCGAGGGAGCCGCCCGCGCCAGTAAAACGCTCGACAAGGCCGCCCGCGAGGTGGCCGCCGCTCAGGCCGCACTGGTGGCCATTCGCAACGGCATTAACGACGGCTCCCGCGACCAATATCTTGATCACGCCCTCCAGATACTCAAAACCCTGGCGCTTGGACTGGGCACCCCGCAGTACGACGAAGATCGGGTTCGCCTGCTCGTGCATAAAGCCGGGCGCCTGCTCAGCCACGCCACTCGAAGCGGCGCCGCTGAGCTCCTGGCCGAACTCAAAACCGCCCAGAAACACCTCGAATCCACGATGTCCCGCCGCGAAACTGCCGTGGAACATCAAACCAATGTCTCGATCACCGGGCGCTCGCTCGAGATTGATCTGACTCACCAAGAGGGCGAAGTTACTCGGCTTGCTTCCCGGCGAGATGATATTGCCGCCGAGCTCAAGCCTCTCGAATCGGCTTCCGAGCAGTTCGAATCGCTCGAGGCGGCCGAGCAAACAGCGGCAGAGGCTCTACACACCATCACCAAACACCTCGAAGATCAGCGCTCATGTCTTGCCATCCTCAGCGTCGGTGTCGGGGATATCTCCGCTCAGACCAAGACACGTACCTCTCTCGAGCTCACTATGGCTGCTCTCACCGACCTCGCGCATAATCAAACCCAAGCCCGGCGTGACCGCGGGTCTGCCGCGGCCGAGCTGGCCGCCACCGTCCGCCGCGCCGCCGACTGGGCCGTCACCATCCTCCCCGCCGGCCCCCAGGAAGATCTCGCCGCTCTCGCCGATCAGCTGGCCCGCGCCGAAACGTTCCTTGAAGCTCGCACCCAGCTCTACCAAGAGCAACTGGTAGAATACCAGGAGGTCTCCATCCGTCAATCCGAGCTCGCGGCGCAAATAGCCGACCTAGAAACCGCCGAGGCCGATCTCCGCGCCCTCGTCTCCGAGCTCGACACGCTGATTCGCGGGCGTTTCAAGGAAAACTTTCAAGCCCTCGCCAATCAATTCAAGCTCTACTTCGCGCGTCTGTTCGACGGTGGCACCGCCTCGCTCGAACTCGCCGAATCCGACGACGGCGCCTACGGCATCACCATTAAGGCTAGTCCCAGCGGCAAACGCCTCGCCACCATCGCGGCCTTATCCGGCGGGGAGCGGGCCCTGGCCGGGGTGGCCCTGGTGGCCGCCATTATGCGGGTGAACCCCAGCCCCTTCGTGGTCTTAGACGAAATCGATGCCGCCCTCGACGAGGCCAATTCGGGCCGACTAGCCGGTATTCTTACCGAACTTCAGCAATATTCCCAGCTCATCGTTATCACCCACAACCGCCAAACTATGAAGTCCGCCCGCGTACTCTTTGGCGTCACCATTAATGAGCATCACATCTCGCATCTCATCTCCATGCGGCTAGAACAAGCCACCCAGCTCGCCGCCCGGTAGGTGCGCTCTGGCCGTATCTGTTGACTTATCCCTCAAAAATCGGTAAACTCAATTTCGTTGTATCGAATTTATTAGGAACGATCTCTTTGTTAGTAATTCGCCTTGCCCGCACCGGCCGAACCAAATACCCCACCTACCGCATTGTTGCTGCCGAATCTGCTCGCGCCGCCACGGGTAAGTTTGTGGCTGTCTTGGGTCATTACAACCCTCACACCAAAGATGTAGTTATTAAACATGACGAGATTGCCAAACATCTCGCCAACGGCGCCCAGCCGTCAAACACCGTGGTCAAACTTTTGATTCGCGAAAAAGTTGAACTGCCCAAATGGGTCAAGCTCAAAACTAAAGCGCCGAAGCCCACCGAAGTCGTCGCTGATGCCGCTGCCACCGACACGGATGTAACTCCGGCCGAAGCCGAAGCCGATGCTGTATCCGAACCCACCGAAGTCGCCCAGTCTGCCGAAAACACCGACGCCGACAAGTAGAACTCGAGGCTGGGGTCTTGTTCGCTAAAAATGGTATGATACGATCATAATCCATAATTCTGATAGGAGTGGTGCTATGCCTGACATGGATAAAGAATTCGTAGAATATGTTGTAAAAGCGCTTGTGAGCCACCCCGATGACGTCGCCGTGCGTCGTTCGGTCGACGATATGGGGGTTTTGCTCGAATTGTCGGTGAACCCCGAGGATATGGGCAAAGTCATCGGTAAAGCCGGCGCCACCGCTAAAAGTATCCGGACTTTGCTTCGAGTATTGGGCTCGCGCAATGATGCCCGCGTGAATCTTAAGATCATTGAACCCGAGGGTAGTGAGTACCAGGACGACCGCCGTCCGGCAGGTGCCGGTCCGTCAGTCCCCGATCCGTCAGCCCCCGAAGCCCCCGCCCAGCCAGCTCCTGACGCCCCGGTGGCTCCTCAGGTCGACGCCGAGTCCGAGATGGTTGCCCGCACCAAGCGGGAGTTTGCCGACCTCGACGACCTCGATCTCTAAAAAACTTCTACCTATGAAAATCGACATCATTACACTCTTTCCCGACATGTTCAAAGGTCCTTTCGACATGAGCATGATCTGGAAAGCGCAAGGATTGGGATTGGCGCAAATTAATCTGATTAACTTGCGT
>JAYUCF010000040.1:0-16821 GCA_043740495.1 bacterium
ATCCGCGTAATTAGGGATTTCTTGTAGGCGAAGGTACGTTGTTGAGCGTGCTAGCTATTTCTACCGGTGGGGTTTGGTGAGGGTATAGAGGCGCCATTCGACGGGGTGGCCACTCAGCGTATCTGGTTTTATGCCCCGAAACTCGAAACCTAGGTGCTCGAAGCTCCGCCAACTACGTTCGTTATTTGCGAGAGCTTTGCCGATTAACAGCTCAAATCCGCCTTCGCCGAAGGCCCAGTTGATGACGGCTTGTTTGGTATAGTGGGCTATCCGCTTGCCCCAGTTAGTCTTGTCGCCGATGAGGATAGAGAAATTACCGGCCTTGGTGAAATATTCTTCTGATGATTCTTTGATGCCGTTAAGCTCGATGGCGCCGATGACCTCACCGTTTAGTTCGATCATCCAGCCGATGGTGTCGTTGCCGGACAGAATATCCCGGATACGTTGCTCCTCGGTGGCTATGGAGACGTCCGAGAAATCGGCGCCCATGTATTGGCCGACTTCGGTATCGCTGAGCCAGCGCAGGCTCAAGGCGGTGTATTCGAGGGACGGCTTGATAAGGCGCAGTTTGCCGTGCGGATAGTCTGGGGCGGTGAGTTCATGGATAAACATAAAAGCAGTATAGCAAGGTGTTAATTTGCTCGTGCTTGCGTTCGGCTTTCGTTCGGTATAGTATCGAGAGCGAAGGGACCAGAAGCTATGCGTGAAGAATGCGACGAGACGGTGAGCGTACTGGCGTCGTTTGCGCCAGCAACGAAGGGCGTGATACGGGTGACGCCGCACGTCATGAAGTGGCGCGGCAAACGCTGGCGCCTGACGACGATGGGGCTGTATCACCCGGAGCGGCGGGGGACCAAGCGGGTGCATATCTTCAGTTTTTCGGCGGACGAGACGGCGTTTCGGGTGGAGCTGGACCCGGACACCTTGGAGTGGAAGCTCAAGGAGGTGTTTTATGGGTAGGAGGAGTCGTGGAACTCAAGGTTAATCCGGAGCCGGCGGAGATTATGCACATTGATCTCAACTCGGCGTTTGCTATGACGGAGCAGCAGGCCAATCCGTTGCTACGCGGGCGGCCGGTGGGGGTCACGAACCGGCTGAATGACTACGCGATCTGCATTGCGGCGTCGTATGAAGCTAAGCGGCTGGGTATTGGCCTGGGTACGCGCAACGGTGAGGCTAAGCGAATAGCGCCGAATTTTGTGATGCGCGAGAGCGACGCGGCCAAGTATCAGTATGTAAATAAGCAGATGCGGGAGATATTTGCGAGCTATTCGCCCGTGACGCAGATGAAGAGCGTGGACGAAGGGATTATAGATTTTCGAGGGATGCGGGGATTATTGAAGGGTAGGTCGCTCGAGGATGTGGGGCGCGAGATCAAGCAGCGGGTGCGCGAAGAGGTGGGGGAGTACATGAGCGTGAACGTGGGAATCGGTCAAAACCGGTGGTTGGCCAAGGTGGCGGCCGGGTTTATGAAGCCGGACGGGCTATATACGATTGATAGCGCAAACCTGGAAGCGGTGTACGGCTTCATGAATCTGATGGAACTGCCCTATATCAAGCAGCGGATGCAGCGACGGCTGAATGACGCCGACATCTTCACGCCGCTGGAATTTTACCAGGCGAGTGAGCGGGTATTGAGTAAACAGGTGTTTCGGAGCGTGAACGGGAATCATTGGTACTTGAAATTGCGGGGGTATGAGACCGAGGTGGAGTATGGCATTCGCACGGTGGGGCGCAGCTACGTGCTGGAGCATCGCACGTCCGACCCCGAGGAGTTGGCGACGTTGCTGTACAAGGCTTGCGCCAAGGTGGCGCGGCGGTTGCGGCATAATGATCTGGCGGCGCGGGGGTTTATGCTGTGGCTTGGCTACGTGCGGGAACCGGCTTGGGGGGCGCACCGGGGCTGGAATGGTCCGCGGGGATGGCACGAACGCAAGATGTACAAGACGAGTGCCCATCGTGCCGACCAGCTCTACGGCAGGGCCCTGAAGATGTTTGGGCATTCACCACAAGGCTTGGTGGTGGCGTCACTGGCGATGACGGCCTATGAGGTGGAACCGGTAAAGTTGAATCAGTTGTATCTGTGGGAGAGCGAGGATGCTAGACAGGACCGCCTAGAAGACGCTATGAATACACTTAACGATCGGTACGGGGAGTTGCGGGTAATGCCGGCGGCGGTGATGAAGAGTAAGAACCCGATGGTGGATAAGATACCGTTTGGGACTGTGAGGTATTTTGAATAGGATTGAATTTTGAGCTGCGCTGTTGCAGCGGCGTGTCCCTGCTGGCGTCGCTAACTCGATCGTATATGTAATTTCTGCTCATCATTTTGTCAGGCATGGCACTATCGTAGAGCATGCCGTTTTCTCAGCGGCACTGAACACAAATGCAACACTAGACTAAAAAAGGGGTTGAGCGGAGCGAAATACTGGACTGCAGTGTAAACGCCGGACAAGATAAAGCATAAATATGTAAAGGGGTGGAGTTCGGCTTATGCAAAGTTCAGTGTTCCGGGCGGTAAAATGAACAGGATGAATTGAGCATAAAACGCAGTCCCATTGTGCCTGGGACTGCTCGAGGTTTGTTGTTTTATTTACTACGAGGCTACGGCTGCAACTAGCTCTTCCTTGGCCGCGACTTCGGCTTTTTCCTGCTTTTCGCGGAGCTTGACCTTGAGCCATTTGGTAAGGCCCCAAGACTGCTTGATGACGGCGGTGTACTCACTGATGAGTTCATCGGTGGCACCTAGGGAGAGTGACTCTTCAAGATAGTCTTTCGTGGCCTCGGCCTCGCGGCGTACGGCGCTGAGCTCGTCGAGTTTGAGGGGGTAGCTGAATAGCCGGTGAGACCACATGATGTGATGAGATACGGCGGCGCTTGAGCGACGCAAGTCGTTGCCGCGACCATAGAATTGATCGGCGGGGAACCGCTTTACTAGCTCGTAGACTTGGTCTTCGGCTGACCGGGCGGACTTGTAGATACGTAATTGGTCGATTGACTCTGCCATGAAACACTCACTTTAAGTGAACCCTGCGTAACTCTACAAGGATTAATATACCGAACAAGAACCGAACAGTCAAGTACCAAAAAAGCCGCTTGGTGCGACGGAATGGAAAGTAGGCTATGGGAGGCTAGTCTGTTTGTGATGACGGTTTATTTTGATCTAGGTTGGGCTGGGTTTTGAGGCGCTTGGCTTCGCTGAGCGAGTCGACGGCTATAAGAGATACTTGTTCGTCGCTGAGTCCTCGGTCGGTCTCATCGGGCTGATTTTCGTATTCGTCTTGGATCTCGATGTCGGTTAAGCTGTCGTTAAGCGGGAGTTTCAGGAAAAAATCATCGTATTTCGTGGAAAATTTTCTTTTCATTTCTACCTCATTTATGTATGTCTGGTCAATTTTGCCGGAACTGACAGTGCTAGGATACCTCGGATCGGAATTCTATCAAAGGCGAGGTTGTACAAAATTTACAACGAAAAGTGTGGGTAGGTTTGTGAAATGGTCCGATAAAGTTTAAGAAGTTGGCTTGGGAAGAATAAAATCAGTCGCTTGAGCACGGGTTAAGCCGGAGCCTGATCCTGATAGAACATTAAACCTAACTTGATTTGGAGAGCATCGTCGAAGTGGCGCGGGTCCAGGCTGATTAGCTTCTTGGTTTTATCGAGACGATAAATGAGGGTGTTGCGGTGAATATGGAGCTTACCAGCGGCGTCGGTTAGGTTGAGTCCGGAGGTGAGGAAGGTTTGAACGGTTTTAAATAATTGTTCGTCACGCAGGAGTGGGGATAGGATCTGGTGGGCTAGTTCGGCTTTGCGCTCCTGGCTAGTGCTGGCCAGGGTAATAAACATGCCAACTTGTTTGATGTGATAAATCCGGCCGGTGCCCCAAACTTTGGTTCCCACCTCGAGGGCGAGCTTGGCATCTTGGTAGCTCTTGCGCAGGCCGGCGAGGTCGGGGTAGTACTGCCCGGCGCCAATGGTAACGGCTTGATCTACAATGAGCCCTGTCATAACAATTTGGGCAGTCCTGGCATGTTCATTGATTTGACGAAGGGTATTGAGGGTAGTGAGCGATTCGCCGGCTAGGCCTTTGAGCAGTACAAACTGGTTGTCGCCGAGGTAGGCCACGAGGTTTTCCTGGAGGTTATTAAAGCCGGCACGCAGGCTGCCATTGACTGCTTCCGCTGCAGAGTCGATCTGCAACTGCTGCTCCTCAGACGAAAGTTGGGCATATTTGGCGCGAACGGTAGTTTCGAAGGCGTCGAGGTGAATAAGTATGGCGGCTTGGGGCATTCGGAGGTTGAGCTGGAGAATATCGGCTTGGTGGTAGATGTCGGCCGAGTTGATACTTGGAGCCGTGAGGAGTTGGCGCAGAAAATCAGCGCGGACGCGTTCAGCTGATTGAATTTTGTCGAGCAAGAAGTGTTGGTAGACGATGACTTCGGCGAGACCTTGCAACAGAGTGATGGCTTCCTGGGTGATTGTGCCGGTGTCGAGAGGCAGACCAAAAACTGCGACGGTGCGCTCGTCGTAGACGAATGGCCACCATTTGGTTTGGCGGTCGTTGAAGTCGGAGCTGGTGGCGCGGCCGGTTTGCGCAGCCGATAGGGCCTCAGAGACAAAGCTGCGACTGGGAATCCCGGCGAGGATTTGACCGGAAAGATCGGCGACCAATAGGTCGCGTTTGAGTACCTGGTTGGCCTTGTCGGAGATTTGTCTGGCGAGAGCTGAGTTGATCTGCATGTTAACGCTCCACGAATCGGCTATACAAGATAGCCAGCTTTATTTGGATGGCGTCGTCGAATACGCGGGGATCGAGGCCGAGGGTCTCGGTGATGCGGTCTAGGCGATATACCAAGGTATTGCGATGGATTTTGAGGGTTTCGGCGGTGCGGGTGAGCGACATGTCGAAGCTGAAGAAGGCTTCGAGGGTCTGGATGATCTCGTGGTTCTCGCCGACGCGGTCGAGCAACTCGCGCGAGAAGTAAATGTTGTTTTCATCGACACCCGAAAGGAGAGGAGCGACCACACCGAAATCGTCGATGTGGTAAATGCGGTCGACGTCCCAGGTTTGGGCGCCCAGCTCAATGGCTGAGGTGGCTTCGTGGTAGCTCTGGCGCAGGCCCTCGAGCCCGGGGTGGTAATTGCCGACGCCGACGGTGGTGGGCGGCTTGAGCTCACTCTTGAGAATACCGTATATCACGCTGAGGCTTTTCTTGAAACTTTCGAGGGCTGCGGTGAGCTCATGCTCATGCTCGGCTGAGCCGACCAGGTCCTTGAGGATGCAAAACGAGGTGCCGCCAAGATAGCTCACTACGTTTTCGCGACTGGAGGTGTAGAAGGAGTTGAGCGCACGGTTAATGCCGAATTTGTAACGCGTGAGGCGGATCTCGCGGTCGCCGGTGGGGTCTTGATAGCGGGCGGTGAGGGTGGGATCGTCAATTTGGATAACGATGGCGATACGCGGACGGTCTAGCTCGATGTCGAACAGGCGGGCTTCGGCGGCCAGCAGTGACCACTCGGGCTGAGGTTGGTTGAGTAGATCGTAGATGAACTTGTCGAGGCGTTCGTCCTGGTGGGGGATTTGCTCGAGCACTAGAGATTGGTGCATCACGAGCTCGGCAATGGAGCGAATGAGCGGCGAAATCTCTTCATGGTTCGGCATTTCGGTATCGAGAACAATGTAGCCAACGACGTTTCCCCCGTAGGAGAACGGGATGGCCCAGGGGATGGTGCTGATTTTCACATTTTCCGGTTTTAAGTCCGACGTTTGCGATAATGCCTTACCATCGGCATCGGTCAGGCGCAGGTCTTGGTTGACCAGAGCACTCACTTTGGCGCAAATTTTGTCGGCGATTTGCTGACTTAGCATGCTCCGGTACCTCTTATGTTGGCATATAGTACAAATAGCGTAAACTGGCACGGGTATTGCTGCAAGCACAAGCAAAATGTTTCAAGGGCAAAATATATATTGTTTCTTTATTGTATGATAAAAATTGGTAGCCAACTCGGGAAATACGCGTGAACCAAGGCTAGGTACAGCATGAAATCAAGCGTGAGATGGATGGCGATAATGTAGTCGATCGATTTGGTACGCCGGAAAATTTCGCCCTGCAGCAGGGCAAATATGAAGACCGGAATCGGCCCCCAGCCTCTAAAACCCAGCTCGTACAGAAATGAGACCCATAATGTCGCCTGAGCGATATTGGCCCACACAAAAGGTAGGTGACGACGGAAAACTGCCAGCAGAGTTGCAATAAAAAACACTTCGTCCCAAATGCCTAGAGCATTGGTGCCGATGAATAGCAGAAGGAGGCTTCTCACATTCGGCTCTACGGTCCAGTTATGGTATGAACCTGTGCTCGACATATAAAACGGCAAAACGAGATAGCCAATGACGGCGGTAAAAATAATATAGCCGATCTCGGCGCGGCGCCAAGACCGTCCTTTGTGGAGTGGGAGCTGGAAGATATTGTCGTGGTATATCCGGGATGATATTAAATACGGGATGACGATCGCCAAAGTCACCAGTAGCCCCATAATCAGCATGTGCCGAATATCGGTACCAGTGCTGATGGGCGCTATGCTCACAAACCCGAGCGCCAATATTACTAGCGTTAAATCCCGGCGGATGGGGTGCGGCCAGGTGAGTGTGAGAATAAGTGTGATTAGCAGGAGCGGCCAACCCAAACCGGGGCTGTGCAAAAACATGAGCAAAAATCCGCTCAGGCAGGTCAGGCCGACAAGGATGGATGAGGCGATTTGCCGACTAGGGGCTCGTTCGTTCATGGCTTTAGTATAACAAAAAGAGCCATGCGGCTCTTGCTGAAATATAAACTGGTGGGCAATACAGGACTCGAACCTGTGACCTCACGGATGTGAACCGTGCGCTCTAACCAACTGAGCTAATTGCCCTCACATAACCACGAAATTGTAGCTTATATTTATCAGTGCGGGAAGGGCGAGCGCCCCGGCGAGGCGAGCGCCTCGCCGGGGGCTAGGGATGAAGCGGGATCGGTCAGCTGTCGCTCTCAGGGAAGATGATTCGGTATAACTTTGAATTTGTGATGCCTTCGAGGGTAGGCCACAACGGGTTGGCCGTGGACAGGCGGAAACCATTGTAGGGGTCAATGTAGAAGTCGTCCAGGCGAGAGACTTCCAGGCCCGCAACCTTGGTAACGTCATCGGCGTTTTCGATGGCCTTGATGTTACCTAACCGCAGCTCCCAGGCAAACTTGCGGCGAAGGAATTTGCGACTGATTGTTTGGCCTTGCTCCTTGATGCGCGTGATCATTTCATCGAGGCTGACATTCATTACGACTTCGGCATTTACCCGCCAGCCGACGATGCCAGTGCTCCTCCGGGAGCTCTTCTTGTCCTTGGGCAGGATATCCTTGGCGTGGGTGGTCGCGATGCTCTGCACCTCCAGAAAGTTGGCCCAGATACGGCGGAACAGCGGGTTGAGCTGAGGCGCGTATTGGGCGTCTACTGCTTGATGGGCTGCCAGTGATGCAGCGGCTATTTGCAGTACTGTCACCTGGTCGTTGACAATCTCGTTGATGAGCATGTCGAGCCGGTCGAGCGGATTCGTGCTTGTTGCGTCAGCCATTGTGGCCGCCTCATTTCGGGTTGTAGGAGCGACAGTTTTCAACTGCAGTGATGGATTATGACATAAAGCAGCTATATTTTCATCTGGCGGGTTGCTTGGAGGCACGAATTAGGCTATATTACGAGCTTGTAACGGTACGGGTCCTTAGCTCAGTTGGCTAGAGCGCCTCATTGACGTTGAGGAGGTCAGAGGTTCGAATCCTCTAGGACCCACCAGTAATTATTTCTTCGCCGCCTTTTTGGGGCGGTTTTTGGTATGATGGGGGTATAACAAGGGGCGCACACGATGGCCGAAGCCGAAAACAAACGAATTCAAGAGGCACTTGAGCGGGCAAAGTCCCCTAAGCGTCCGGGCGGGCTGGGCGGCACGGCTGAGCCTTACGAGGCGCCGGATGAGGCTACGTCTCAGGATGATGATGGCTGGAAGCGTCCTGAGCGGGTGGAGCACACATCTGAAAAAGAGCACCCTCCGGGGAAGGAATAGGGCGATTATGGGCGAACACGGGCCATCATATGAGCAGGGTGATCTTTTTCGCGATCCCGATGATGTCGAGGACCCGAAGACTGCAGCTTTGCGGGTAACTGCAGAAATTGCTGCCCGACGGGCTGAGGCAACTCAGATTGAGGGGGATCCGTTACCAGAAGCGGCGCCCGACGAACCAATAGCCACAACGTCTCAGGAGAGGGTGGCCGCTCGGGCCGAGCAAATTCTCGCTCGCGTGCGGCGGGATGCCGCTGAGGTGAATAGCGGAGTATCTCCAGCTCGCGCAGCAGAGACTTCAGAGTATCTCGTCATTCCGGAAGCGAGCGTGGAGGGAGAGGGGCAGATTCAGGCGGCTCAACGGGCCGTGACGGAAGCAGCGGCCAAGGCAAAGACTGAGGCGGATGCTCCGGACAAAGCCGCCCGGATTGAAGCGGCGCACACGGGATCTAACCAGTCTCGCCAGGTGCTTGAAGTAATCCAAAAGGATAAGAAGAAGAGTGAACAGGATAAGCAGAAGAGTGCCATTGATCTGGCGTACGAGAGAGCTAGAGCAAATACGGCTGATGCTCGCGTAAAACTTGAGGCAGCGAAAGCGGCAATTGAAGCGGATCAAAATCACCGGACCGCGCTACACGAAGTGCAGCTTCAAACCGCTAGCAAGGTATATAAGGACTATTCAGAGGTGCAAGAGAGGTTATACAAAGTGAAGCTCAGGGCTGCTGGACGGCCTGAATACCCGGAGGCTTCTATATCGGAGGTTGAACCTCCCGACCAAGAGGAGCCCAATCAAAATAAAGGAGCGTGGCCAAAGGGCGAGTTGATTGAAACGCCGGAAGAAGCTCGCGATATAGCAGACAAGTTGGCTAAAGGTCAGCGGCCCCCTTTCGTAGAATGACTATCATGGGGAGGCAGAAGGACTACTTGTCCGCTGGGATTGCCTAGAGAGATATATTTTGCAATAATCAACCTAGTCCAATACGGTGTAGACCGGGTTTCACCATCCCGCGAGCCTCGTTGCCGGCGGCGCACACCGGAACCAATGAGAGTCCTGAGTTGTCAGGAAAGTCTGGTGGAACCGCCCCAAAAGGGTCCAGACGCACAAGCAATTGTGCGTTGTTTTTGTATAAAAGGAGCAAGTATGAGCAAGCATGAAGAAGAACAAGGGCAGCAATTATACGCGATGAGGCACTCGCTGGCGCACATTATGGCGACGGCAATTCAGGAATTGTACCCGGGGGTGAAGTTTGGGATCGGGCCGGTGGTGGAGCATGGGTTCTACTACGACGTGGACGCGCCTAATCCCATCACAGTCGAAGATTTAACAAAGATTGAACACAAAATGCACGAGATCGTGAAGGCGGATTACGTGTTTGAACGATCCTCAATGAAGCTGGATGAGGCTGCGAAGTACTTTAGTGATAAGGGGCAGACCTATAAAGTAGATCTGCTTGATGATCTTAAGAAGCACGGGACCACTGTGGCGAAAGAAATTGATCGGTCACAGTTGGGGGTGGGTAAGGGCCCTAAAGTAGACGAGGTTACCACGTACACGGAAGGTCCGTTCACCGACTTATGCCGTGGGCCGCACGTGGAGTCGACGGGCAAGGTAGGAGCTTTTAAACTGATGCGCGTATCTGGGGCGTACTGGCGCGGGAACGAAAAGAACGCTCAACTTCAGAGGATCTATGGTGTAGGATTTACAACAAAGGTCGAATTGAATCAGCACTTGGAGCTTCTGAAAGAGGCCGAAAAACGCGATCATCGCAAGTTGGGTAAAGAACTAGATTTGTTTGTGTTTTCAGACTTGGTGGGCGGAGGCTTGCCACTTTACACGCCGAAGGGTACCTTGGTGCGAGAGGAATTAAACCGGTACGTGCAGGAGCTGCGCCAAACCATTGGGGGTGGCTTCCAAGCGGTGACGATTCCTCATATAACCAAGAAAGATCTGTACGAAAAGAGCGGGCACTGGAAGAAGTTTTCGGATGAGCTGTTTAAGATCGAGACCCGTGAGGGGCATACATTTGCGATGAAGCCGATGAACTGCCCGCACCATACCCAGATATATGCCTCACAGCCGCGCAGTTACCGGGATCTACCGATTCGCTATCGCGAAACGACCATGGTGTACCGAGACGAGCAGAGCGGTGAGCTGAGCGGGCTCACCAGGGTGCGGTCGATCACGCAAGATGACGCGCATGTGTTTGCCAGGGCAAATCAAGTAGAGGGTGAAATCGACCGGTTGTGGAACGTCATCGAGAAGTTCAACGAGACGTTCGGAATTAAGCTCAAGATTCGCTTTAGCCGACACGATCCGGCGAACATGGAGGCCTATAGCGGGTCTGAGGAGCACTGGAAGCAGGCCGAGGCCCAGATGAAAGCGGCTATTGAGAAAAAGGGTGTGGAATATGTGGACGGCCTCGGTGAGGCGGCGTTTTACGGCCCGAAGGTCGACTTTATGGCGCGGGATGCATTTGGCCGAGAATTCCAGGCGGCCACGATTCAGCTCGATTTTAACCAGCCGGAAGGATTTGACCTGGCGTGTACGAATGAGGCGGGTGAGCGCGAGCGCATAGTGATGATGCACTGCGCGGTGATGGGTTCATTGGAGCGGTTTATGGTGCAGCTGATCGAGACTACGGCCGGGGCTTTCCCGACCTGGTTGGCGCCGGAGCAGGTGCGTCTGGCTCCGATTAACGAAACCGATGCAATTTTGGACTATACCGAGAAATTGAGATTAGAATTTGAGTTAAAGGGGCTGCGGGTGGGTGTAGACAGTGCGCCCGAGAGTGTCGGCAAGAAGATTCGGGCGGCGGGGTTGTCCAAGATACCGTATACGTTGGTGATCGGCGACAAAGAGCGCGAGAGCGGCATGGTGAGCCCGCGCCTGCGTCAGGGCCACGGTGACTTTGATGGAAGTTTGAGTGTGGATGAGTTTGTGAAGGCGGTGCAGGGTGAGGTAGCTGAAAGGTCGCAAAAGAGCACACTTTAAAGCGGTGCGCGTAAGATTTGCCCACAAACCCCGGCATTTAACGCACATATTAGCGCTTATGCTTCATGATATATTTAGAGTGTCAGAGTTTGGTTCGACGTACCTTCTAAAAAAGGATAGGGGTGATGGTCGTGAGGCGAGTAATGGACGTAGCAATCGCGGGGCTGCTCTTTTTCCCGGCGATGTTCGTAGTGATGGTACTGGCCGGGGTGATGTGGCTGGTCTACCGGTACCCGCCGTTCTACCTGTCTAAGCGGATTGGCCGTGGTGGGCGCGAGTTTTCTTGCCTCAAGCTGCGAACGATTCGTCCGCACGAGGACGCCGGAGTCACGCTCGATTTTGCCGCCCTGGGCAATGCAAATACGCTGCCCATAGGAAGATTACTGCGTGATCGCGGTTTAGATGAGCTGCCACAACTGGTTAACGTGTTGCTCGGTCAGATGAGCATGGTGGGGCCTCGCCCGCTTCTATCGCTGAACTTCGTCAAGATCCGGGGACTTAACGGAGATTGTCTGGAGCGGATAGTGGGTTGGGAGACTCGTCGGAAGCTCGTGCGCCCCGGCTTGTCCGGGTGGCACCAAATCCGATCGGCCTGCACTGACATCATCCGATACGATCTGGAGTATCTCGACGACCCGAGTTTAACCCGCCAGTTCACGGTGTTTGTGACGTCGGTGAGGATACTCCTGGTCGGCAAGATACGCTATTTCGGCTGGGTGACGGCTCCGTGATGGTGCCGGAAGGGCACGAAAATATTTGGACGGGGTCGGCTGGCAATCTGCTAGCTGACCCTCTTCATCCCGGCCGCGAGTGTGTCATAATGTCGCCCATGGATACGGGTATAAGTTTTAATGAATTGGTTTACGGTTTGGTGGCGCGGATACCGGCCGGTCGGGTGATGACGTATGGCCAGATCGCGGCGTTGTGCGGCAGTCCGCGGGCGGCTCGGATCGTGGGCGGTATTGCGCATTTCGGCCCCGAGGAGCTGCCGTGGTACCGTGTTGTGAATAAGCAAGGCGGCCTGGCGGGAGCGTTCCCGGGAGGGCTAAGTGCCCAGGCGCAGTTGCTGGAGGCGGAGGGGGTGAGCGTGAGGGCGGATAACGCGGTGGAGGTAGACGCGCTGATGTGGTGGCCCGATGAGCGGGAGGGTGAGTCGTGATTGATGAGAGAGTGAAATTTGTGGCAATCGTTGGGCCCACGGCTACCGGTAAGACGGATTTGGCGTTGCAGCTAGCGCAATTATTCAACGGCGAGGTGGTATGTGCCGATTCGCGGACAATTTACCGGGGAATGGATATTGGCACGGCTAAGCCCACAGCCGCGGAGCGGGCGCTAGTACCGCATCATCTGGTCGATCTGGTAGATCCAGGTGAACGGCTGAGTGCAGCGGCATTTAAGCAGTTGGCGGAGGCGCAGATTGCTGACATTGCCGCCCGGGGCAAGCTGCCGCTACTGGTGGGGGGGAGTGGGCTGTATGTCGATGCGGTGCTGTTTGATTACGAGTTTCCGAGGGTGTCTGATCCAAATGTGCACGAAAGACTGGAGGCAATGTCTGACATCCAGCTACTCGAGCTGCTGTTGGCGAAGGATCCGGATGGCTTAGAGCGAGTAGATAGGGCTAACCGCCGGCGAGTGATTCGGGCTATTGAGACGGTTGATGAGGTGCGCCAACGACGTACTGAAGTGCGACCACAGACGCTGGTACTGGGAACTACTTTGAACAAAGAAGTTGTTCAACAACGGGTTGAACAAAGAATTGAAAAAATGCTTGGAGAAGGCTTTATAGATGAAGTACGAGTAATTAGTGAAGCTTATGGTTGGGATAGCCCGGCGATGGAGGTGATTGGCTACCGAGCGTTCAAAGGGCTGCTGTTGGGTACCAAAACGCTTGAGCAGGCGAAGGCCGATTTTGCTAGCGGCGACATGGCGCTCTACAAGAAGCAGGTGACGTGGTTTAAGCGTAATCTGAGCATTCGCTGGGTGGTGAGTGCTGGCGAAGCGGAGCAGTTGGTACGGGAGTTTTTGAGCTATACTTAAGTCATGAACGTTAAGCTTACTTTGCTTGCCGCCAAAATGGCGGCCAAACTCAGCCAGTCGCTGGGGCGAGGAGGAGGCGGGGCATTGCCCGGAGTGGTGGCGGAGATGCTGGATCCGCATCTGTCCGGCAAGCTGGCGGCGGGGTTGCGAGATGGGGTGATTGTGGTGACCGGTACGAACGGTAAAACTACCACCACCAAACTGATCGGCGAAATGCTGTCGGCTCAAGGCATGAAGGTAGTGACCAATAGCAGCGGTTCGAATCTGAAGCGGGGGGTGACGTCGGCGTTGATTGCGGCCGCGGATATGCGCGGCAGGTTGAAGGCAACGGTGGGACTGTTTGAGGTCGATGAGGCCAGCTTGCGCTTGGTAGCGCCCGAGGTGAAACCGACGCACATTATTGTGACGAACCTGTTTCGTGACCAGCTGGATCGGTACGGTGAGCTAGATACCACCGCTAAATTGATTGGCGAGGGAATTGCCGCAACGTCGGCCGAGCTGTATCTGAACGCCGACGATCCATTGGTAGCGAGCTTGGCAAAGTACGCCCAAACGCCCGGGGATGTGCATTATTTTGGGATTGAGGGCGTGCCGGTGAACCCAGTAGGCACGCACCTGACGGCGACGGATTCGGACCGCTGCCCAGTATGCCAAACCAGGCTGGAGTTTAGCCGAGTATTTTACGGTCACTTGGGACATTATCGCTGTCCGAAAGGTGATTTCTCGAGGCCGGTCGGTGAGGTGGTGATTACCAATGTAGAGGAGGCGGACCGGATAGGGAGCCGGTTTGTGGCGGCGATTAAGGGCAAACGGAGCACATTTAATTTTCCATTGCCGGGAACGTATAATTTGTACAATGCCTTGGCCGCGATTAGCTTGGGGCAGGGGGTCGGAATTGGGGTGGATGTGATTCAGCAGACGCTGGCGGTCACGCAAGCAGCGTTTGGCCGGGTGGAGCGTGTGGAGATCGGCGGGCGCACGTTGGTGCTGCTATTGATCAAGAATCCGGCCGGGTTTACTCAAGTGCTGCAGACGTTTGTGATCGGCCGAGAGGCGGTGCGGGTGATGTTCGTGATTAACGATTTGGCCGCCGACGGCCGTGACGTTTCGTGGCTGTGGGATGTGCCGATTGAGGCTCTGGCGGGCTCAAATCCTACCGTACTGACGGCGGGCATTCGGGGTGCGGATATGGCGCTGCGGCTGCATTATGCCGGGGTGGAGTCTAAAGCCGCAGCCAGTCTGGCGGAGGGGATTGATGCGCTGGTGGCAGCTACACCCGCGGGGGAGACGGCCTACATTTTGCCGACGTATACCGCGATGCTGGAGATTCGCAAGCTGCTTAAAACCCGGAGTAAAACCATGAAGGAGATGCCGCGTTGAACCGCACGATCACCATTGCGCACCTGTATCCCCGAGAAATGAACATTTACGGCGATATGGGCAATATTATTTCGTTGGTGAAACGGCTGGAATGGCGCGGCTACCGAGCCGAGGTGCGCCAACTGGAGATCGGCGAGGCGTTCGATTGGGAGGCGGTGGATCTGGTGTTTGGCGGCGGCGGGCAGGATTCGGGTCAGCTGGCGGTGGGGGCCGATTTGGTCAGACACGGCGCCGGACTTCGCGATATGGTGAAGGACAATGTGCCAATGTTGGTGATTTGCGGGCTGTATCAGTTGTTCGGCCGGGAGTTTGTGACGGCGGCCGGCGACGTAATACCCGGGATTGGGGTGTTCGGCGCCTCGACGCGGGCTGGGAGCGTGCGCATGATCGGCAACGTGGTGGCAAAAAACGATGAGTTGGGTACGTTAGTGGGATTTGAGAACCACTCTGGGGCAACCAAGCTCGACGTGGGGCAACAACCGCTTGCGAAGGTGTCGAAGGGCTGCGGCAACAACCCCAAGAGCGGTTTTGAGGGGGCGGTGTCGGGGGAAGCGATTGGCACTTATTTACATGGTCCAGTGTTGCCGAAGAATCCGCAACTGGCCGATAAGTTGTTGCTGGCTGCCCTGAAGCGCCGACACGACGTTCAAAAGCTGGAGCCGCTCGACGGCTTGTTTGAGCAGGAGGCGGTAAGGGTGGCGGTCACGCGGCCCGGGTAGCCCCGGAATACCTAGCAGCTTATCTGGACAGCGAGCGTGAATTTGCTTATGCTTAGTACACTATGATTCTTCTGCCAGATGAGGCTATAACAGAGGCGGAATTGGCTGCCACGAAGGCGCCGGCGGGCTCGAGGCGGCGCTCGGTGCAGCGGGGGTTCGGCCGGGTTATGCGGATTTTCGGACCCGGGATAGTGACCGGGGCGGCCGATGATGATCCGTCGGGGCTGGCGACGTATTCTCAGGCTGGGGCGCAATTTGGCTACGCATTGCCGTGGACGATGTTTTTCACCTATCCGTTGATGACGGCGGTGCAGGAAGCGTGTATGCGTATCGGGGCTGTGACGGGCAAGGGACTGGCAGCGGTGATCCGCGAGCATTACCCCAAGAAGGTTTTGTATCCGGTGGTGGCACTGGTGGTGGCGGCGAACACGCTCAATATTGGTTCAGACATCGGAGCGATGGCGGCGAGTATGCGGCTATTGGTGCCGGTATTGCCCTATGCACTGCTGGCGGTGATATTCTCGGTGGTAATGCTGGTCATGGAGGTTTTCGTGCCGTACAAAACGTATGTGCGCATGCTCAAATGGCTAGCGATTACGCTGTTTGCGTACCCGGTGACGGCTTTTTTGGTGAATGTGCCGTGGTCAGAGGTGCTGCGGACCTCGGTAATACCAAGGATTGAGTGGACCCCACAATATCTCTACATCCTAGTAGCGATCTTGGGGACGACTATTTCTCCATATTTATTCTTTTGGCAAACGAGCGAGGTAGTGGAGGATGAAATTGCGGCGCATAGATTAGCCCAGCGCGGCGGGGTGCCAAAGTTGACGGCACCGTATTTGAAACGGCTGAGGATCGATAACGCTATCGGGATGATGTTTTCCAATGTGATGGCCTGGTTCGTTATCGTGGTGGGGGCGGTGGTGCTGGGAAGCTCGGGCGTTACCAATATTGATTCGGCGGCCGACGCGGCCAGGGCGTTAGAACCGTTGGTGCATAGCTTTCCAAACGCCGGCTACATAGCCAAAGTGATCTTCGCGGTGGGGGTGATCGGTATCGGGCTGATGAGTGTGCCGGTGTTGGCCGGTTCGTCTTCATATGCGCTGTCCGAAACGTTCAGTTGGCACGAAGGGCTGTTTCGAAAGTTCAAAAAAGCGCGCGAATTCTACTTTGTAATCATCTTCGGAACGTTGGCCGGATTGGTGTTCAATTTCATCGGCGTCGATCCTATCAAGGCCCTAATATTCACTGCGGTGTTCAATGGCATCGCGGCGGTGCCGCTAATTTACCTAATTGCGCGAGTTTCGAGCCGCTCGGATGTGATGGGCGAATATCGGGGTAAATGGCTTTCCAAGGTCGGATTATGGGCGGCCTTTGCCGTCATGGGTATAGCGGCGGCGGCGCTAATGTGGTCGATTGTTCCTAAGTGACCGGTTTGCTATACTGTTAGCAGTAACAATAGATCACGGTCGTGAGGAAATAAGATGGTCGAACAACTGTTTGGTTCGAAAACGCGAGTGAAGCTTCTGAGCCTGTTTTTTAATAATCCTGGTCGCCCATTTTACGTCCGCGAGATTACACGCAAAATTGACGAGCAGATCAACTCCGT
>JAYUCF010000041.1:0-3854 GCA_043740495.1 bacterium
GCGCTCGCCTCGCTGCTGGGCAAGGCGCTGGCGGCGAGCATCGGTTGTGCGCTCCAGCTGCCGGCACCCGCGGCGTGTCCGGCGGCGGCGGAGAGACCCGTGGACGCGCTCGACCACTCGCTGCCACCAGACTGCAGCTCCGCCGGAATTTCAAGCAGGAAACGCGAGGGGGGGTTGTGGTTGGTCGAACCGTAGAGTAGTCGGGAATTGGCGTAGAGCAAAAAGAGTTGCTCGCGGGCGCGGGTCATACCGACGTAGCACAAGCGGCGCTCTTCTTCCATCTGCTCGGCGTCGAACAGGGAGCGGGAGTGAGGGAAGATCCCCTCTTCGGCGCCGGGGATAAACACCACTGGAAATTCGAGGCCTTTGGCGGCGTGCAGGGTCATTAGCGTGACGGCGTTGGATTCCTGTGAATAATTATCGATGTCGGCGATGAGGGCGATCTCTTCGAGGAAGCCTTCGAGTGAGAGCTCGTTGTAGGTTTCGGCCACGCTCAGTAGTTCTTTGACGTTTTCGATGCGGTCGGCGGACTGAATGGAGCCATCGTCGAGATGCGCCAGGTAGCCCGAGCGCTTAATGGCCAGATCGAGCAGCGGGCCCACGGGGAGCTTGGGGATTTCGGCACGCAGGCCGTCGATGAGCAGAGCGAAGGCCTGCAGGGCGTTGACGGCGCGAGTTTGGAGGCCGGGAATGCGATCAGCTTGGCGGCAGGCTTCGAGCAGGCTCATTGTCCGGCTTATCATACCGGACTCTCCGGTAAATACCTCCTCTGGCTCGAGAACGAGATCCGTCTCTTCATCGGTCCCGTTAACAGAACCGGTACTCGCGGGCGAAGAGGTATTTCCTTGTGATCCGTCTCCTCGAGCCGGCTGTATTCGGCGCCAAGCGTCGACGCGGCCAAGGGTGACGTCGCCGAGGCCGCGCGGCGGCAAATTGATGATGCGGCCAAAACCGACTATGTCGTCGGGTTGATAAATGAAGCGCAGATAGGCCAGGGCGTCTTTGATTTCCTTGCGTTCGTAAAACCGCGTGCCACCGACGATTTTGTACGGCAGGCCGGCGCGCAAAAAGCCCTCCTCGAGTGAGCGCGATTGAGCGTTGGTGCGATACAAAACGGCAAAATCATGCAGCTCGCGTTTATCCTCAATCCGCAGCTGCCGAATGCGCGCCACTATGGTTTCGGCCTCTTGGATTTCGTTGTAGACGTTGATAATCCCGATGCCCGCCCCGTCGCCGCGATCGGTCCAGAGTTTTTTATCGCTGCGGACACGGTTTTTGGCAATCACGGCGTGGGCCGCGTCGAGAATGTGCTTGGTCGAGCGGTAATTTTGCTCGAGCTTGATGACAGTGGCAGCGGGATAATCTTTCTCAAAATCGAGAATGTTTTGAAAGTTGGCACCGCGCCAGCTGTAAATCGATTGCCAGTCGTCCCCCACTACGCAAATGTTGTGATGGGCGGCCGCCAGCATCTTGGTAATCTGATACTGCGCGTGATTGGTGTCCTGATACTCATCGACCATAATGTGGCTGAATTGCCGCTGATAATTAACAAGAATTTCCGGATAGGTGTTAAACATTTCGACGGTGCGATAAATGAGATCATCGAAGTCGAGGGCGCCCGCCTCACTCAGTAATGACTGATATACCGTATAGACTTTGGCGGCGGCGGTTTGGGCCTTGCCGGCGGCAAGTTTGGCATAAGCCGGCGGGCCGATCAGTTCGTTTTTTGCACTGGAGATGAGGTTGTGGATCAGCGCTGGGGTGAGGGTTTTGTCGTCGATGCCGAGGGTGCGCATGGCCCGCTTGATGGCAGTCTGAGAGTCGCCGGTATCAAAAATAAGGAAGTTTGAAGCCAGACCGATGGCGGCACTTTCGCGGCGCAATAAACGCAAACAAACCGAGTGGAAGGTGCCAATATAAGGCAGGTAGCCGCGGTTGAGGGGGTTTTGACCGAGCAAACCCAGTACCCGGCCGCGCATTTCGCCGGCCGCCTTATTGGTAAAGGTCACAGCCAGGATGCTGCTGGGGTCGACGTGCTTTTCTGCCACCAGGTAGGCCACACGGTGAGTGAGAGCTTTAGTTTTACCCGAGCCGGCGCCGGCCAAAATTAAGACCGGGCCCTCGGTGGTAACGGCGGCCAGGCGCTGTTGATCATTGAGTTCAGATAGGAGTGGATGCACATTACCGATGATAGCTCAGAAGCTAGGCCGGAGCTAATTGACGCTAACCAGTTCGAAGGTGGCAGTTTTGCACGGAGTGACAGGATTGGTGACGAAGTTGCCGGTGTCGGCGGCATTTTCCAGGCAGGCCCGCAAAGTGTAGGTGGTGTAGGCGCCTTTATCCAGAGTACCCGGCGCGTAGGTGTAGCCGAAGGGCGCTTTATTCGTGGGGTCGGCGGGGATTGATTTAAAAATGGGGGGACTATCAACCGCAGCCTTGGTGAGCTCGGCTAAGGTTTTGGGGTAGGCATTATTGTTCACGAAATATTCCTCGAGACCCTTTTGCAGGCTGCGGATATCGGTTTTGCGCTGGGTATCGCGGGCTTTTTGCTGCACGGTTGCGGTAGCGGCGGGGACGTTGGTCCGGGTGGTCGTCGGCGACGTATCGGCAGAACCGTCAGAGCCGGCGGAGCCAAAGGCAGACAGCAGATCGGAGACATCTTTGGCGTCTTTGGGTGCATCGATTTTCACGGGCTGGTTGTATGCACCGGTGTCGAAGGTGACGACGGACTTGGTTTTGGCAGCGGAATCCGCAATCTCAAACGTGATCCGATCTTGTGACCATCCCCGCCACAGTTCGTAGGTGACGGTAACAGACTTGTAATCGTCTGGAGAGACATCGAGCTGGCAGTCGGCGGAAAGTTTTTTGTTGGCATTATCAATCGCCGCCTTAAGTTTGCTGTTGTCTATGGTGCCAGAGTAGTGAAACCTCGGGTTGCCATTTATGGATTCAAGGCCCTTGAAGGCGGCGCCTTTGACGGGTACTTTGGTCAGGATGGAGCTGCCAAATAATGACCCGGAATCTTTCTTGGTATCGAGGCATTTGGATGTGTTGGTGGAGCTGGAAAGGTCGTATTTGTACCAGTCTTTGGAAATCGAAACGGGGATTAAGGCGGAGAGTAGGCTCATGCTGTCAATCTTGAAGTACGCGACCTGCGAAACCAAGCGGATGTCAGCCGACAGAGTCCCGGTTTGGGCGGCCGCGGCGGCAATGGACTTGACGTCGGGAGTGGCCGATTTGCCGGTAACGCTCAGGTCGAGTTTGGGCTTAGTCTGATCGGTGATGTCGTACTTGCCGGCCAGTTTGATGGAATAGCTTGAGCCTTCCCCGAAATCGGCGGTGATAGCCGAGCTGAACACGGAAGTCTTGGCTCCTACGAGGCGGGCGAGGTGAGACGTTAGGACCAGCTGGGGAGCGATGAGATACAGATAGACGGCCGCGGCGATGAGTCCGATGACGAAGAGAGCGGCCAGGATGAGGGCGATCAACTTGGTGCTGAGGCGGCGAGACCGACGGACGGGTAGCAGCAGCCCATCCGCACCAGACGAGGATACAGTCGCGGATGGTACCCCGACGGTGCCGAAGCCCGGGCCGGCGGGAGCTGGCGACGACGGATTTGGCGCTGTGTCTGGGGCGGAAGCTGAAACGGGCGGGGCGGTAGGGAGCGAGACCCCGGTGGCCGGCGGGGCCGACTCAGTCGAGCCGGCCTGCACGTGACCGCAGGAAATACACAGCCAGCTGCCATTGGATTGAGTCATGTCGTGGCCGCATTGGGTACATTGCATAAGTTTGACAGGCAGCTCGCCCTACCTCACTTCGACGCAGTAAGGCGTGGGGTTGCCAACGAGCAATAC
>JAYUCF010000042.1:0-1771 GCA_043740495.1 bacterium
GGCACCGTCGGCCAAATCACTGCCAGTGCCCAAGTTCTTCAGGCGGTGGCCAAGCGCCGCGGCCCGGCTATTCTGATTATTGGCCACGTCACTAAGGAAGGTAATATTGCCGGACCCAAAATTCTTGAACACCTGGTGGACGTGGTGCTTTATTTGGAGGGGGAGCGCTATGGAGCGTTTAAGGCTCTGCGGGGGGTGAAAAACCGTTTTGGCTCCACCAGCGAAGTCGGCATTTTCGAGATGGGCGAAAAGGGCCTGGTGCCGGTAGCCAATCCGTCCGAAGCTCTGCTGGCCGAGCGCCGCCCCGGACCCGGCTCGGTGGTCCTCGCCACCATCGAAGGCACGCGTCCGTTGCTGGTTGAAGTGCAGGCGCTGGTTTCGCCAACCCCGTTTGGCTACCCGAAGCGCACGGCCGTTGGTTTTGATCTCAACCGGCTTAATTTGCTGGTGGCCGTACTCTCGAAACGCGCCGGCTTAGATTTGAGCTCTTCCGATATTTATGTTAATGTAGTGGGCGGATTGCGGGTCACTGAGCCAGCCGCCGATTTAGCCATTATTTTATCCGTTGCCTCGGCTTTTCAAGATACGCAAATACCAAACGGACTTGTCACCTTCGGCGAGGTTGGCCTCAGTGGTGAAGTCAGATCCGTCAGTCAGTCTGCCCGGCGAGTCGCCGAGGCTACCAAGCTCGGGTACCGCGTGGCTATCGGTCCCGCCTTCGGGGCTGTCGCGGGGATGAAGGGCGTTTCCGACGTGGCGGCGGCAGTTAAACTGCTCTCCACAACACACCAATAATTCACAAGGACTTATCTTATGACCGATACTATGGCCTTATCATTAACTATTGTGGGCGTTCTGGTGTTTTTTCTCGGGGTCCTGCGTTTGCGCCACGTCTCCATCCAGGGCTTAGTATTCGGCCTAAGTGGTGCTATTATTGGCCTGCTGCTTGGCGCCTTAGCCAGCGTACCGCTCAGCAATCTGCCCTCGCCGATTGGCCGTACTTTGCCCATCGCCGTATCAGTTGTTTTAACCTTTGTGATGATGGGCGTAATGAATTCCCGCCAGTCCGCCCTGCTGGCCATGATGCCGTTTCTCAATGTGAAGAATCCTGCGGCTCCAGCCGCGAGTGTCGATGCCACCGTTGCTCCCGGTAGCACCTCGCAGCTGCCGCAAATCCTGGTTGATACCTCGGTAATAATCGATGGCCGCATCGCGGATATTGCCACCGCTGGCTTCGTACCGGGCCGCCTGTCCGTGCCGCGCTTCGTGCTGGCCGAGCTCCAAAACATTGCCGACTCCGATGATGCCATGCGCCGTGGCCGCGGCCGCCGGGGGCTCGACGTTCTCAACACCCTGCGTGAACTTCCCGACGTTGAAATCACTATCATCGAAGACGATGCCCCAGAAATTCGCGAAGTCGACGCCAAACTCGTCGCCTTGGCTCAGCGCTTCGGTTGCGACGTGCTAACTACCGACTACAACCTCAACCGCGTTGCCCAAATTCAGGGGGTGCGTGTGCTCAACGTCAACGAACTGTCTAACGCGATTCGACCGGTCGTGCTGCCCGGCGAGGAACTACTAGTGCGCGTTGTTCAGCCCGGCAAGGAGCGCAATCAGGGGGTCGGCTACCTCGCCGACGGCACCATGATCGTGGTTGATAACGGAGACAAACTGATGGGCCAAGAAGTGCTCACCGAGGTTACTCGGGTATTCCAAACCGTCGCCGGAAAAATGATTTTCGCCGTACCGCGCCAGACAATCGGAAACCCCG
>JAYUCF010000043.1:0-12977 GCA_043740495.1 bacterium
GTGGCATCGTCGATATGGCCGATGCGCTTTGAACGCTCACGGAGCTTGGGATTCGGTATGGTGATGATGTCTGCTAGGTTCATTACAAGGCCATTTTACAGGATTGCGGGCGTGCGGGCTAGTTCGAGAGCCTAGAGCAGGTTGACGGGGTCCAGATCGGCTGTCCAGAGGTCTGAGGGCAGGTTGGCGGCAATGGCTACCAGTGGTTGACGATGTTTAGCTTTGACCGTGATGATCCAATGGTATTTTGAGCTCTGGAGCTCGAGAAATGCCGGCGCAGGACCGATAACGCTCAAGTCGGGTAGGCGCCGGAGCTCACCGGCTAGCCGGGCGGCCTCGGACTCAGCGGCGGGCTGGGTGGGGAGAGCAACGGTGAGCTTGAGCAGGTAAACATACGGCGGGTAGGCCAGCGCTTGGCGCTCGGCGAGCTCAGCGGCAGCAAAGGCGTCGTAGGCACCAATCGAGGCCGCCACAATGGCCGGGTGGGCGGGGGTGTAGGTTTGAATGAACACCTGGCCGGGTCGGTCGCCCCGGCCGGCCCGGCCGGAGACCTGGCTGAGTAATTGAAAGGTTCGCTCGGCGGCGGTGAAGTCGGGGAGATGCAACATAGTGTCGGCCGAGACGATGCCGACGGTGTCGATGGCCGGGAGGTCGAGGCCTTTGGCAATCATTTGTGTGCCAATGAGGATATCGAGTTCGCCGGCGCGCAACTGTTTGAAAACGGTCTTGATGAAGGGGAGAGTGGCTGAATCTCTATCGAGCCGGGCGACGCGCGCCTCTGGCCAGAGGCGCTGGACTTCGGCTTCAATGCGTTTGGTGCCACCGCCGAGCAGGCGCAGATTGCTGCCGTTGCATTCGGGGCAGATAGCGGCATTGGCGCGGCGGAAGTTGCAATGGTGGCAGACGAGGCGCATGAGGTCGGCGTGGAAGGTGAGCGGTAGGGCGCAGTTGGGACACACGCTCACATAACCGCAATCACCACATATCTGGCTGGAGGCGCTGCCGCGGCGGTTGAGGTAGAGCAGGGTTTGGCGGCCGGCGGTAATGGTGGCGGTAATAGCCTCGATCAATGGCTGAGTAATAAATTTGCTCAATGTGAATAGATCTTTGTCGCGAAGATCAATAATTTTGGCTTCGGAATGCAATATTTTGTTGGCTCGAACGGTAAGTAGAATGTGTTCAATGCGTCCGATTTGGGCTAGGTAGAGCTCGCCCAAACCGGGGGTGGCGGAGCCCATCACGAGTCGGGCGCTACTGAGACGGGCGCGATAGGCGGCCGTAGTGACGGTCTGGTAGCGGGGGTGCTGGTCTTGCTTGTAGGTGGTTTCGTGACATTCGTCGATCACGATGAGCCCAAGATTGTGGACGGGGATAAACAGGCAACTGCGCGGCCCGATGATGATGCGCGGTTCGCCGTTGCCAGCCGCAGTATTTGCTTCGGTCCAAATGCCATGCCGTTTGGCTTCGGTGAGTTTGGAGTGGGTGGTGAGCACCAGATTGCCAAAGGCGGCTTCGAACTGGCCGACGACTTGCTGGGTGAGGGTAATTTCTGGTACGAGAATAATGACCGATCGGCCGGCGGCGATGGCTTCGGCCGTGAGCTCGAGGTAGAGTCGGGTTTTACCTGATCCGGTGACACCTTGAACGAGATGGGCGGAATGGGGGGAGCGGTGGATTTGATTCAGCGCTGACGCCTGCTCGCTGGTCAGCCGGTCGGTGGGCAGCCCGCCCGCGGTGAGCGGAGGGGCCGGTTTTACTTCTCGGCGGCCCTTAGTAATGCCGGCCGGCAGAATGGTGCTCCAAACGCTCGCCGGACTAGAGGCGTAGAAGGTAGCCATCCAGGAGGCGAGCTGGCAAAGCTCGTTGGGAATAGGCGGCAGAGCCAAGATTGCCTCCACCGATTTGGTATTAAAAGCAGGGGGATCAACCTCTGAGCTCACCACGCCAACTACTCGGCGGCGGGAGATGGGAATTTCCACAACCTGCCCCATAGGTATAGCCGGCCCATCGTGATGATAGGTAAAGGCCGTGGTCTTTCCGGTATAGGCCAGGGGCGTAATGAGATAGTAGTGCCGGTTCTCCATAGACTATAAAGTATACCCTGCGAGTCGTGTGACCTAGCACACTCCTGAACGTACCTGCTATTGTGATGGTATGTATTTTCATTATCGCGCAGAGGCAGGTGATAGGCTGGCCGATGAGTTGATGAGCTACCGCTACGAGAACACGGTGGTGCTAGCTTTGTCGCCCGGCGGGGTGGCGGTGGGTGAACAGATTGCTTGCCGCCTGCACTGTACGCTCACAATGTTGCTGACCTCGCGGATTACGGCCCCCGGAGAGGATAGTCTGGTTATCGGTACAATGGATCAGAGTGGGGGATTTAGCTACAACTCGATGATCTCGCCGGGTCAGATGGAAGAGTATATGGAGGATATGCGCGGGTATGTGGAGGAAGAAAAGATGCATCAGATATATCGAATGACCTCGGTCGTGGGTGATCACGGTTTGGCGGATCCGGCACAATTGGCCGGCCGAAACATCATTCTGGCGACAGACGGAGTCAAAAACGGTATGTCATTTGACGCTGCGTTGTATTTTTTGAAAAGGGTGCACGCGGAGAAACTGATTGCGGCGATACCGGTGGGGCCGGCCTCGGTAATTGATCGGATTCATCGGCTGGTGGACGAGATGCACTATTTGTATATTCCCGAGAGTTTTTTTTCGGTGGGGCATTATTATACCGATGAGCCGGGAATTGACCCCGCAACGGTGGTGGAGCGGATAGACAATGTGGTCGCGAATTGGGTGTAGCGCCAGTTAAGAATTGACGCTGAGAGTTCATCTGAGATATAGTGCGGAGCAGATATGAGTTTACGGCTGAAATTAGGAATAATCTGTGCACTTGCTGTGGTGACGGCGGTGATTGCGTTGCCGCGTGAAGACGTGGTATTGAACGCGATTGGCATCAAGAATACCAAGCTGAGCGTGAAGAAAGGACTTGATTTGCAGGGCGGGGCGCAGTTGGTGTTTCAGGCCGATCTGAAAGCCGTTCCTGCTGCCCAGCGCCAGACGGCAGTGGATTCGCTGATAAACGTGATGTCCAAACGGGCCAACTTCGGCGGTACGAGCGAAGTGATAGTGCAGCGGCAGGGTAGCGACAAGGTGAGCGTGAGCCTGCCGGGCGTGAAGGATGTGAACGAGGCCATCGATCGGATCGGTAAGACCGCCAATCTGCAATTTTTGGAAGTGAATTCACAGACCAACCAACCGACGCCAACCGGGATCGATGGTAAGGACATTGACTCGGCGACGGCCGACTACGATCCCCAACGAGCTCAGCCAGTGGTGCGGCTCAAGCTCAAGGGTGGGGATGCTACTAAGCGATTTGGTGATCTTACGACTAAGCTCAGCCAAAGCGGTAACCTGCTACTGACAGTACTCGACGGTCAGCCCACGTTTGGTCCGGCTAAGACCGAGCCAATTACCGATGGGACAGCGATATTGTCCGGCAACTTGGATGTGAAAGAGGCCAAGCGGATCGCCGAGGAGATTACGGCCGGGGCACTGCCGGTGCCGGTAACCTTAGTGGAGCAGCGGAGTGTCGGCCCGACACTGGGCAAAGAATCTGTCCGGGCCTCATTGGTGGCCGGAGCGATTGGCCTGGGGGTGGTGGCGCTATTTATGTTGGCATACTACCGTCTGGCGGGGCTGCTGGCCGTGCTGGCGCTGATCATATACACCACCATCACGTTGACGTTATACAAGCTGAGCGTCCTGATACCGGGTTATACGATCGTGCTGACTTTGGCCGGAATTGCCGGATTTATATTGAGTATCGGTATGGCGGTGGATGCCAATATTCTGATCTTTGAGCGGATGAAAGAGGAACTGAGGGCCGGCAAGAGCTATGTGGCCGCGGTGGAGGCGGCGTTTGACCGGGCGTGGACGAGCATCCGTGATTCCAACGTATCTACCTTGATTACGTGCACGATCTTGTTTATGACTTCGAGTGCCACGCCGATTATCCGCGGGTTCGCCGTGACGCTTGGTCTGGGCGTTTTGGTGTCGTTGTTTACCGCCATCGTGGTGACACGGACGCTGTTGCGGCTGACGATTCGCCAAAGCTGGGGCCGACATCCCCGCTGGTACGGCGTTAGAACGGCGGAGGATACACAATGAATTTGATTGGAAAGCGCCGGATTTGGTACGGGATTTCACTGCTGATGATTGTTCCGGGTTTGGTGTCGCTGGCCGTTTTCGGATTAAAGCTGGGTATCGACTTTAATTCCGGGCAGCTGTCGGTGGTGCAGGGTAATATCAGCACTTCCAGCATCGAAGTTGCGGCCAAAGGCATCGGGTTACAGGACATAAAGGTGGTAGTGAGCGGGTCTGACCAGACACAAATTCGGTTCCGCGACCCGTCGCCCCAGAATATTCATGAGCTTAACCACCAAAAGTTCAAGAAGGCCTTGGCTAGCCAGGGAATTACCGAGCTGTCGTTTGACTCGGTAGGCCCGACGGTGTCAAGTACAATCGCGACCAACGCTATCGTGAGCCTGATCGCGGTATCATTGGCGATCGTTTTCTACGTGGCGTTTGCATTCCGCAACGCACCACCGCCGGTGTCGCCGTGGGGCTTCGGTATCATGGCCATCGTGGCGCTGCTGCACGACGCATTGTTTGTACTCGGCGTTTTCTCTATCTTGGGCCACTTCTTCGGGGTAGAGATTGATGCCTTGTTTGTGACGGCTATTTTGACGGTCATCGGGTTCTCGGTGCATGACACCATTGTGGTGTTCGACCGAATTCGGGAGAATCTGCGCCGCGAGAAGGGGAGTTTTGAAACTATAGTGAATGACTCGATCCTGGAGACTATCGCTCGTTCGGTAAATACCTCCATGACGGTGCTGCTGACGCTGCTGGCACTGTTCTTATTCGGTGGGCAATCGATCCGAATGTTTGTGTTGGCACTCCTGATCGGCGTGGCGTCCGGCACCTACTCATCGATCTTTAATGCCTCACCGTTGTTGGTGACGCTACACAACTATCGCCTCAAACGGATAGCCAAAGCCAAGCTCACGCCCAACAAGGCCTAAAGCAGAAGCTTAAAAGCGGCCTGTTGTAATAAATGCTTGCATTTAGCTTGTGCTTGGGGTATAGTCAATTTAACAACACTTAATATCAATACAAAAAACTATGCTTGAATTATTCATTACGTCGAAAACCCGACGAAAAATTATCGTAATATACACCAAATACCCCGATTTCCGGATGCACGTGCGAGGGCTGGCCAAGATGATCAAAGAAGATCCTGGCAACGTGCAGCGAGAGCTGAAACGGCTCGCGGAAGTCGGTTTTGTGACTGTAACAAACGAGGGCAACTCAAAGGTCTACGCCGCTAATCCGAAATTCTTACTCTACCGTGAGTTGCAGGGGCTAGTGCTCAAAAGTCAGGCTCACCGGGGAACGAGAGCGGTATGAGACGGATACTTGAAACTATTCTGGTGCGCAATCCGCGCCGTCCGGTATATCGGCCCCGCGAAATATCCAGAGTCCCCGAAACCCCTCTGGGATTTGTGCCTCGCAGCGATCCGAACTTCTTCTTTCTGTCGCGCAAGTTCTAACTCGTCCAACCTATGATGATTAGCTTCGGGCCATTATGATAATATGTCCCTGTGTTCACTCGAGCACGACTCAGGCGGTAGTCGAACTATGCCGTTTCTAGAGGAGCCCAAGTGCCCACAGCTAGGAAATGCCTGCAATGCTATACGGTAATGATTGAAACGCGAGTCCTTGGCAAATTGCCCATGTACTGGTGCAATAAATGTTTCCGCCCTCGCCTAACGGCACGCTAATCTGCGATACGTGGCAAAGCCGCCGCAGAAGTAGATGCTGCAGTGTGGTATTCCCCGGCAACGATCTTGTTGCTGGGGAACACGTTCCAATATTATTCGCTACCCGATTTGGGTCTCAGAGGCTGATATACTGAAGGGCATGACAGACGCCGTGAGCAATCAGGTAGACGAGCAGGTGATTCCGGAAGTGGTGGCTGATATTTTGACGGCCAGGGGGATGACGCCCGAGCAGATGGGCGTTTTTTTGTACCCCGATTATGAGCGGGATCTGCATGATCCGATGCTGATGAGTGATATGGGGTTGGCAGTAGAGCGGATTATGGCCGGGGCGGGCCGCAAGGAGCGGGTGGTGATCTACGGTGACTACGACATCGACGGCATTACGGCGAGCGCGGTATTGATGGAGGGGTTGGCGCCATTGGGGCTGGAAATTTCAAGCTATATTCCAGACCGCTTTGAGGAGGGGTACGGCATCAATCAGGCGGCTCTAGAGCGACTGCAGCTGGAGGGGGCGCAGCTGGTGATTAGTGTGGACTGCGGTATTACCAGCGCCAGTGAAGCGCGGTGGGCGCGGGAACATGGACTTGATTTGATTCTTACGGATCATCACGCGGTACCTGAAGAGCTGCCCGAGGCGATAGCGGTGATCGATCCGAAGCGTCCAGGTGACCTGTATCCGTTTAAAGAGTTGGCGGGGGTAGGTGTGGCATTTAAATTGGTGCAGGCATTGCAGCGGGCGGGTGGAGTGCCAGAGGCGGGTCAGGAGAAGTGGTTGCTTGATCTGGTGGCGATGGGGACCATTTGCGATGTGGTGCCGTTGGTGGGCGAGAACCGGGCGCTGGCCAGCTATGGGCTCAAGGTGCTGCGGCGAACGCGCCGATCTGGCCTGCGGGCCCTGGCACGGGTCGGCGGGGTGGAGATTGGTCGGGTGTCGGCTCACGAGGTGGGCTATGTGCTGGGACCGCGGATGAACGCGGCTGGGCGGCTGGAGCACGCGGCAAGGAGTTTGGAGCTGGTGATGTCGGACGATCCTGATCGGGCCCGGGAGATAGCAGGTGAGCTCGAGGAGCTCAATCGCCAGCGGCGGGCGGATCAGGCGGCGATATTGGCAATGGCTGACGCGATGGCCGCCGAGTATCAGGATGATCCGGTGTTGGTTTTGGCTCATCCGGATTGGTCTCACGGCGTGGTGGGGATAGTGGCGTCAAAATTAGCCGAAAAATGGCAGCGCCCGGTATTGTTGGCTCAAGTGATAGACGACAAGGTGAAGGGGTCGGCCAGAAGTGTGCCGGGATACAATATGGTGGAGGCTTTGAGATCGCAGGCGCCGCTGCTAAGCCGGTTTGGGGGCCATTATTTTGCGGCGGGTTATACGATCGACGCGGCCAAACTCGATGAGCTGAGGCGGGGGCTCAACGACTACTATTTGGAGACGATGCCCGTGGGTGCGGTTGACGATGAGCTGACCATCCCGGATATTGCATTGGGCAATCTGGCGAGGGTTGATGAAGCATGGCTCGAGCAGCTGGCAGTGCTTGAGCCATACGGCAATAGCAATCCGCGCCCAGTGGTTGGGTTAACGGGTCTGGTGGTGACGGCTGTGCGTCGGGTGGGAACGGATAGCCAGCATTTGAGCGTGAAGATGCGCGATGGCGAGGGTAACAGCCTGGGAGCGATTGGATTTGGCATGGCTCAGGGCTATCCCGAGCTGCATGAGGGCCAGATAGTTACGGTGACGGGCAGCTTGAACACAAATGAGTTTCAAGGTAAAACATCGGTTCAGCTGGTATTATTGAATATTATTCATGAATAAATTACGTATTCAATATGACAGTTCAAGGTTTGAGCCGGCCGAGAATGATTTGATCGGCCGGGCATTAACGTTTGCGGTGCGGTCGCACGGAGATCAGGAGCGAGCTTCGGGCGGGCCGTATGTGGCTCATCCGATCGCGGTGGCGGAGATTGTGGCGGGGTGGGGGCTTGATAGTGAGGCAATAGCGGCCGCGCTGTTGCACGACGTGGTTGAGGATACCGAGGTGACGCACGAGCAGATCGAGAAAGAATTTGGCCTGAAGGTGGCGGAGCTAGTGAACGGCGTTACAAAATTGGGGCTATCGAGCTCACCGCGCCCGGCACTCGACAGCGCTAGATTGGAGCTCAACAACGAAAATTTGCGCAGGCTGCTACTGGCGACTACCAAGGATTTTCGGGTGATATTGATTAAGCTGGCCGACCGGCTGCACAACACCCGCACTCTGGCTGCGCTGGATAAAGAGCGGCGCACGCGAATTGCTTGGGAAAGTCTTCAGGTTTATGCACCGCTGGCCGACCGATTGGGGATGGGTCAACTGAAGGGAGAGTTGGAAGACGTGAGCTTTGCAAACGCTCAACCCGAGGAATACAACAATTTGCGCGAGCAAGTGGAGGAGGTGACACGAAATTCGGCCAGTTACCTAGCTGGATTGAAACGAGCCATTGTGCGGTATATGAAAAATGCCGGGGTTGAGGTGATCATGATTGAGGCTCGGCAGAAGCATTATTACAGTATTTATAAGAAGCTGGTGAAGACGCAGGGCGATATTGATAAGATCTACGACCTGGTGGCCGTGCGTATTATCGTGCCCGATGTGGCGTCATGCTATCAGACGCTGGGCATTTTGCACCAAAACTACAAGCCGCTGATTTATCGGATCAAGGATTATATCGCGGTGCCGAAGCCGAACGGCTATCAAAGTTTACACACTACGGTATTTGGCGAAGCGGGCCGAATTTCGGAGATTCAAATTCGCACACCCGAAATGCATGAAGCAGCTGAATTCGGCTTTGCCGCGCATTACCTTTACGACGAGCACAAGGCTACGTCGGCCTACGCCAAACGAGGAAGTGCGGTGGCTAGGCCAGCCAATTTGAGGTGGGTAACGGAGCTAGCTTCGATGCAGCAGACGGCGCTGAGCGGCCAGGAGTTCTTGGAAGGGGCCAAGCTGGAACTATTTGGTGACCGAATTTTCGTGTTCTCACCAAAAGGTGATTTGTATGAGCTGCCGGAAGGGGCAACGTCGCTGGATTTTGCCTTTGCGGTGCACTCAGATTTGGGCTTGAAGGTGCTGGGGGCGAAAGTGAACGGGCGGTTGCTGCCGCTTGATACTCCGCTCGAAAATCGCGATGTAGTTGATATTGTAAAGCGGCGCGAGGCGGCCCCGAGCCGGGATTGGCTAAACATGGTGGTTACTAGCCACGCGAAAAGTCGGATACGGAGTTGGTTTAAGGCGGCCAGTCACGATGTGAACGTAGCTTCGGGGCGGACGGCAATTGAGGCTGAATTGCAGACTTGGGGGGTGAAACGTGTCCAGGACGTGCCAAAACGCAAGATGGCAGATGCCCTGGATAATCTGCATCTACGCAGTCCGGAGGATTTATTTGCCCAAGTAGGGGAGGGTAGCCTGGGTTTGATCTCGGTGATTCGCCGGCTGGTGCCGGATGTGGCCAAACCGAAGAACGTGAAGGTGGTGAAACGGGCCGCGCCGACCGGCCGGGTATTAGTCGAGGGGGGTGAGCTGCACCACTCTCTGGCGGTGTGTTGCAATCCGGTCTACCCGCAGTCATTGCTCGGGTACGTGACCCGGGGCAAAGGTGTGACGGTGCACGCCCTGGGTTGCCGGAATATCCCGACGGATGTCGAACGGTATACCTCGTGTCGATGGGAGACGGCCGAGGGTGCAGAATTGCTGGCCTGCCGAATGATGGTGGAGGGCTCGAGTAGAATTGGCTTAATGATGGATATCGCCGCGAGAGTGGCTAGGCAGAGCCTCAATATGCGCAATATTGCATCGCAGACAGACCCGGACACTCAAGTGTCGCGCATTGAGTTTACGGTGGAGGTACCAGACCTGTTCGTGCTCTCGAAACTGCGTCGTTCGCTCGAGAGGTTGAGCGGAGTGCAGAGCGTGCGGCGAATTGACTAGGCTGAGGGATTTGCGGGTGCCAGTCCGCCGTGTTACGCTCCAGTGAGAAAAGGACTTAGATGGGAAAGCAACAGCTTCAGAGCTTGCGGGGTATGTACGACTTACTGCCAGAGCAGACGGTCGAATATGATTTTTTGCTTTCGGCGTTTCGCTCGGTAGCGCGGTCGGCGGGATACGGGCGTATCGAGACGCCATTGCTCGAAGATAAGGCTTTGTTTGAGAGGGGAGTGGGCGCCGATACCGACGCGGTCTCGAAGGAAATGTATGCGTTCACGGATCGTTCCGATAACGGCGTGGCGCTGAGGCCCGAGTTTACCGCCGGGATAGTGCGGGCGTTTATTGAGCACGGAATGAACTCTAGGCCTCAACCAGTGAAGATGTACTCTTATGGGCCGTTATTTAGGTACGATAGGCCCCAAGCCGGTCGGCAACGGCAATTTAATCAGGTGAATGTAGAAGTAATCGGTGAGGCAGCTCCCAGCATTGACGCGCAAGTAATTGTCCTGGCGCAGCGCTTTTTCTGGCGGATACATCTGACAAATATTACGCTTCAGCTCAACAGCATCGGGGATGCGGCTTGTAGGGGCAAGTATAGACAGGCGTTGATTGAATATTTTACTGCGAATGCAAAAAAGTTGGCGTCGGCGGATCGGGAGCGTTACGTGAATAATCCCTTGCGGGTGCTTGATTCGAAGGAAGCTAGCACGCAGGCCGTGTTGGCTGACGCTCCGCAGACGCTGAATTATCTCTGTGAGGCTTGCCAGGCGCATTTTTCGGGGGTACTCGAATATCTTGATGATCTGGGGGTGGCATATGAGCTCAATCCGCTGTTGGTGAGGGGGCTGGATTATTATACTCGGACGGTATTTGAATTTTTTGGTGAACGTGAAGGCTCTCAATCCGCGTTGGGCGGCGGCGGGCGGTACGACGCTCTCGTGGAGAGGCTGGGTGGGCAGCCAACTCCCGCAATCGGATTTGCCCTTGGTCTCGAGCGGATCGTGATCGAAATGGATGAGGCCGGCGTCAAGGCGGCTGCGGTGGATGCCAAACGCGTGTACGTGGCTTCGCTGGGTGAGCCAGCCCGGTTGGCGGCATTTAGGCTGATTGAGCACCTGCTCGACGGCGGCGTGGGGGCACTGGGCGCGGTTGACCGCGACGGTATAGGATCACAGTTGGCGCGGGCGGATAAACTCGGCGTGCCGCTGGCGATTATTATTGGCCAAAAAGAGGTGCGCGAAGAGACGGTAATCCTGCGTGACATGGCATCGGGTGCACAGGAAGTTTTGCCGCTCGGTAGCATAGTGGCCGAACTGCGCTCACGATTTGGTATTGTCTAGCCAAAAAGCGCATAATGTTCCAACATTAGTGATGGGAGATTATTATGGCCTTCGTAAATATTCTGATTGCTTTGGCGGTTATCGGTATTGTCTTCGGTTTGCGGGTAGTGCAGCAGTACGAACGCGGGGTGGTGTTTCGGTTTGGCCGGGTGATTTTGCACGTCAAGGAGCCGGGAATGCGGGTGATTATTCCGCTGGTGGACGTGATGCGCAAGGTGAATATGCGCATTATGACGATGCCAATTCCGTCCCAGAAAGTGATTACCAAAGATAACGTGTCGATTGATGTGGCAGCGGTGGCTTACTATCACGTGGTGGAGCCGACGAAGTCGCTAGTTGAGATTGATAATGTGATGCAGGCTATCAACCAGATATCACAAACCACGGTGCGCAACATCGTGGGGCAGCACCCCCTCGATGAGGTGTTATCTTCGACCGATCAGATTAACAAACAGGTGATGACGATGCTGGAGAGCACGGTGGAGCAATGGGGGGTGGAGATGACGCGGGTGGAACTGAAAGATATTCAGCTGCCCGACTCCATGCAGCGAGCCATGGCCAAACAGGCCGAGGCCGAGCGCGAGAAGCGGGCGAAAATTATTGCGGCTTCGGGGGAATTTGAAAGCGCGGAGAAGCTGGGGCAGGCCGCCGACATCATAGCGGCGCACCCGATTGCCCTGCAACTGCGCAACTTGCAGGTGATGACGGAGATCTCGGCCGAGAAAAACTCCACCATCATATTCCCGGCTCAGTTTATGGATACGGTGGCTAGCGTGAAGGAATTTTTGGCAAAGGAAGCGAAGTAGGAAACGGTGACTGCTTGAGGATAAGCGGGGCAACTTTGAGGCCGATGATAAGGGCGAAGACAACCGCAAACCCGCACATGATTGAGGGAACGGCGGCTTTGGTGGCCGGAAGCATTAAATTAATAATGATGGTAGGGACGCTGAAGGCCAGATAGGCCATAACCATCCAGAGGAGGCCGCGGCGGCGGGTGAGTGATGTTACGCTGGTTGCCGGGCGTAGCCCTAACCAGAGCCCGATCAGAACCAGGCTAAAATAATAGATATCATAGAACTGGGTGAGCGGCTTAGCCAAGATGAAGATGACGTAATTTCCCGCGCAGACGCCGTGATTGAGCCCGGTAGATAAAAAGGCGAAGGCGGCCGTAAATCCGGCAGCGGTGGCGTAGCTCAAAGCGAGGAGTTTGGGCCGGGACTCTCGGCGGATCCGGAGTAACAGGTGGATACCCAGCGGAGGCAGAATAGTAATGAAGATATAGCCGAACCGTGACCAGAATAGATCAACTGGAGCGGAGCTGCAGACGTTGTATTCGGCGAGCTGAAAAGCAGCGAGGGAAAACAGCAGGGTCACAATCAGCCTCTTGGCGGTGCTGGTGGCGTAGCGGATAATGACCCAGCCGGCGAGCGCCAGCTCGATGATGATGGTGGCGATCATGACGGGAGGTGAGAAGCACAGAAGGGTGGGCTGGCGAAATAGTTTTAGCATAGTATAAGCATAAGTAGTATTTAGACGTTGAGCAAGCGCGGCTAGAGTCCGAGGCGGTGGGCGACTGTCAGGACATTGGCGACGTAAGCGTTGGAATGGTTGTAGTTGTACAGGGCGGTTTGGTAGTTGCCGCGGGCGGCGCCACCGGCGGCGAGGTAGCGGCCGGCCGTGAGAAGGGCGTCATCGACGTCGGTAATGTCTTTGGTACCGTTGCCATCGCCGTCGAGAGCGTAATGATTGAAAGTGGCGGGCATGAATTGCATGGGGCCGGTGGCACCGGCGGAGGACCTCACGGCGGTATCACCGCTTTGGCC
>JAYUCF010000044.1:0-10344 GCA_043740495.1 bacterium
TCTACGCCCGGCGTCACCCGAAGCCGCGGGCACCAATAACCCTCACGCTCAAGCGCAGTTCCACGTTTTTCTGGAATGAGGCTCGGCTACGAGGAGGGGCGGTAGCGCGAGATATGGAGTACTACTTGCCGGCTGGGAGCACCCTCACCGAGATTTCTCGGGACGACGAGAGTGTTTTGGCGGTTTTCTACTGCCGACATAACCTCCACAAGAGGGACCGGGCACTCTTCGAGCTGAAAAACGGGTGCCCCGAAGGGGCGATGGTAGTAGTCCCCGTGAGCGAGTTCGACAAGCTCTAGAAGCAAAAGCCCCTCGGGCATCAAACCGTCAATGTGGCGGGGCGATGCCTGAGGGGTCTCTTCATGTTTAATTTGATTTTGATTTTAGGGAGGGGGTGTCTATATGCGAAAATTACTCTTTTCAGAAGAGTATTCTGACAAGAGTAATTTCGGGATACGTGTACTCTACAGGGTAGAGATAACTAGAAAACTAACACTCTCGATAATCGACAGCGCGACAAATCTACATCTTAATAGGGAATTATTTAGTGGCTGAGGCGGCCTTGGTCGGGGCGGACTTTGTGTGATCGGGTTTGGCGGTCTCACCTTGCTCCTCCAGGAAGCGCTGGGCGTCGAGGGCGGCCATACAGCCGGTGCCGGCCGAGGTGACGGCCTGGCGATAGCGCGAATCCTGCACGTCGCCGCAAGCGTATACTCCCGGAACACTAGTGGAGACGCCTTTGGTCACAATATAGCCGTCGGGCCGGGTATCGAGCTGGCCGACAAATAGCTGGGAGTTGGGTTGGTGGCCGATGGCAATGAACAGCCCGTCGATTTTGCGGTTGGAGACGGCACCGGTTGCGGTGTCTTTGAGCTGCAAGCTTTCGAGGCGATCTTGGCCGTCGAGGCCAACCACCCGCGTGTTCCACTGGAATTTGATCTTGGGATTGGCCATGGCACGATCTTGCATCACTTTACTGGCGCGCAGAGCGTCGCGGCGGTGAATCACGGTGACACTGGCGGCAAAGTTGGTGAGAAAAATGGCTTCTTCCATGGCGGTGTCTCCCCCGCCGACCACGGCTATATCTTTGCCGCGGAAGAAGAACCCGTCGCAGGTGGCGCAGGCCGATACCCCGCGGCCCATGAGCCGCCATTCGGCGTCTAACCCGAGCATGAGAGGTTTGGCACCGGTGGAGATAATCACTGTGTCGGCGGTATATTCGTCGGCGCCCACCCACACCCGAAACGGCCGCTGAGAAAGGTCTACCTTGGTAACGCGCTTGGTAATGATTTCAGTACCGAAGCTGGCAGCTTGCTGGCGCATGGTAGCCATGAGAGCCGGGCCCTGGACACCCACTGCGCCGGGATAATTTTCGATCTCGGTAGTATCCATGAGCTGGCCCCCAGGCTGATCGCCCGCACCGACAGGTTCGCCCTCTATCAGGAGCGGCTGCAGGTTGGCCCGCGAGCCGTAAATGGCGGCGGTCAGTCCGGCCGGCCCAGATCCGATAATAATGAGTTTGCGGTGAGTTAACACTAGAAGGGTCCTCCTAGGCAAGGGCGGCGGTCAAGACGCCGGTGAGTTTATCTTTGGGGGTGAGGCCGATCAGGCGCTCAACCGGCTGGCCACCCTTAAACAGCATCAGGGTAGGAATACTCATGACGTCGAGGCTTTGGGCGAGGGTGGGATTTTCATCAACGTTAACTTTGGCGACATCAACTTTGCCGTCAAATTCGATGGCTAGCTCTTTCATGGCAGGTTCCATGGCAATACAGGGACCGCACCAAGGAGCCCACAGATCGACCAGCACGGGTCGGTCGGACTTAATAACTTCGGCTTCAAATGTGGACTCAGAAACGGTCTTCAACACGGGAATCTCCTTCTTGGGACTTTTAGGCTTTTATTGTTGACTAACACAATATGTAGCGTTCATAATGCTAACGTAACACAACTCGTTGTGGTGCAGCAACTATCACATTATGTGCAGGAAGACGAAATTATGCAACCCATTTGGACAATGGAAGGCTAATATTTCGGTAAGGAGGAACGCCGGTGATTTGCCCTTTATGCGAACACTGTGACACCAGAGTAATAGACAAGCGCGAAGCTGACGCCGTAAGCACCCGCAGGCGCCGGGAGTGCTTGGGCTGTCATCAACGGTTCACGACGTATGAACGGGTGGAGCAAATGGATCTAATGGTGGCCAAACACGACGGCCGCCGCGAGGCATTCAATCCGGACAAGCTGCGGACCGGCATTACCTTGGCAGCCGCCAAGCGGCCGATTACCAGCGAGCAGATTGACCGGCTCGTCCAAGAGGTCGAGTTGGAACTCCGCAACGCCAAAGCGCGCGAAGTTCCGGCCGAGAACATCGGCAGCCTGGTGATGACGCGATTGAAAGCGCTCGATGACGTGGCATACATTCGATTTGCCAGTGTCTACCGCGACTTCACCGATGCCCGGTCGTTTCAAAGCGAGGTCAAGGAGCTCCTGCACCAGAGTACTGGGCGCACCATCGAGACAAAGCCAGAAGCTTGAGAAAAGCATAGTCACCGGTTCGAGTTCGAAACCATATAACAACAAATAAGGGGAATCCAGGGGAAACGATGAGAAGTACACTACAAGCATTATTGGCCAATAATATTGAAGTTGAATCGCCGGAAGACCGAGAACGATTAGAAGAGATCTACGCGGTCGGTAAAGAAATTCCGGCGGCACCGGACGATCTGCCGGAACCGAGCTTTTCGGAAAACGCCTGGTATATCGGCCGCACCCGTTACGCGTTTCGGGATAAGGACGGTACACCAATTGAGTCGCCCAAGCAGATGCTTTGGCGGATTTGCTACAACATCGCCACGGCCGAGCGCCTCTATAGTGAGAACCCCCGCCAACAGCACCTGGAGATGGCACGCACATTCTACGGGATGATGTCCCGCCAGGAATACGTGGCCAACACCCCGACCATGCTCAACGCAGGAAAACTCAACGAGCAGCTGTCGGCTTGCTTCGTGCTGCCGGTGCCCGATGACCTGAACGCGATTCTCGACACGGCAACCGATATGGCGCGGATTCACAAGAGCGGCGGCGGTACCGGTTTTTCGTTCTCTCGCCTGCGTCCCAAAGGCGATGTGATCGCCAGCTCGGGCGGCACCACCACCGGTCCCGTAGCTTTCATGCAGACCTACAACGACATCACGTCGAGCATCCGCCAGGGCGGTGTGCGCCGCGGTGCAAACATGGGCATCCTGCATTACAACCACCCCGACATCCTGTTGTTTATGATCTATAAAGTCGACGAGTTTTCTCTGACCAACTTCAACATTTCCGTGACCGTCGACGAGGCTTTCTACGAAACCGTCAAACGCGATGCCGAGCACCTTCCGGCCGATTACGAAAAAGCGCTCGACTTTGAGGAGCTGATGGCCGAAGTGCGCGAAGCTCACCAAACCCGCGACCTCGACCTCAAACTTGTACGCCTCGACGCGGTAGTGAAGAAACTGCACGAATGGGCCGACGAGAGTGACCCACTGCGCGGCTACGCCCTGATGAACCCGCACACCGGCAAAGAAGCCGGGCGCCTGAACGCCAAGAAGGTCTACGACCTGATCACGCGGCTGGCCTACCAGTACGGCGACCCGGGAATGATTATGATCGACCGCATCAACAATTCGCGGGCCAACCCCACCCCCCAGCTCGGCCAGATCGAGGCCACCAACCCGTGCGGCGAGCAGCCCCTGCTCCCCTACGATGCCTGCACCTTGGGCCAAATCAACTTATCTAAATTCGTAAATGACGACTCCACCGACTTCGACTGGGACCGTCTGCGGACCGTGGTACACAACGGTACCCGTTTCCTGGACGATGTGCTGGACATGAACGAATATCCGATCGAGGCGGTCCGGATAACCACCCGCGCCATCAGGCGCATCGGCCTGGGCATTATGGGTTTTGCCGACGCCTTGCTGCAGATGCAAATTGGCTACAATACCAAAGAAGGCAACGATGCCGCCGAGCGCGTAATGCGCTTTGTGCAGGCCGAGAGCGACAACGCTTCAGTTGAGTTGGCCCGAGTGCGCGGAGTGTTCCCGGCCTTCAAGGGTTCAATCTACGACAAGCCCGGTGAAATTCGTCCGCGCAACGGCGCTCGCACCACCATCGCTCCCACCGGTACTACAGCGATGTTGGCCGACTGTTCTAGCGGTTGCGAGCCCCTATTTGCGCTCACCTATTCGAAAAACACCATCGAAGGTAAGCGTATGTTCCAAAGCAGCCTCTATTTCGTGAAGGCCCTAGAAGATCGCGGATTGTACTCCGAAGAATTGCTCGAGAAAATTCAGAACAACGGCGGATCGATCCAAAACATGGAAGAGCTGCCAGCTGACCTGAGACGGACCTTCGTGGTGGCCGGCGACATCACGCCGGAATGGCATCTGAAGGCCCAAGCCGCCTTCCAGAAGTACACCGACAATGCCATTTCTAAGACAATCAACTTCAACAACGAAGCCACCGTGCAGGACGTGCGCGACGCCTACTGGCTGGCCTACGAATCCGGCTGCAAGGGCATCACGATCTACCGCGACGGCAGCCGCCAGAAGCAGATATTGGAAGTCAAAAAAGAGGGTTCGTATTACGATCAATTGGCTGGCAAGAAAGTGGCTGGCGCTGAACCAGCGCAGGAGGCCGTACCGGTAGAAATGAAGCCGCGCCCCGAGGTACTGTCTGGCCATACCTACAAAGTGACCACCCCCATAGGTAAAGCGTTCATCTCAATCAACGTTGATGACCGGGGCGATATCTTCGAAGTCTTCGTGAATCTAGGTCGGGCGGGTTCAGATATCATGGCAGACGCCGAAGCTATGGGCCGATTGATCTCCCTCGCCTTCCGCATCCCGAGCGAATACTCTTCGGACCGGATTGCGCAAAACGTCGTGGAACAACTCAGCGGGATCGGTGGCTCCGGGGCAGCCGGATTCGGGCCACAACGGGTCAGGTCACTGGCAGACGCCGTGGCCAAGGTACTGCGCGAGCACGAAAACTCCAAGACGGCCCACGCCAACGTCCAGGTCGGCCAGGTAGCGCTCAACTTGTCCGCGGTGGCGGACGCGCCCATGACGGCGGTAGCCACAGCTACGCCCTCAACCACCGCCACCCCGGGAAGCGTAGTTCTCGGTGCCAAGGTGCAGACCGATCTTTGCCCGGAGTGCGGAAACGCCTCTTTGCGCTTCATCGAAGGCTGCCAGAAGTGCGAGATCTGCGGGTTCAGTAAATGTTAGATCAGGCTTAGGCTCGTTGATTAAGCTCCATAAAAAACTACGCTTTGGCTCCAGAGAGTTTCATCTTTTAGCTACGGGAAGTACCATCTCACGCTGGCGAACGCTATCCGTCTCTTCATTGGGAACGGAATCTGAACCGGCACCAGCTTGTTCGTTGGTACTTCCCTTCGCTTCCCTCTTTATGCTTATATAGGAAGGCATATAGTAACCATCATTTGGGTAAATATTATGAGTAAACCAGAATTGCACGAATCGGATAAGGGGCTGGTGATTGTTTACACCGGCGAGGGTAAAGGTAAGACCACGGCCGCCATGGGCCTGGCCTTGCGGGCCGCGGGATATGGTAAGAAGGTGCTGATAATCCAATTCGTGAAAACCTGGTTTACCGGCGAAAAGGGCGGTTTTGAGCTGCTGCCGAACGTGGAGTTTATTCAAGCAGGTAAGGGATTCTACAAAATACTGGGCGACAAATTGCCGGAAACCGTCCACGTGGAGGCAGCCGAAGCAGCCTTGGTTTTGGCACACGAGAAAGTAATTTCGGGGCAATACGACGTGGTGGTGCTCGATGAAATTATCGGATCAGTTACCGGCGGTTTGCTTAAGCTTGAGCCGGTACTGGCATTGGTAGATGCAAAACCGCCGTTATTGGATCTGGTGCTCACCGGCCACCATGGCGAACGGCTGCCGGCGCTGCTTCAGCGAGCTGATCTCATTACCGAGATGGTGAAGGTGAAGCACCCGTATGATTCGGGAATTCTGGCTAAGAAGACCATCGACTACTAGCGACTATGCTCTAGCTGAAGCCTCAGCAGGTGTATGATGGTGCCATGAAAAATGCGATCAAAATTGAGCATGTATCGGTGGATCTAGGAGGCAACGAGGTTCTTAAAGATATTTCGCTGGATCTTCCGGATGGACAGGTAACGGGCCTGCTCGGACCGTCCGGGGCGGGTAAAACGACCTTGATGCGAGTTCTTGTGGGGTTACAGCGAACTAAATCCGGATCGGTCACGATCTTTGGACTGCGAGCTGGCACAAAGCAGCTACGACCGCAGATTGGTTACGTCACCCAGACGTCATCGGTGTACCCAGACCTGACGGTAACCGAGAATCTGTGCTACTTCGCCGCGATGGTGGGCGCCAGCGACGACCGAGTCGAGGAAGTTATTGAGCTGGTGCGCCTCGGCGAGCAGACCAAACAGCTCGTAGGCAGCTTATCTGGCGGACAGCGGGCCCGAGTGTCGCTAGCGGCGGCATTAATGGGATCGCCGAAGCTACTGGTGCTCGATGAGCCAACGGTGGGGCTGGATCCGGTACTGCGCCTGGAGCTGTGGCAGCAGTTTCATGAGTTGGCGAGACACGGCACTACCCTGCTGGTCTCAAGCCATGTCATGGACGAAGCCAATCGCTGCGATAGTCTGGTGTTGATGCGGGAAGGCAGCTGCTTGGCCACAGGCTCGCCGATGGAGTTGATGACCCAGACTAAAACCCAAGACATTGGGTCGGCTTTTCTGAGCTTAGTGGGAGCCAAGCTATGAGCCCGCACCCCACCCTCGCGACCGCCAGACGGGTACTGCAGCAACTACAGCACGACCCGCGTACGATTGCACTCATACTATTCGTACCCTCGATTCTGATGATCGTTATGCGCTACGTATTTAACGATGCCACGACCACATTCTCGCAGCTCGCCCCGATGGTGCTGGGCATTTTCCCTTTCACGGTAATGTTTGTAGTGACGTCAGTGGCCACACTCCGAGAGCGAACGGCCGGCACATTAGACCGGCTGATGACTCTGCCAATGGCCAAACTCGACCTATTGCTAGGCTACGCGCTGGCCTTTGCCGGGCTAACCATGATTCAGGGGGCGATTGCCAGCGGTGTAACGCTGGGCCTTTTGGGAGTCTCGGTGGACGGAGGAGCCGATCGTATGTTGCTGGTCGCCACCCTTTCCGGACTGCTCGGCATGTCATTGGGGCTGTTTTTGAGTGCCTTTGCGCGCAGTGAATTCCAGGCCGTGCAGTTTTTGCCGGCCTTCGTGCTGCCTCAGCTGCTCACCTGCGGCCTGTTCGTGGCCCGGGATCAAATGGCCAAGCCCCTGCAATGGTTTGCCAACGTGATGCCACTCACCTACATAGTCGACGGGATGAAGCAAGTGACTGGGAATGTGGCGTGGACTAGCGACCTTACCCGCGACCTAGGGGTAGTGACGGGGTTCATAATTGGCGCACTGCTGCTGGGGGCAGCTACCCTGAGGCGAAGCCAGAAATAGGCTCTGGGTTTTAAGCTGGAGCATTTTCGATAGATGCCCAAAGATGCAGAGAGGCCACGGTGCGATAGGGTCGCCACCGTTCGGCGGTGGCTGCGAGGACACGCGTGTTTGGCACGCTATCCCAGCCGTAAAGCTGCTTCATGGCCCGCTGCAGACCTATATCATCGGGCGCGAAGACATCGGGACGCCGCAGCGTAAACATAAGAAACATCTGCGCGGTCCAGACGCCAATGCCCTTAATAATCGTTAATTCGGCAATAACGTCCTCGTCCGAGTTTCGGTTCAAATGGGTGTAAATGCCCGGGTTTTCCAGGAAGTGACGCGCCAGATCACGGATATAGGCGGTTTTTTGCCTGGAAAGGCCGATAGTGCGGGTGGCCTCGTCGGTGAGGCCCGCTACAGCCGCGGGAGCCAGCTCGGTAGAGGCCTCGAGACGGCCAAAAATTGCTGAGGCGGAGGCTACCGAAACTTGCTGGGCGATGATCGAGCGGCAGAGCGAAAAAAAATCGCCCCCCTGCGGGCGTAGAGTGATTGGCGACTGAGCCCCAATAAGTACCCCCAGTTGAGGATCTAGCTCGCTGAGCTTGATTTCGGCCAAGTGTATGTGGTTTTCTATATCCATAACGGGGCTACCGCCCAAGCTGAGTTTCCATATGCTTGAGCAACCGCCCGTTCAATTCCTCTAGTTTTATCAAGGCTTTTTGAAATTCGGTGTTATCGATGGACACGGGGTAAATTCCAACAACTTTATTGTGATCTTTGATAGGCTCCACCCTAATATCGTTATAGTAGATTTCACCTTCGTCCCCGGCACTCAATGTGCTTTTGAATAACTCCCTGACGCCACTTTTGCCGGCCAATGCCCGCTTCTTGATAGCCGTTAGCTTTTTCGCTTGGCCAACGGGTAGCCAATCGGCATCGGTCTTACCAATCAGTTCTTTGCCTGCCATACCGCGATGAGTGTTAAAGAAATGGGTATAACGCAAATCTAGGTTCTGCTGTGAAACAGCCACCCCTGAGTTTTCTAAAGCTCTACCAAGGATCTCCTTGCTGGCCTTAATTTCCGATAAGAGTTTCTTGTGCATCCACTTTCGCCTATATGAGAAGTAAAGCTTTCACTGTTTAAGCATATAGGGGTAATGTATTTGCATTACTGTGATTTTTCATTAGGAGAATTCCCAAACCAATACACGTACAAGCAGATCCCAAGGGCGGTAAACGCGAGAAATCCCAAGAAGGGAATGGTGACAAAGCCAAAGTAATCAATATTTTTCGCGGAGCAGGGAACGCTGGCAACGCACTTGGTAATGGTTTCAGATATGAAGCCCCACTGGAGGAGTGACTGATAGAGCTCAAGCAGCCAGCCAGCCCCCACCAACGGGGCGGCGTAGGCTACCCAATGGCGTTCGCGGCGGATAATGCCGACGCCGATAATGACCACGAGCGGGTACATTAGGATGCGGCCGTACCAGCACAAATTACAGGGCACGAAGCCCCGAATATCGGAAAAGTACAGGCTGATGGCCGTCGAAAGCAGAGCGATGACCCAAGCGAGGTAGTGAGCATAACGGGAAAGAAAGCGCATGTGCTTAGTATATACTACCTCGGCTTGGGTCTGGCTGAAGTAGACGGGATCAGCGAGAGCCCTTAGTACTCGCTATGTGGGCAAATCCAAGGAGAACGAGCGCGGTCATGATTGCAGCGCCGGCGAAGAAGACGATGGCAGCCCAGTGGGCGATGAGGCCGAAGCGCGAGAAGGCGTAGGCCGTAAGGAGGCTAGAGCGAAGCATATCGCCCTGGAAAAGGGTGGACTTAAGGGCTGTCAACTTGGGATCTGCGGGCACAGTAGCCATGGCAAGCTCACTGACTTGGGCGTAGGTCTTGCCGCTTGAAGCTTTCATCATATGTACCCAGATGAACTCGTCGGCGTAGGCTTTGGCTTTGGTGCCAGTGTCCACTTGAGTTCCGGCGTATTGTTGCAAGCCGGGAAATTCTTTCGGATCGAGTGCTGGAGTTCCGGCTTTAGGGAAGAAAATTTTCTCCTGCACCAGCTGCGACTGAACTTGGGTGGCGGCAAAACTGTCGCCCCAAGTGGCTAGAGCGCCACCGGCTGTTAAAACCAATAATACTAGTACCCCGGCGGCGGTAATTAGTTTATCTAGCTGTTTACGTTTCATAGCACAAAAGTCCTTTTCGGGCATTATACCATAAGCGTTATGAACATACCGTGATCGTGGGACCATTCGACCCAATATCGTTAACTCTTAAATTTGAGGAGTATAACAAACTAGACCTTTTCGGTGCTTGATATGCCTGGGGCGGCTTATCGCCAGCCTAGTGTCCCGTAGGTCGAGTCACCTTGGTTTAGCCCCTTCTAAGGCAACCTTTGACATGGCGACATCCAGCTTAACAATTGGCATCATAGCCTTCATCAAAGCCTGCTTTTGTTCAGGCGTGGCAGAGGCGTCGCTCATCATTTTACCCAAAGCGGTTGGAGTAATCTGCCAAGTTACGCCAAACTTATTTGTTACCCAGCCGCACTGCAGAGCCTTACCGCCATCAGTGAGTCTCGCCCAAACCTCGTCCAGCTCTTCTTGAGTCTCGAATTCAACTAGAAATGATATGGCACCAGACATTTCAAACTGCGGCCCACCGTCCAGGCACATGAATTGTTGACCATCGAGGACGAAAACGCCCGTCAATACCATGCCTTTTAACCCCGTCTAACCCGGTATGCCTTGGCTGCCAGTATGTCGCTCTATGTGAGTTATCTTGGAATTTTTGAACGTTGAGACGTAA
>JAYUCF010000045.1:0-1257 GCA_043740495.1 bacterium
ACCAAGGGGTACTTTTGAGGGTCAATCACTCCATAGCGCGGCATAAATACCCGCACATCGTGGCCCAACCGCCGCACGGCTTTGGGTAGCGCCGCCATGACCTCGCCCAATCCACCGGTTTTGGCATACGGTGCCACTTCTCCGGCGATCATGAGAATATTCATACGCAATGGCCTTTAGTTAGAAATTGGGCCTGTGAGTGACCCGTTAAGGCTATTTTAACCCGTTTAGGCGTTGCCTCGCAAATCGCGCACGCCTCGTACCTGTTACAATTGCCATATGATTGCCTCATTGCGCGGAATTCCGGTTGAAAAGCTCGACAGCACCATTATTGTTGAGGTGGCTGGGGTGGGTTATGAGCTTACCCTCACCATTGAGGAATGGGGGAGTGCCAAGCTCGGTACTGAGGCCCAGTACTACGTCTATGAGCAGATTCGCGAAGAGGCTCATAATCTCTACGGCTTTCACGCGCTGGGATCGAAGCAGTTGTTTGCGCAGTTGCTCGGCATCAGCGGTGTGGGGCCCAAACTGGCTATGCAAATCTTGTCGGCGGCGGGGGAGTCCAGGCTGCGCCAGGCCATTGCCTCGGGCGATCCCGACTTGCTCAAGGGTATCACCGGCGTGGGCCCCAAGACCGCCCAGCGCGTCATCGTGGAGCTGCGTGGCAAGGTGGAGGCGGGCAGCTCCGGGCTCGCTCCCGTCACCGACCCCACCTACCAGGCCCTCATTGCGCTGGGCTACACCCCGCCCCAGGCCACCATGGCCGTTGGGCAGCTACCCGCCAGCATCACCGGCGACCAAGAGCGGTTGAAGGCCGCGCTGAAGGGGGTGAAGTAGTGGCAAAAATTCTTTTAATTGTTGCTCAAGCAGTCATCGTTCTGAGTTCTATTGTTTTTGGGCTGTTTTCAATCTTCGTTGGGTTTGCGTCTGGCTTTGCCAATAACTCATCAGATTGGGCGACTATGTTGCTCGGTTTGGCGATGGTTATAACCGCGCCTGGAGTCTTTATCCAACGTATTCAAAATCGAACCTTCTGGGGTTTGCTTTTACTCGCAGCATTGATATTGGCAAAATTCCTAGCCACTGAAGGTGAAGGCGAGTTCACCGAGTGGGCCGAGGGCTACGCCATTGTTATGACGGCTATGGGAGCGCTCTACCACTTCGTAAAGCGTCAAATAATAATATCGCGCAAAGCCGCACGCTAGTGGTCGCACCCATCCTGCAGGTGGCCGCCAAAGCCGTTATCGTTGACGGCGC
>JAYUCF010000046.1:0-9803 GCA_043740495.1 bacterium
TGCCGAGTGAGGTGCGGAAGCAGGAAAAACCGGATGAGTAAGGCGCAGGTGACCTCAGTGATAACCCAGACAACCACAAAACCGGCAACGTTGCTGAGTGATACCGAGATGTGCGCAAGGGATTTCAGCAGTGCGCCAACCGGGTGATACACTGCCAGCGCCAGAACGGTGGCAATAACGAAGCTGATGAGCTCGAGACCTATCAGGACCAGCCCGCGACGACTGCCGGAAAAGGCCGAAAAAATAAGGGCGGCGATAATGACGAGGCTGACGATAAGACTCATTTTGGCTGGCCACTGGCGATTTCGAAGATGACTTTTTGCAGCTCATCAAACGTGATAGCGCGGCTGGTTTGAGTTGCCCACCAGTGCGAGCGGCGCCACTGAGCATCATAAGATGAGTGATTAATAATCGGAAAATTCTGCCCGAGCGCATGGCGGAAGGCCAGGTTGGCGCGGCGTTGGTGATAGGGCGAGGTCACCAGGATGATAGAATGCAGATTTTCGTCGGCGACGATCTTGGCGACGCCGGCCGCGTTCCCGCGCGTGTTGGTGGCCAGCTCATCGAGGTAGACGGCCGTGGGTCGGACGCCGGCGGCAATGGCCGCTCTGGCCATGGTTTGAGCATTCGACGGACCGTCGGGATCGGCCGCCGCTCCGGAGAAGATTATCGCCGGCGCTAAGCCGTCTTTGTAGAGTTTGATGGCTTCGGCGGTGCGGGCGTCGGTTTCTCCGCCCGAAATGGCTACGATGGCATCCGATTTAGTTAGGGGGTCTTGCGGGGAGAGGTAGTAGCCGATGCCAAAGAAGAAAGCGGCCACCAAACTGCCGACTATCGCAAACATCACCAATAGAACCACGAGAAACCGCTTCATATATTTGTATTATAGCAAAATTAGAGCGTACGCAGGCGATGAACTATTCCGGGTAACGTTTCCAAAACCTTCTCGATAGCAGCTTGATCGGTGGATCGGCCGAAGGTAAGTCGCAGCGATGAACTGGCCTCATCCGGGGTGCGACCAAGCGCTAGTAAAACGTGTGAAGGGTCGAGGTTGCCGGTGGAACAGGCCGAACCGGTGGAGGCCAATATGCCGGCGTTATCAAGGTAGAGCACCAGGCCCTCGCCCTCGGCGCCGGGGATGGTGAAATTGACGTTGTTCGGGAGACGTCGCCCGGGGTCGCCGTTGAGGATGGCGTCAGGAAGGGCGGCTTGAATGCCCTGAATGAGCCGGTCACGCAGGGGCACTAGACGGCGAGACTCAGCCTCGCGGGTGGTGGTGGCGAGTTTTAAGGCGGTGGCCAGGCCCACCACGCCGGCGACGTTTTCGGTGCCGCTACGCCGACCGCGCTCTTGGCCGCCGCCGTACAACAGCGGCTCGATGACGGTGCCGTGGCGCAGATAGAGGGCGCCGGTGCCTTTGGGTCCGTAGATTTTGGAACCGTTCAGGGTGAGTAGGTCGACCCCAAGGCGGGCCACGGAAAGGTTGAGGTAGTTGGCGGCCTGGACGGCGTCGGTGTGGAGGTAAATGGGCAGTTTGACGCCGCGTTTGGCACGATCTGTCCGAACTGCGGCAACGAGCTTGGCTATGTCCGATATGGGTTGAATAGTGCCGATTTCGTTGTTGGTCAGTATAACGCTAACTAGCACGGTATGGTCGGAAATTGCGGCCGCGATGGCGGAGGTTTCGACTATGCCGTTGGGTTTCACGGCGACGACTGCGGCTGCGTGTCCCCTATGAGTTAATGGCTCTACGCAGCCCAAAACTGCATCGTGCTCAATGGCGGTGGTGACCCAGTGCGCTCCGGGATGGGCCCGCAAAACGCCTTGCACGGCCAAGTTGTCGCCCTCAGTGCCACCGCTGGTAAACACAATTTCGGTGATCTTGGCGCCGAGCATATCGGCGACCTGAGCCCGGGCGGCCTCGACGGCCAGACGAGTAGTGCGGGCGGCAGAGTAGAGGCTCGAGGGGTTAGCATAGCCGTCTTCGAGAAAAGGTTGCATCGACTTTAGCACCGACGCATCAATTGGCGTAGTGGCGGCGTGGTCGAGATAAATGTGATTAGTCATTTCGGGTCACCTTGAGTTCATCAAAGCCGGTGAGCTCGTCGAGTTCGCGGACGTATGTGACGGATTCATCGACGCCAATAACTATTTCAGCCGTGGTATGAATTTCGCAGCCGGTCATGAGGTGACCGCCTATAGTCGTACCATTATGATCGGCTAATGCGATGTGTAGATGCGCTCCCTTTTCGGATAGAGTACCGACTAGAGAGGTAATTTCAAAGCCTTTTCGAAACTCCTCGACTCGCATTTCATCCGCCAGACGCAGTTTGGCGCGCTTAAGACTACCGACACAGGTAACGATAAACCCCGCTTTGATGGCGTGAGTTTTGGTAAACGCGAGCAACTCGTCTTTGAGATCTTGATGGGGGTGAAGTCGGATGGTGTAGAGCTTCATAATTGTTGTGGTCCTCTAGTCATTTTTCACTTCTATTCCCAGACCGGCAGCAAGCTCGGGTACGAGGGTTATCATTTGATCGTAATTGATAGTGGCGCCCTCGAGGCCGCCGATGCCTTTGATTTGACGGACCACCGAACTGCGAAGGTCAACCTGTTTGATGGTCGCACCCGAAAAGTCGGCCGAAGTGAGATCGCAGTTGGTAAAGTCTACATCAACCAAGTGGGCGCCGCCAAAATCGGCATCGATGAGCTGGCAGCGCATAAACCGCACTCGGGATAATTTGGCGAATCGAAAGTTGGCTAGATCGAGTTTGGTATCTTCGATGATGATGTCTTTGAGCTCGGTTTCAGCCAGCACTATGCCGCTCAAGCGGGCACGCTGGATGAGCACCCGCCGCAGCGAACTACCCGTGAGATTGAGGCCGCCCAATTGTCCGCCGATGATCTCAACGTCCTCCCACCCGCCTTCGCGCAGGATGGCACCGGTCAGGTCGGGCTTGATCAGTCGGACCGAATCGATGTGGGCGAGCTTGGATTTCTGTCCAGCCCAGTTAGCCTGGTCTATCTCGATGCCTTCGAGGGTGGTAGCCGGCTCGAGCTTAACTGACGGTGCCAGCTGCGGCATCGACTTGGGGAGGTTTGGTTGGCCAATCTTAGACGCGATCATGCTATTCCCACGAGCGAAATTCGGCCGTCAGATCGGCTTCGGGGCTGGTAGAGAAGATCTTATCAAGCCCGGTCCCGTTGAGGACGGCCGCGCGCAACTTAAGGTCATCGAGGGCGCCGAGAGCGTCGAGGCGCCGGTTGGCCTCGCTTAAGTCAGAGCGAAACGCTACCAGGTTTATCGCCGACACGGTTTCAATTTGGGCAGGTTGCGCGGCTTCGAGGTAGTTGAGTTCAGCATCGGCGGCCGCATTGTGGCCGGGAGAGTCGGCCTCGCTAAAATGAAGCGTCTCGGTACGGCGGGTGGCGGGGCGGAGGGTAAGGTCGATGGCCTCAAACTGCATGCCGGCGGTCTGGCCGCCCTCGCCGTAAAAGGGCAAGAAATACTCATACCGGTCGGGGTGAACTCCAAATAGCCGGCGGCCCGCCAGGTCGGCGGTGAGGGCGGCCTCCATACGTACCTTGACCTTGGAATAGTCTAGCTCATCAGTCTCGACACTGGTGCGGGTGGTTTGGTCGAAATAGGCCGCCTTTTCAGTATCCGTCAGGCCGCCAATGGCAGCCTCCTCGATTTCGCCCTGCTCAGCGCCCGCCTCCCCTATAATTCGCCGCATTAGCGCGCGTTCCCTCAACCAGATACTGCCGGTCAATTGCCGGAGGCGGTTTTGGACGAGGTCCGTATGCGCCTCCAAGACGCTGGGTGTCTCAACGCCCAACTGCTGGGCGGCGGCGAATAAACCCCTCTCTAATTCACCAAACTTGCGCGATTCATCACGTCCAATCACATGGAGCTCAAACGGTGGGTCAATCGGGCCCTCAGAACTGTCTCGAGTTGTTCAACCGGATAGGAAGGGTTGTGTGGCTGGGGGACAGGTTCATGCTCGGTATGGTCGGTAGGCATAGTGGGGCCTTTCTCGTTAAATGCCAAACAGGGTTTGCGCGTTGGCGGTGGTGGCGGAGGTGAGGTCTTCGACTGATTGGCCGCGAAGCTCGGCCAAGAATTTGGCGGTATGGGCAATATTGGCGGGCTCGTTGCGCTTCCCGCGGACGGGGGCCGGGGCCAGAAAGGGGCAATCGGTTTCGAGCACCAGGCGGTCGGTGGGGACAGCCTTGGCGGCGGCGAGCTGCCCCGGGTCTTTGGTGAAGGTCATGATGCCATTGAGCGCGATATCCAGGCCACGCTGGAGAGAGCCTTCGAGCTCAGGAACGCCGGCGGTGAAGCAGTGCACCAGGCCGCGCACGCCCGCGCCCTGATACTCGTCGAGGATGGCGAAGAATTGTGGGAAGGCGTCGCGGACGTGGAAAATCATGGGCAAATTCCGCTCGAGGCCCAGCTCAATCTGGAAGCGCAGCGCCCGCTCTTGGTCGCTGGCGGTGGTTTCGGAGCGGAAGTTGTCGAGCCCGCACTCGCCGATGGCAACAACTTTTTCGAACTCGGACAGCCGCGCCACTTCTTCGAGGGCTTCATAGCCGCGGTCGGCGTCGTGGGGGTGCAGTCCCACCGCCGCCCAGACATGTTCATAGGACTTGGCAACGGCCACGGCCTGCGCGGAATCGGTGTCGTTGCAGCCGACGGTGATGATTTTTTCAACACCGGCGGCGCCAGCGCGCGTCAGCACTTCGTCGATGTCAGCGCGGAAGTCGTCAAAATGAATATGGGCATGGGTATCAATTAGCATAGTTTACTCTGGGATCGGAATCCCGGTCTTTTCGACGGTGTCGGTCTTGGGGAAAAGCAGCCCAACCTCGGGACGCACTACCCCGCCGGCGAAAGTTGCGGCAATTTTACCGGCGGTGGCGGGCATAAACGGCATAAGGAGGGCGGCAATTTGCATGAGGTCGGCCACGGCGTGGTGGAGAACTTCGGCCAGGTGGTCTGAGTCGGCGCGTTTGCCGGCCGGGCCGAGCTCCCACGGCTTCTCCTCTTCGATGAGCTGATTGAGGCCGCGAATGAGCAGCCACACTTCGGCCAGAGCACGATCGAACCGCAGCTCGGCCAAAGCGTCCTCGTAAGGCTTGATGTCGTGCGAGTGCGGCGGCAGATCGCCAATGATACCTTTTTGGTATTTGACGATCATAACTTGGACGCGTTGCAGCAAGTTACCAAGGTCATTGGCCAGGTCAGCATTGTAAACGGCTTCCATGCGCGGCCAAGAAAAGTCGCCATCGCCGTCGGACGGTATCTCGCGCAGGAGATAGTAGCGCAGGGCGTCCACACCGTACTTGTCGATGATATCGGCGGGCGCCACGACATTACCGAGAGATTTGCTCATTTTGTGGCCTCCGCTCGATATAAAACCGTGGACGTAGAGTTTGCTCGGCAAAGGCAGCCCGGCCGATAGCAGAATGGCGGGCCAAATGGCGGCGTGGTGGCGCAGAATATCCTTGCCAATCACCTGAATGTCGGCGGGCCAGTATTTCTTGAGGGCCTCGCCATCTGGGTAGCCCAGGGCCGTGATGTAGTTGGCGAGGGCGTCGAACCACACGTACATTACCTGATGCGGGTCGCCCGGCACCGGCACGCCCCAGTCGAGTTTCTTGACGTCACGGCTAATGCTGATGTCTTCTAGTCCACGTTGGAGCAAGGCCATAATTTCGTTCTTGCGGCTGGCGGGCGTGATGGCCAGCTTGTCGGTCGCAATAAGATGCTTAATCTGGTCGGTGTAGGACGAGAGTTTGAAGAAGTAATTGTCTTCCTTGATTTGCTCCAGGGGGATTTTGTGGATGGGGCAAATGTGATCGGGCACTTCCAAATCGGTATAGAAAGTCTCACATCCCACGCAATACCAACCCTCATAGCTGGATTTGTAGATATCTTTGGCACAAGTATTCCATAAGGCTTGGGCAGCTTGCTTGTGGCTAGAGTCGGTGGTGCGGATGAATTGATCGTTTGAGAGCGACAGCTTGGCGGTGAGATCTTTGTAGACCTGGCTCATTTCGTCGACGTAGACCTGGGGCGGCTGGCCGGCTTTTTCGGCCGTCCGCTTAATCTTGGTTCCGTGTTCGTCGGTGCCGGTGAGAAACCACACATCTTCGCCCTTCTGGCGGTGATAACGCGCCAAAACGTCCGCCTGGATGAGTTCCATGGCGTAGCCAATGTGAGGAGCGGCGTTGGTATAGACGATTGATGAAGTGACGTAGAATTTGCTCATGCGAACCTGATCTGTTACGCGGACAATCTTACCATACGAGGCTAAACGAGACTAGGAGCGGACACTGCCGGGCAGCGGCAGTTTGGAGGCGTGATCGGGTTTGGGTGTCCGCGTAAACCGAGCCTTTAGGCGGCCCGCGCCGTGAATGAGCCAAAGGATGGCGGCGGCGGCCAGGAGGGCCAGGGCGGCCATAGCGAGCCGGATGGCAAGGTCATGAAACACGCTGGTGAGAAATGGCGCAATGGCAGTTTTGATGGCCAGAGTGTCGGTTTTGGTCAGTGATCCGAGAATAATATTGGGCGAAATCCAAAAAATGGCCGCCGAAAGCCCAAGGCCGGTGGCGGCCCCGAAAGCGGCGCGGGAAAGTACAGACCAGCAACGGTCACGCGTGATGACTATGATGAGCCCGATCAGGACTACGATCGCTAGTGCCGTATACAAAGCTGCCGTAGGCAGGAAATTCGTGATACTTAGGATTTTCGGGTCGGAGATACCAATATTTACGGGCCCCGATCCTAAGTCGACAACGGGATTTGGGGTGCCCTTCAGCAGATGGCCTATAAGTTGAGGAAGGATAGTATGGACTTGGACCTGAATGGCCGCGGGGTCAACGGCGGGTATTTGAGCGTGGAGTTGATCGTAAAATTTGGCCTGACCCGCTTGATGTTCGAGATAGGTAGCACTGCCGAGCGTATGGCCGAGCGTCCAAAGCGTCACCGTGATGCAAAGCGCGGTCGAGAGCAACAGAGCCAACAGATGGCCAAGAAATTTCATCATTTGGCCGCAGCTTAACAATAATTCTTATGGTTGTAAACATTAGTTGAGGAGCTGGTGCTTTTCGGCAAGCTTGTACAACCGCTGCCAAGCCTTAAGATCGAGCTCCTGGGCACGGGCGGTGGGAGTGAGCTTGGCATCGGCAATGAGCTGAATGGTAAATTCGGAAGACAGATTGAGGCTGCCGGCCAAAGCATTTTTGAGCTGCTTGCGCTTTTCGCCGTAGCCGGCCTTGATGAGGCGAAACAGCCGGGTGGGATCGGCCGGGAAAGCGGGGCCGGTGAGGGTGACCCGCAACACTGCCGAATCAACCGCCGGGGCCGGCCAAAATTTATGCCGCTCCACGATGCGGACGATCTCGGGGCGGCCGTAGTACTGCACCGACAGTGCGAGGATGGAGAGCTGACCGGGCCTGGCGACGATGCGCTCGGCCACCTCTTTTTGGATAAGCACCGACATGACGGATGGCGGGTTGGGGCTCTCAATGAGCAGGCGGAAAATTTTGGACGTTAAATAATACGGAATGTTGGCGATAGCTTTGTAGCCGGCTGGCAAGGATGTGACGTCGAAGGTGAGGATGTCTTCCTCGACTATCTGGAGATTGGCGGGAGCGTCGCGGCGGAGAATCTCGGCCAATATACGATCTGTTTCCACGGCTACCACCTGAGCTGCCAGGACGGTGAGTGGTCGCGTCATCACGCCCAGTCCAGGCCCGATTTCGAGCACGGTGTCGGTTTTGGTGACGTATGCTGCGTCCATAATGGCCTCAAGACTGGGTTTGTCGACCAGAAAATGCTGGCCGAGGCCCTTGTTGGGCCGAATACCAGCTAGCTTGAGGGCGGTACGAACGTCTTCGACGCGGGTTAGATCCATGGTTGTATCTTAGCAGAATTGAAAATGAGGGGATGGAACGGATGGTGAGCCATTCCATCCCCTCTGGTTTTTCACGACCGGCCCTAAGACCAGAGTTGCGGGTCGAAGTCCTCATGGAGATGGCCGAGGGCTTTGAGCACCGCGGTGGTGTGGTGGTCACCGAGAGCGGACTTCATTGTGAGGATGTCCACATCAATGAGGTCTCCGACCCGCCGGAAAACGATCTGAGCGGAGGTGCGCAGCGCCACGTAAGCCAGCGACGAAAGGGGCAGCAACTCCAGAGAGTCCTCTGGCTCGGGGGCATCTCGCAGGCTTAGATCGGCGCGATACAGATGAACTACAACGTCGCGAAGGAATATCCAGCCAATGCCGGGGCGGGCGGTCAACTCCTCCTCTGTGAGAGAAGTCAGGTCGGTTCTGGTATTGATGCCGGCCCTGACTAGATAGGTGATGGTGCGCTCAGGCAGCCCCAAGAGGAGCAGATCTTCGCTAGTAGGCACCAGGTAGTTTGCCTCAACGCTGCCGTGGTACGAGTCGAGGAACTTGCGCAGATCGACTAGAAAGGTACCCTCGGGGTCAGTGAAACGGATGGTGGCACTGAGTTTGAATCTATCAGTCATGGAAGTCACCTTCGGGTCGGGGCTGGTAGAAAGCATATTATCTCATAATAAAATTGTACGTCTACTTATTCGGCGAGGCAGGAGCCGGTGGTGGTGGGGCCGGAAGTGCGGGCGCGGGCAAGGTCGGGGAGGATTTCGGCGGAGGTGAGGGCGTAGCCGATGTTGGGGTTGGTGGTGGAAGTGGCGAAAACCACGCCGATAACGGTGCCGTCGCTGCCGACGAGCGGGCCGCCGGAATTGCCGGGGCGCACCATTGCCTGGAGCACGTAGATATCACGCCTTATGAGGCCGGCGTCATAGATGTTGCGGCCGACGGCGGTTTGGCGCTCGAGGACAGCGGCGGCGCCAGCGGTAAAGCCGCCCCCGCCGGGATAGCCGAGGACCGCGGCGATGGTGCCACGGGGAACGATACCCGACTCCACTGGCAATGGGTCGGCGGCGAGGCCGGTGGTGCGCAGCACGGCGATATCGAGATTCGGGTCGAACAGCACCACAGCGGCGCGGTGCCGGCCGGCCGTATCGTAAATTACCGGGGAGTCGATGCCCGCCACCACGTGGGCGTTGGTGGCCACGAGTCCGGACGCCACCACGAAGCCCGAGCCTTCCTGGATGCCGCCACAGCCCGCGCCTTCAATCTTAACGGTGGCGCTGCGAGCTATGGCAGCGGCGGCGTTCACGGCCGCGGCATTGGGGCCGGTGACGGGCGGCGCCGGGGTGGGCTCGAGGCCCACGAACACCCGGGGGAACCTGGACGCGCCAATGGCGCGCTCCAGCCGGGCCATAACCTCCGGCGCGGGGGGCAGAGCCCGGTCGAGGGTGCGCAAAACGCCCGAGGTTTGGATCTCGGCCGCCAGCGCCGGGCCGGCCGAACCGCCAAAAGTACCGGACAGCAGCCAGGCCGCCAACAAGGTAGCCGCAAAGCCAAAAACCGCACCCAGCAGGCCATCGAGCGCACCAAGACGAGTGCGTTCGATGAGGCTGGCTAAGTAGCCGCCAAAGGTCTCACCGAGGCCGCTCAGGCTCAGCGCCACCGCAAAGAATATCACTACCACCACCAAGGACCGGCTGGCAGTGAGCGGCAAAAAGCTGGCAATCCCCGGCGCCACGGTGGCACCGAGAATTAGTCCGAGCAGAAACCCGCCGAGGGAACCGGCTTGGCGGAAAAATCCCACCTCAACGCCCCGGACGGTAGCCGCAATCGCGATAATAATAATGATGATGTCGAGAAAATTCACGTTATAAAGTATAACTCACCCAGCAG
>JAYUCF010000047.1:0-2780 GCA_043740495.1 bacterium
GAATTCTCGGTAGAAGACCCATGAGCGAAAGCATCCAGGTTGGCTTTGGCGATCAACACGGCGCCGGCGGCCTTGAGGCGGCGAATAGCCGGACCTTCGTAGGGCGCCCGAAACGCTTTCAAAATATTGCTGGCGGCGGTGGTATGAGTGTCGAAAGTCAGAAAATTATCCTTGGCGATAAAGGGAATACCGGCTAGCGGCAAATCCTCGCCGGCCGCCACCCGCGCATCCACCACCTCGGCGTCGCGAACCGTGTGCGGATTTAGCTCGAGCACGGTGTGATACGAATCGGTGGCGGCGATGCGCGCCAGACTAGCGGCAGCCAGACCGGCGGCCGTGAGTTTACCGGCGCGAACATCGGCGGCCAAAGCCGCGATAGGGCGTTTCAGATCCATTAACCGAGTACCCGTTTTACCACAATATAGCCGTCCTGCTGGGCGGGCGCATTGGCGAGCAGCTCGGCGCGAGGCAGACTGGGCTTTACCACGTCTTCGCGCCAGACGTCGACCAAGCCGGTGACTTGATCGGTGGGAGCAACGCCCTCGACGTCGACGCCGGCGAGCTGCTCCACGAAGCCCACAATTTGGCCAAGCTCCACCGACAGGCGGGAGGCCTCTTCCGGGCTCAAACCAATGCGCGCGAGTTTGGCTACGCGCTCTACCTCTGTGACACCAATCTTTGACATGCCACCAGTATACGTTTGGAGGGCGCCCGTGCCAAGTCCGGCGAGTGGGCTCTAGAGTGTCAGAATGGCGCCAGCGAGGACGATTCCGACCAGGTGGTAGCCTTGGTCAATCGCAAAGAGCTTCTTCGAACCACCTTGAAACGAACTATTAACGAGAGCCGTGGTAGCCACAAAACCGAGCCAAATTTTGGCACCGAGGTAGGCACCGCGCATCCAACCTTTGGTGCCGGTTGCTTGAACAAGATAGGCCTCCAGCATCACCAGCACGGCCATCGACAGGAAAGTGATTACCATTGCCGGCATGGCCATATTCATTTCAGTGGCTTTGTGTTTGATTTCGGCCTGCCACTGCTTCATAAACATAATCGGCGAGTACCAAATCGCTCCAATTCCGAAGTACACGACCACGGCGAGCAAGATCCACCAGAACGATATTCCGAATAACATGGAGATATTCCCTACTTATAGCCAAATCATAGTCTTTTTTGGAAGGTTGGCAATATAGGCAGGAAATGAACTCAGAAATCCTAGACCTCTACGAGCGCCTCGCGGCCGGCTTTGAGGGTATCGGCGTACCAAACCAGCTCGCCGAGCTGACGCAAAAGCAGCTTGTCGGGACCATGCGGACTGGCACTATCGCCAATAAATTTGCCATCTTCGTCGATGAGCGAATGAACGCCAACCAACGCCAGCGATTGTGGCACTACCGGAGCTTTCAAGGCGAACAACATTGTCTTGAGGTGCTCAGCGGCCCGAGCACCGCCGACCGACCCATGAGACACTACCACCACGGGCTTCCTGGCCATTTCTAAGGCGATATAGTCGAGCGCATTTTTGAGAACGGCGGAAATCGAATAGTTGTATTCGGGAGTTACGATCACGTAACCATCAGCCTCTGCTACCTTGGCCAAAAATTTCTTCACGACCGCACTAGGTTGGCGGTGGGGGTTGAACTGCGGGCTGATAGCCTCATTGAAAAACGGCATGTCGTAATCTGCCAGATCCACCAGCTCCACTTCAAAGTTGGGTTGCTCCTGAGCGGCCGCGGCGACCCACTTGGCAACTCTCTCGGAGATGCGACCCGGACGAGTACTTCCTATCAAAATCTGTATTTTCATCATTACCTCCGTTGAATTGCTAATGTTGTTTTTAGTATATCAATTTTACTATATTAAGTAAAGTGATATACTACGGGCATGAATACAGCCGAAAACACTACAAGCTGCGGCATCACCAAGGCGCTCGAGGTCATCGGGGGTAAATGGACGCTGCTGATTATCCGGGATCTACTCGATAAACCCCGCCGGTTTGGTGAGCTCGAAAGTTCCCTCGAAGGCATTTCGCCTAGAACGCTGGCTATCAGGCTCAAAGAACTCGAACACGACGGAGTGCTCAAGCGCGACTGCAGCGCCGGAGAGGCTCATCCCGTCTATCATCTCACCCCCAAAGGGCATTCGCTGTCGGCAATTTTGGACCAGATGCGCACCTGGGGCATGGCCTCGGTTTAGGGACGAAAGCGTCAAATCTTGAGGAACAAAAACAGGTGGTAAATCAGATAGGCCGGCCACACTATGGCCTTCAGAACTCCGACCACACCCATCCAAAAAGTACTAGCGTGCTGTAAAAAATAGATTACTGCCCCGATAAATCCCAAGAACCACCCACCGCCCATAAACCCGGCGTTGCCTTTGTGTGACATTGTTCGCTCCTTAGTTGGTAAGCCTATTATGCCCCAATTACTGAGCAATTCGGCTTTTATGCTATGCAACGGTATTGACGCTAATGGCTCAACATTTCTCGTACCACATTTTCATCGAGTGCCTTAATGCCGACTTTCTGAGCTTTCGCGAGCTTTGATGCACCCGGATTCTCGCCGACGATTAGGTAGGTGGTATCTTTGGTGACGGTAAATTGTTCTTTGGCGCCGAGGACGACTAATTTGGCGGCGACTTGATCGCGGGAGCCCATTTCTAATGTTCCGGTGATGACGAAATTTACGCCGGTGAGGGGGCCGGTGGTGCGGGTGAAGGCTTGGGGTTGGACGCCGAAGCGGGTGAATTTGGCGAGTAGTTCTTGGGTTTCTTCGGAGGCAAAG
>JAYUCF010000048.1:0-2310 GCA_043740495.1 bacterium
GGCGTCGTCGGCTTCGGCCTTGGCTACGTTCTCTTTGACGGCCTTGGGGGCGCCATCAACGAGGCCCTTGGACTCGGCTAGGCCCAAGCCCGTGATTTCACGAACGGCCTTAATGACGTTGATCTTCTGGTCACCAGCGGCGGCCAGAATCACGGTAAAGCTAGTCTTCTCTTCAGCAGCTTCGGCGGCTTCGCCAGAGGCGGCGGGGGCAGCGGCGGCGGGAGCAGCGGCCGATACTCCGTAGTGCTTCTCGAGGACATGCACGAGCTCGGAAAGCTTGAGCACGCTCAGTTTATCGATTTCACCAACCAGCTTCTCGAACTCAGCAGGAACTTCAAACTTCTCTTCTACCGTTGCAGTCTCTTCTGCCATCGGGTTTTCTCCTTTGTTGTGTCTACGACTTAGCTTCGCTAAGTGCGTTCAATACGTTAATAATTGAGCGAACATTGCCTGACATGACTCCGACCAAACCGGTAAGCGGGGCGGCAATCGTACCAACAACCTGGCCGAGCAATTGCTCGCGGGTGGGTAGAGTTGCCAGCGCCTTAACTTGCGCGGCCGTGAGGATCTGACCGTCGCCGGTGATCCCGCCCACGATCTCAAGGGCAGCATGGGTCTTGGCGAACTGGAAGATAACGCGGGCCGGAGCCACTTCGTCATCGAATCCCATCGCCAAGGCCGTAGGGCCAATGAAGGTGGCGGGGTCAATATCGGCGAGAGCGGGGCTGTTTTTGGCGGCTAGGCGCAAAAGTGTGTTTTTGGTGACGCGGTAGCTTATACCTTCGTCGCGCAAAACACTGCGTAGCTCTTCAACCTCGCGGACGGTAAGACCTCGATAGTCGGTCATGACGGCCAGTTTAATGCGTCCGAGCTCCTTGCTGAGAATATCAACAGCTTGCTCTTTGGCAACGCGGGAAATGGCCATAAGACGGACTCCCTATGTTTTAAAAAATCTCTCTGGTGTTACCAAAGAGACGCTTCGAAGTAATCCTATTGTTGCAGCCGGGGGCTTTAACTGTCGGAAGTGCCTCGGTAGCAGATTAAGCTCTTACGAGCAGCTACTGTCTTTGGTGAACTAGGCTAATATATCTGATTTTGAGTGTTTGGTCAAGGACGATACCACCATTTCAACTGTTTGGCGAGACCGGCCGAATAAGCTTTGGCGGCATCTTCCGTAACCTTACCGTGGGCTAGGTCGCCGATCAGCTTACCCAACTCCCCTGCCTGCTTCACGCTCAGCCCGCGGCTGGCGAGCGCGGCCGTGCCGAAACGCATGCCGCTGGGGCGCCAAGCCGACTTGGTATCGAACGGGAGCATATTGCGATTGGTGATGATGCCGACGCGTTCGAGTAGGCGTTGGAACTCGAGGCTGTCGACGGTATTGGGTAGTTTCACGAGGCAAAGGTGGTTTTGGGTGGGGCTGACGATCTCCAGGCCGGCGGCCTTGCACCCGGCTTCGAGAGCCTTGCAGGTATCAAGTACCGCCTGGGAATAGTCTTTGAAGCTGCGGCCGTCGGGGTGCTGATCAACGCCTAGAATCTCTAACAGTGCCTGGCCCACGGCGGCGATGGCGTGCAGGTGGGGCCCGCCGGAAGTACCGGGGAAAATAGTTTTATTGATCGCCGGCAGGTAATCGTTTTTGGCAAACAGCATGGCCGCGCGCGGACCGCGGAAAGTTTTGTGGGTGGTCATAGACACAAAGTCGGCGCCCTCTATACCGGACTTAAACGGTGTATCGTGGAGGCCAGCAGCTACCAGCCCGTTGATGTGAGCGATGTCGGCGAGCACCAACGCGCCGGCCTCATGGGCCCACTTGGTGAGCCGAGCAAACTCATATTTGCGCGGATAAGCCGAGAAGCCGAGAATCACCAGCTTTGGCTTGTGTTGTGCCAGTTTGGCTTGGAAGTCGTCCTCGTCAATATCGTAGGTACCGGGCACGGTCTCTTTAACGTCATAGTTTACAAGCTTGAAGAATTTCAGGTAGTTTGAAGTGGCGTGGAGGTGTGACAGGTGTCCCCCGTTGGCTAAGTTGAGGCTCATAATGGTGTCGCCGGCCTCGAGCATAGCCAAGAACACCATGGTGTTGGCCGGAGAGCCGGACAACACCTGCACGTTTACGCCGTACTCACCCGTGGTATCAAAAACCTCGAGGGCCTTTTGCTGCACGAAGGTTTCCATTTCGTCGGCGTGGACGTTGCCGGCGTAGTAGCGCTTGCCGGGGGTGCCTTCGGCGTACTTGTTGCTCCAGACGCTGCCGAGCAGGTCGAGCACCTTCTGAGATGGGTAATTCTCGGAAGCGATCAAGTTGAG
>JAYUCF010000049.1:0-5058 GCA_043740495.1 bacterium
ATCTTTGCTTATCGTCACAATTTGGCCGGCCAGAACCGATTTGGCCTGGTCGGTGGTCTTGAGAGCTGGATCAACGGCGAAGGTAGCGTCTACCTCAACCTTGGTGCCGGTGGCATAGAGAGTAACTTTCGCGGCCGTGAACAGATACATGAGAACGAGATAGCCAACTACCAGGAAGGCGGCTAAGCCCACCCACATCACACGCTTCTGCAGGCGACCAAAATTGGGCACTTTGGGCCCGCCTTTTTTAGCACCATCGGCGGCAGAGGCAGCCGTGGCGACAGCTAATTCTCCGGCCTGACCATCTGGCGGCAGGGGAAGGCCAGAGGGCGGTGGGCCATCGCTGATCGGCAGGCGTTTCATCACGGGTTTTTTGAATATCTTCGACTTAGCCTCGGTGGGTATCGGCGGGGGCTCGGGATCGTCGGCCTCGATAACTTCTTCATTTGATTTCAGAGCTTCGGGGATATTAACTTCTGTAATCACGGGTTTGGCACCAATCGAAGGCGCCACGGCCAGCCCGACACGCGCGGCAAGCTCGGTGGCAATGCGGTCGCTCGTCACCAAAACCAGCTCTTTACCACCCTGCTCGGCGGCTTTTTTGAGCAGTTTGAGGTTGATGATGCTTTGGAGCATCGTGGAACGCTTAGGCACCACGATCTGGACCGAGCCCTCGGCGGAATGCTTAAGTTTATCAATGGCCGACGTGATATCTTCATCGACCTCAAGGTAGAGGGCGTTGTCATTCATGAACTAAGCCTACCATAATTGTTACGGTTGCGTTATAGTATGCCCAACTAATATATGTGAGCACTTAAATCATGGCGAAGAAGGCAAAAAACTCTAAGGGTCAGCTGCACGTCGACCGACTGCTGATGATAGCAGTGCTATCGGGGGCTACGAGCTACATCGTGCGAGGCGCGTGGATAGGCATGTTTTTCGGAGCAGCGGCGATTGTGCTCGGGGTGCTCTGGTCGGCGCGAGCTATTATGACCAACCCGTCCCGCGAATTCCGCCTCCTGGCGGCCCTGATCCTGGTGCTGCTCACGGGCTTGGTGGCGGTTTATCTGGGGAGGTCCCAAGGCTTGCTGTAGAGCCACCTGAATCGACAACAAAATACCGCCTCCGGGCCGTTTTTTGGGGCAATGGATTTACTACGACGAGATGGCGCGGGCAAGCTTGCGGACTAGGGTATCGGTGGTGGTTTCGCCACCGGCTTGATCGAGACCGAGATTGGCCAGACCCATGGGTGTGATGTCGGCAAAGCTGGTGAGCTTGCCGGTTTTGTCGAAGACGCGGTTGACCTCGCTTGGGCTGATGTGATTAACGATGGGTTTGCGCGCAAAGGCGAGATTTTTGTACCACTCTTTACCTTTGAGAGCTTCCATAATCTGGGGCAGACCGGTGCCGCCGCCGCAGAGCAGAATTTTGGCGGGCAGATGTTCGACGCGTTCAAACTCGGCGAGGCTGATTTCGACCCCCGACAGCCAGACCTGAATGTCGGCGTTGACGGCCTCTTCCACGAGTTTGGCGGCGCGGGCGGCGAGTTTACCGCCCGAGTAGGCGATCTTCATTTCTTCGGCTTTTTCGAAACTGCAATTGGCCACCTGGGCGATGCGCTTGGTGAAGCTGCGGCCGCCGATGGCAAACATTTTGGTGCCCTCCACGCCGCCGTTGTTGACCAGGGCAATGTCGGTGGTACCGCCGCCAATGTCGATGAAGATGGCGCTGAATTCGCCCGAATCCTGACCACCCACGGATTTGGCCACGGCAAACGGCTCGGCGGCGATGTTGATGAGGTTTAGATCGAGATCCTGGGCCACGGATTGAAGCGCACCGAGATGAACCATGGGTGCGAAGGCGTTAAAAAGTTGGATACTGACATCGCGGCCCTGAAAACCGATGGGGTTGGTGACGCGGTAGCCGTCGATCTGGACGTCGACAATGGCGGTATTGACGAGCTTCACCTCGAGCTCCTTGTAGCCGGTTTCCCAGGTGAGCTGCTCGCGGGCGCGCTCGAAGGCCCGGTATTGCACACGGTCGAGAATTTTGCGCAGCTCGGTCATGTCGATGGGGTCGGATGGCACCGCGCGCTTGTATCTCACAACGGTGGAGGCACCCTTCACGAGCTCGCCGGCGATGCCGATGACCACGTCTTTAGCCACCACCCCGGCCATCTTTTCAGCCATTTTAAGAGCGGCATCGCAATTTTCGACCACGCCAGTGATGTCGGTGACGGCACCGGATTGCATATCGGTGAGCCGCTGGCGCTGGCGGCCGACGCCAATGATGTCGACACGCGAAGGGGCACCCGAGGCTGGGTCTACCACTACCTGGCCGATTAAGGCCTTTACGAATTCGGTACCAATATCGAGCGCCAGCAGATAACGGGGACCAGCGTTACGGCTGCGGAGTCTAACGAATTTTTCGAGTAATCTGGCCGACATGCTTGACCCTTATAGACTTGATTGTAGCGCTTATGCTCATAGGCTTCAAACTTGCTTAACGCTTGGGTACCGGCGTGGCGGTGGGTTTGGGTGTGGCGGTGGGAACGGGGGTGGGCGGGGCGATGGGAGTGGGTGCAGGAGTGGGGGTGGCGGCCAGTTGGGCTTTGGCCTGGTCAAGCTGGCGACGGAGGCTATCGTTGTTGCCGCCGAGCTCGGTATTTGTCTGGTCGAGGTCACTGACGTGGCGCACTAGCAAATATCCGCCGACACCGGCACCGATGAGAAGCACGATGATGACGGTCCAAAGTAAAGCGATAAGTTTTCGGTTTGATTCTTTCATATGGCTGGGGTTCCTTGTTTCGTTAATTGGTGAGGGAGGGCAACGCGGCATTTCTGAGGGCGGCCCGGGCGGCGGCTAGAGCGTCCTTACCGGCCTGATCGCTGGAGCAAAAGCCCGTGGGTTTGATGTAATAGTATTTGTAGATGCCGATTTGTTTAATTAGATCGTTCTGAGCGTTAGGTGGAGTGGTGGCTAATTTCCGAACGATAAAGCCGAGGGCGTTGTTGACAGCAGTGGGCTTACAGGCGGCATATTTAGAAACGAGCGTCCGGGTGGAAAGGGTGGCAACCTTGTAAGAACCGGAAGAGACCCAGTCGTAGGTAAGATCCACGATTGGGTCGGCGGCGGTAAGCTTAACGCCCAGTTGACTGATGGCAATACTGGCGGTACCGGCTACGGCGGGAGACTCCGAGGGGGTTGGCTCGGGGGTGGCCAGCGGCGAGGGGCTAGGAGACTGAGCTGAAGCCAGACCGTCTTGCTTAATTTGATAGCGCAGATCGGTGATCTGACCCTGCATCAGCCGACGGTCTTGATAGGCGGTTTGGTTCTGGTTGTAATTTAGATACATCGAAGCGGCCAAGCCGATGCCAAACACGGCGGCAATAACGACCGGCAGGTTGATTGATCCACGCTGATTCACCACACGTCACTCCTAAATAGACTTCCGAATGCTAGTATATCAAACTTACGCTTGATTGGCGGAGGGTTTTTTGGTGAATTATTGAGCGGGGATAGCCGACAACGAGTCGAGGGCGGCAAATAAGGCCGAAACTTCGCGATTGGTTATTTCGGCACCGGCGGGGGTGTCGGAGCAAGCGTTCTGCGGCTTTTGGTAGGCGTAATCGTACCCATTGATGGTAGATACGAAAATCTTTCCGAGATCCGAGTTGAGAGTTTTAGCGAACTCACCGGCCGGGAACCGGAGCAAGGCGCCCAGCCCGTCGCGACCCGCGATGCAGGCTGATCCGTGCTGCTCGAGGTCGGCCGAACTGAATCCGACAGCGTTACCACTGCGAGTGGTATATTTGAGTGTGGAGAGCTCGGCGGCCAACGGGGCGGTGAGCTGCACGCCCCAATCCGTTACGATGACCACTTGAGTTCCGGCGGGGCCAACAAGGGCCGCCGTTTCGCCGGCCGTGAGCTCTTCGGCGTCGACTTTGTGGACGTTGTCGAAGACTGACCCGGCCAGAGTGCCAAACAACGTGACGGCGACGGCGATTAGAAAAACCGGCACGATGGTACGTATTCGGGTGATTTGCCGCCAATAATGCTGCATCGGTTGCTCCACAACTTAGACTTAAATACATAGTAACAAACTTATGCTTACACTTACTATGTTGCTAATTGTGTCGAAATGTGGTTTAATGCCTACGTTCATATTTTCGTGGGGATGTGAACAAAAAATATTGTTTTGGAGCCTCGCCTTGAGGCTGTGGAAACGAGAGTCCGATGACTGTTTGCGGGTGTTCACACTCCAACCAGCCCTATTCTCTGATCTGCATCGCGCATGAACGGAACATTTGGCCCGGCCCCTACGGCGGCAGCCATTAATGCACGTTCACGGCGATAACCAATCACAAGATTTACAATTTTGCACCGTCGAACTGCTTTTGTGTGAGTTCTTCGAACTCCGCCGCCGCTTTGTGGCCAGGCCGTTCCGGTCAAAACATAAAATCCGCAACACATCAAAAGAGCGGTCGCGTTCGCGTGACTGCTTCCCCCGAGAGTATGGACTGGCCGCTCATTCTGAGCGGCCTTTCCCTTGTTTAACCATTGGCGTTTTCTTGACTCACCCCCGCCTATCTGACACTATCCAGGTGAGTCCCGCACATTCAAACACATTTCCTAGGGAGGGAATAATGACCGACGTCGTACTCAACCCCACTGCCAAGTTGTTGCGCTCGCGACCGCCGCTTGAACTCACCAGGCCCATGGACTGGCTGGCGTACTCGGCCATTAATGCCTTGCTGCGCCGAACCCGTCTGGCTGATGGCAGCTACCCGACTTGGGTGATGAGCTTGCCGGATAGTCTGACGAAGTCGCGGGTGCAAATGTTCCCCGTCGCCGCCCTGTTTGCTTGGGCGGCGGTGTGGCATAAACCCGTGGCGGCGATGGTCTGCTTCACGATGATTGCGATGCTGATGAGCACAGATGGTCTCGACGGGTCTCTGGCTCGCGCTATACCCGCCGAATCCAAATGGGGTTCAAAGTGGGATCCGATAATGGACAAGGTCGCCGGAGCGTCATTGATGTTCTGGTGGCTGGTGCTAG
>JAYUCF010000050.1:0-6916 GCA_043740495.1 bacterium
CGAACAAACTGACTGTAGTTTGGCGATCGCGAGAAAACCGACTTATGACGTCTCGGGAGCGGCGGGCTGGACGTGCCAGCAGATTACATTCTCGGGCTCACCTACGGGAATCTTGAAAGACCCAGACGCAGCCAAAACGATCGATCCGGAAACAACCGGATATGACAGCGTGGTGATTGAATGGAATCAGTCGAACGTTACTATCCCGGGGCAATTCATCGTCGGTGGGGCTTTGCCGGTGGCGGGGGTAGGATACGGCTACGCGGCGCCCCCGCTGGAAGTGGCGATCGTGAAATATCCGAATGGGTTTTTTGCAGGTAATACCTCCCTTCCGCTAACCAATGCTTTGTTTATCCCGGGCGGGAATGTTGCATCGACGATTACCTACACTCAAACAGCTACGCCTCAGAAATTTAGTGGCAACTGCGTTCCCGGTAATTCGCGCTTCATCGTGGCCGGCCTGACTAGCCATTACAACTGTTACGCGCGGATTACCGGATTTAGGGGGCGCTTTAAATACCTCTTTCGCTTGCGTTCGCGCTATATGCCTACTTCGTATAAGGTGACGTTTTTCAATGGCGGTGCGCAGGTATCGGTCCCCGATGGTACGGCCACGATTGATGTAACGGCCAAGGCTGGGCAGACTTACCGCCGGGTAATCTCGAAGCTGCCCATCAACGGCGGCGCCGCGAGCGGGCTGAACTACGTAATGTATTCCGACACAGATATATGTAAAAATTTTGATGTCATGAACAATTTGCCGTATAAAACGTTGTCGTCTTGCCCCTACACTTTGTAGAGGTGAGGCTGGCGACTCGTTATGTTAGTGGAGGGGGCGGCTGGGGGCTGTGGCCGTGAAATTTCTCGTGAACGGCCTTGAGCTGCGGGTCGGTAATATGGGTGTATATCTGGGTAGTAGAGATGTTGGCGTGGCCGAGTAGGCCCTGGACGCTGCGGATGTCGGCACCGTTGATGAGCAGGTCGGTGGCAAAGCTGTGACGCAGGGTGTGTGGCGTGACGTCTTTGGTGATGCCGGCGGCTTGGGCGTAGCGTTTTACCAGGCGCTGTACGCTGCGGACGGTGAGGCGGGTGTACATGCCGTCTTCGGCGGTGTCTTGGGAGCCGGAATAGTGGATGAAGAGGGGTTTGCCGGTGTCGGGGCGGCTTTTGAGGTAGAGGTCGATCCAATCGGCGGCGGTGGGGGAGATGAATACGGGTCGATCTTTCTGGCCTTTGCCGCGCACCATGAATTCGCGGCGGTCGAGGTTGATGTGGCTTGTGTCGAGGTTGACGAGCTCGGATACGCGCAAGCCGCCCGAGAAGAGCATTTCGATGACGGCACGGTCGCGCAGGCCGATGGGGTTGGAGGTGTCGACGGCCTCAAGTAAGCGCTCGACTTCCTCGGTTTCCAAGAAGGTCACCTGGGGACGGACGGTTTTAGCAAGTTCAATCTTGGCGCTGTCGAGCGCGGCGATGTCGCGTTTGGCGAGGTATTTCAGAAAGCTGCGTAAGGCGATGAGGTGGTAATTTTGGGTAGCCTTGGTAAGTTCATTGCCGGAAACGTCTTTGGTGCGGTTGAGGTGCAGGCGCCACTGGCGCACCATTTCGGAATTTAGTTTAGCGATATCGCAATCGTCCGAAAATTCGACTAACCGCTGGAGGTAGTGATCGTAGTTGCTGATGGTCTTAGGCGAGCGGTTCTGTTCGATCTCCAGGTGCTCCAGGAAGTCGGTGACAAGCTCGGATAGGTGTAGTTCGGCCATGTGTTGCCCCTTATGCTTCTATGCTACCACGTCGCACAATCTAGGATGTGGTTTTGGGTTTGGCTTTGAGCAGCAGGCGCTGAATAGCAATGGGGGATTTGATTTGACTGATAAAATGCTGAGATGTCAAATTCTGGTATGATAACGGGTATGGAAGAGGTTAAGCAGAACGGTCAAATGCGCCCGATTATCACGAAGGCGCTGGTGGTGTGCCTGGCGGTGGCGGTGGCTCCGTGGTTAAGCGGGGGACAAGAGCCTTTGGGGATGTTAATCAGCGGTTTCGCGTTGTTGCTGGGAGCCTTGTTGGTGTGGCGGCAACCGAAGTCGCGGGTGCTGGCGCGAGGACCGCTGGTGGTCAGTTTTGGCCTGCTAATTGGCTTTGCGCTGCTATCGTTAATGTGGACTGCCAACCGGTATTCGAGCGCTGTTTGGATCGTGGAATGGGTAATGGCGGGGTTGGCATTTCGCCTGGCTTACGCCGTGGCCGGTACGGCTCTTGGCCGTAGGTGGGTATTGGGAGCGTACCTGATGTCCGCCGGGGTATTTAGTGTATTTGCTATCTGGATGTATCTCACAAGCGAGTACGGTAGACTCACCGGAACGTTTTATTGGGCAAATCCAGCTGCGGCTTATATGATACCGGCGATTGTGATTGGGGTGGATTTTATGCGCCGATCCGCGGGCCGGGGGCAATGGGCTTGGCTCGGTGCCACAACGGTATGGGCAGCGGCGTTTTGGCTGACTGATTCACGGGCCGCAACCGCCGTTTTGTTCATTATTCTAGGACTTTATTTGTTTCTAGTAAAGCTTTCTTGGCGTTTCTGGATACTTTTTGTGTTCAGTGGATTTTTAGCTTTTGGAGTGAGTATGGGATTAGTGAAATTGAGTACCCTGACGGTGCAACATAGCCCCAAAGTGGCCCCCGGCTCGCGGTTTAGCGAAGCGATTAAGGGTGAATCAACCAGCGGCAGTGATAGGTTGTATTTCCTGGGTAGCGCGCTGGATATGTGGTTTGCAAATCCGGTGGGCGGGGTCGGGGCGGGGACGTATGGAGACGTCCATCCGCGGTATCAGAAGCGCGTGGTGAGCGCATCCACGAGTGCCCATAATGTGTACTTCCAGGTACTGGCGGAGCAGGGCTTGGTGGGGTCGGTACTATTGGCCGCCGTGCTGCTGATGGTGCTCCTGGGATCCTTGCGAGGATTGGTGGCACATCCGGAGTTGGTACCCGTGGCTCTGGGCACGCTCGGTCTGCTGATGCACATGGGGTTAGATATTGATGCGCGGTACCCGGCTCTATTAGGTTTGGTGGGTGTTTTTATTGGCTTAATGTATGCTCAAAAGTCGCGTGAGTGGGTAGCTTTGGGTTGGAAATGGCCGGCAGTGGCAGTTCTAGTACTGATGCCGGTAGTGAGTATTTATTTGAGCGAAACATGGGCGACTCGCGGGCAGACCGCTCAGGCTGATGGCGACTACGCCCTGGCGGCAGAGGATTTTGGGCGAGCGGATAAAGGTATCGTGTACAATCCGGATACCGTTGGCGCGGAAGGGATTAATCTGTTTGTGCTGGGGAGCCTGGGGGGGCCGGATGCGGCGGCGAATCTGTCACTGGCGCTCGACAGGGCTCATCAGGCACAGCGGCTTGATCCGGATGACGGACAGCATTTTCAGTTGGAAGGTCGGATTTTGGCTTTCAAGAGAGATTTGACAGGGGCTGACGCGTCATTTCGCCGGGCGCTGGCGTTGGACCAGTTCAATCATCCGGAGTACGCGCTCGATCTGGCTGGGGTGCTAGTGAGTGAGCAGAAGCCGGCTGAGGCATTGCAGGTGGCAGCAGCGATGCTGGCGCAATACCCGCCAGCGGTGGTGAGCAACCGCGGCGCCGATGAAACGCTGGCGCCGGGGCTGGCGAATCTAGAAGCGCTGGTCGGAAATGTCTATTTGAGCAAGGGGAGAGTGGCTGAGGCGAAGGCGGCGGCCGACCGGGCGCTGGGGCTTGATTCCAAGAGTTTGCGGGGCCGGGCATTGAAAAAACAAGTGGATATACAATTAAGCGCTAAGGAGCCTTCATGAAAATTATTGAATCTAGTCCGGAGCGGTTAGTTGCTCGTCAGGGTGTATTGGTGAATTACCTGATTGGAGGTGTGCTCGGGGCGGTGGGGTTATCGATGGCGGCGGCGTCGAAGGGGGACATAAAGTTATTGGCGGTGGGCGGGGTGATTGTGGCGGTGGGCGGGTTGTATGTGCTGATGTCGCGCAAACAATTGCTGGTGGCCGATAAGACGTCCGGGCAGGTGAGCGTGACCTCTACCGGCTTGCTGGGAACCAAGCAAGCCGCGTAGGCTTTTATCGATATCGCCAGCGTGTTGACGGTGTCCCGGTTCCAAACGGTGGCTACGGGTAACAATTCCAGCTCCGGATCGGGCGCACGCTTTAGTAGCGGTGGAATGGGGATGGGGAATACTCAGACTGAGAAAGTTACCGAAACACAAATTTGCCTCAAAAGCGGTCAGACGGTGACGATTGAGCGAGTCAACCGAGCGGTGATGAATGGTGGTATGTTTTCGACCGGGCAAAGTAGCAGCCAGTTGGGTGCGGCTTTAGCAGTTATATTGGGGGTGCCATTTAACGACCAGCAGCCGATGACGCTGAGTGATGGGATTGAAGAGGTGAAGCAGGCGGTGATGGGGGGTGGTTTTGTAGCCGGTTCACCGACGCAGTCGCCGGTGGCGCCTGAAGTACCGCCGACACCTACTCCCGCCGCTGCGCCGATTGCACCCTCAGCTGCACCGGTGATACCCGTGATACAGGTGGAGGCAGCTCCGGCGGTTGAGGCTAAGCCAAGCACTGAGGTGAACCCGCCGCTGCAGCAATAGCCGAAATGTGAGCGTACAGCTATAATGCTGGTTATGCAGTTGATTGATTCGATAATCTTGGGGCTCACCCAAGGACTCACAGAATTTATTCCGGTATCGTCGTCGGGCCATCTGATATTGGTGGGGCATTTCCTGAATTTCCAATATTCGGGATTGGCGTTTGATACGGCGCTGGATGTGGGCACGCTGATTGCGCTGTATGCATTTTTTGCGCGTGATTTCTGGGAGATCGGGCGCGATTTTGTGCTCGGCGGGCCGAAGCGCCGGTTGGGTCTGTATCTGATTTTAGCCACAATACCCGGTGTGATCGCCGGAGTATTGGTGCAACATTACGCTGAAACGGTTTTCCGGGACGGACGATTGGTGGCCATTAACCTGATTTGGGTGGGAATTGTGATGTACCTGGTGGATAAATTCTCGTGGAGCAAGCTCAACCTTGGTAACGTCTCGCTGCCCCGGGTGATGACAGTGGGGTTGGCGCAGGCTTTGGCTTTGGTACCGGGGGTGTCGCGTTCGGGGATTACGATCACAACTAGCCGGGCGTTGGGATTTGACCGGGTGAGCGCCACGCGGCTGTCGTTTTTGCTCTCGGCGCCGATTATTACCGGGGCCACGCTCAAAGTACTAGCTGAGCCCAGCAATTTGCAGCAAATGGGTGCTGCCCCGTGGCTATATGCGGCCGGCATTGTGTCGGCCGCCGTGAGCGGGTTCTTGGCGATTAAGTTCCTGCTGCAGTACTTATCGAAGCACGGATTGGCGCTATTTGCGGCCTACCGGGTGGCGGTGGGCGTGTTGATCTTGATAGTGGGACTCAGGTAAATGGTGAGCCTCTCGGGAGTAGCCATAACTTTGATTGACCACCTTGGTCTGGGCGGTATTGGGTTGGGGGTGTTCTTAAACGGTCTAGGCGTACCGGGACTGAGTGAGGTCCTGCTGCCGCTGGGTGGCGCGGGCGTGAGCCAGGGCAAGTTCGACTTAGTGGGGTTGATAGCAATAGCGTTGGTGGCGCAGTTGCTGGGACTCACCGCAGCATACCTGATAGCGCGCTCCGGCGGCGTGACGCTGGTAGAGCGCTATGGCAAGTACTTACTCATTTCGCACCGTGAGCTGGCCGCCAGTCAAAAGGCGTTTGATAAGTATGGGGACTGGCTAGTGCTGTTTGGGGCATTTATACCGGGGATTCAGGGGTTTATCGGATACGTAGCCGGGCTGGCTGAGCTGAATTACGTCCGGTTTATAGTGTCGGCGTTTATCGGTAAGATTATTTGGATCGGCGGTTTGGTGTATCTTGGGACAATACTCGGTGATCATATAGATCTGATTGATCGCGTTATCAAGCAGGCCGGCGTGTTAGTATTGGCGTTAGTAATTATTTTGGCGATCTGGTACGTTCGCCGTAACCGTCAGCGCAAGGGAGCCATCGTTGAAGATTAATCAGACAACTCTGGACAATGGTCTGCGGATTGTGACGGCCAGCCTGGCCGACGCACGTAGTGTGACGGTGAATATCGTGGTGGGGACGGGATCGAGGTTCGAGGAGTATGCCACGAACGGCGGAGTGTCGCACTTTTTGGAGCACCTGCTATTTAAGGGTTCGAAGAAGTATCCGTCGGCCCAGGCGATTGCTGAGGCGGTGGACGCGGTGGGTGGCTACAACAATGCCTACACTACCGAAGACGTGACCTCGTTTTATATCAAGGTGCCGGCTCGTTATGGGACGCTAGCGCTCGATATTTTGAGTGATATGGTGAAAAGCCCGATGCTGGACGGGCTTGAGCTTGAACGTGAGCGTGATGTGATTATTGAGGAAATGAACGTGTTTCGGGACGATCCGTCGCGGTTTATCGGTACGTTAGTGCCGGGGTTGATATTTCCGGATAATCCCTTGGGACGCGATATTATTGGCTCTGAAGAGGTGATCAAAACGGTTTCGCGCGACGAGATTGTTAAGTATTTGGCTCAAAGGTACCGCCCGAACAACTTGGTCGTGGCAGTGGCCGGAGCCGTGCATCATGAGGAGGTGGTGGCGCAGATGAAGGCGAGCTTGGGCGCGCTGGAGTCGGGTGAGCTCGCGTCGATCGTGCCGGTGGCGGAGGAATTGGGAGACGAACTGGCCGTAACCCACACCAAACCAACGGCTCAGGCGCACTTCATGGTAGCGTCGCGCGGGTATGCCTACGATGACCCCGATGAGCCGGCCGCCAGGTTGGTGGCGGCGATTTTGGGTCGGGGGATGAGTTCAAGGCTGTTTACCAACGTGCGTGAACGACAAGGCCT
>JAYUCF010000051.1:0-3052 GCA_043740495.1 bacterium
ATAGCTTGAATAATTTTCTCGAGTTCATCGGTGATAGCGCCGTTGATCTCGTTGGCGTGGATAGTAATGGTTTTGGGCAAACCGGCGACGATGTCACGGCCGCGGATTTCCATGCTTTTGTCGCGGGTGAGCATGAGGGCGGTGCCAATGGTAATTTTGACGTGTTCGGCTGTACGATCACCCACGGCGAGGCCGTAGGTGCGGCGGATGTACTCGGCGATGGCGTTGTCGAATCGGTTGCCGCCCACGCGGATACTGTGCTGGGCCACGACGCCGCCGAGCGAGAGGATGGCGATTTCGGTGGTGCCGCCGCCGATGTCGACCACCATGTTGCCGGCCGCCGAGGCGATCGGTATGCCGGCGCCGATGGCCGCGGCCACGGGCTCCCGGATGATGTAGGCGGCGCGGGCGCCGGCGGCCAGCGTGGCGTCGATCACGGCGCGGCGCTCGGTGCTGGTGGCTCCGGCCGGCACGCAGACCATCACATCGGGCCTGGACAAGCGAAAACCGCCCGAAACTTTGCCGATGTAGTGACGGATCATGGCGGAGGTGATGCGGTAGTCGGCAATCACACCGTCACGCAAGGGGCGTGAGGCCGTGATGCTGTCGGGCGTGCGGCCGAGCATTTCTTTAGCTTCGGTGCCGATGGCAACTATTTTGTTGGTGTCGTCGATGGCAACCACGCTTGGCTCGTTGATAACGATTCCCCGCTTGGGAACGTAGACGAGCACGTTAGCGGTACCGAGGTCGATGGCAATGCGCTTGGAAAACATATTTATAGTATAGGGGCAACACGGCCCACTCCCAAATGTGCATCTGCTATAATGAGCTCACAAGTTCATGCTGCGACGTATCATTATTATTTTTGGCTATTTTTCTCTCGTGCTCACGATTGTGGGATTCACGGCGGCTTTAGTCGCTTACGGGAATGATTACAGTTATGACTTCGGATCCCACCGGATTATTCAAAAAGGGCACGTCATCATTGCTTCGCTGCCCAGCGGTGTGCGGGTGATTGAGGATGGCAAGCTACTCAATAAGAAGACGCCGTACCAAGCAGCCTACAAAGTGGGCGAACACACGTTCGGTTTGATCAAAGACGGTTTTTGGCCGTGGGAGAAGGTGCTCAGGGTGGTGGCCGGACGGGTAACGTTGGCCGATTATGTGATATTCGTACCTAAGCAGCCGACAACGACGGTGCTTGATACCCGCCTCCAAATTACGAACCAGGCAATTAGTAAAGATCACCGGCATTTGGCCTATATCGCAGGGGGCGCGGAGCCGGCGGTGTACACGCTGGATATTGGCAGCAAAAAAGTGATTAAGCTATACATTCCCAAGGCCGCGGCGCCGGCCTTAGCGCCGCCCGTAGCGGCCGAAGTCTTGCGGGAGGTGGCATGGTCCGACGACGCGTCACACCTGCTTATCACCTCCGATGTCGGCGGGCAACCAGTGCACCGGTTGGCGGCAGCGGCGGGTGGCGCAGAGCCGGTAAATCTCACCCAGGCATTTGGATTTAATCTGACCGGTTTGAAGTTCTCCGGATCAAATTGGCGCCAGATATACTGGGTGTCGCCGGACGGACTGCGCCGCCTGGACGTGGAAGCCAATACCGTGTCGGGCGTATTGGCCGATAAAGTCACCCAATTTTGGGTTGAAAACGACCGGGTATTGTACGTGGCGCAGACTGATTTAGGGCGATCGTTATGGAGCCTCGATTCGAAGGGTAAGCGGCAGGAAATCATTCAAGCACTGGTGGATAGCCCTGCCTATGATGTGGCACTGGCAAGGTACAACGGTGAGGACGAGCTGGCGGTGGTGCCGACAAAAACCGGGATCGCTACGCTTTATTCGGGTATTTTCGGTGACAATCCGGTTGCAAAAGTTCTAGCCAAAGGAGTTACGAGCGTGAGTTTTGCGCCCGACAGTCATTTGTTGGCTCTGAGCTCCCCGGCTAATATGAGCGTGTATGATCTGGAACGCTCGATCGTCGATAACGCCTTTGTGCTCTATTCTATTCCCAGCCAACCGGGCGCACTCACCGCAATGACCTGGTTCGATAATTTCCATATCTTGGCAATTCGGGACGGCGGACTGTATTGGAGTGAGTTTGACGGTACCAATGCCGTGAATCTGGGCAAAACCTATGGTATCTTACCGGCTTATTCAGATACGGATAGCCGGTCGGTGTTGGTGTACCAGCCCACGGAGACGGCGGTGAAAATCACTCAGCTGCAGATTCGCTAGGGAGCGATTATTTAATCGCCGGGAGCTGGTTGGGCGCGGAAGTTGAAGGCGACGGGCTGGCCACAGGGCTGCCGCCGAAGAATGAAGACAGGCCCGAAAATATGCCGTTCCAAGCGCCCGCCAATGAGTCGAGGAAGCCATTGGAGGAGCTGCGCGGGAGCGTGGAGGGGCTGGCGGCGGATGGCGTGGGGGCCACTACGACGGTTGAGCTTGGCGCCGGGCTGGTTTGTTTGGCGGTTACCACTAAGCGGCGCAGTGAGGTTCCGGGAGGCGTGCAGGTGATGAGGGTGAGGGTGGGTGTGGCGGTGGGGTTCAGTACACCGACGTTCGTCGGCTCCACGACCTGGCTGCCGGTGACTTCATAGGTATAGCGCTTGGAGGCGTAATCCATTGTTATCTGGTCGCCAGGACTGAGCTTATCGAGCAGTACGAAAACGAATTTAAAGTTACCAGGCTCCCACCAATCGTTTGAGGAGTGACCAAAAATGGCGACGTTGCCGGTTTGACCCGGAACTGCCGTGTTGCCATAGTGCACCACCCCATTTTGGAGGGCGGTTTGAATAGTGGCTTCTTGGGTGCTGGGTTCGTAGATTACGGGGACGTGAACGTTGATTTTGGCAATAGTGAGGGTGTTTTCGGCCGGTACTACCTCGGTGACCGGCGCAGTAACGGCGGCGCTTTGGGACGGTCTATTTAGATCGTACTGAATTTGGCTGATAATCACCGGGGCCTTGAACAGGAGTAGCACGAGCAAGAAGACACCGGCGGCGGTGAGAATAGGCGCCAGTACGGGAGGAAGTTTACG
>JAYUCF010000052.1:0-8493 GCA_043740495.1 bacterium
GTCCCCACGGCCGACCGCGCCCACTATTCCAAGAAAACTATCGATTTTGAATACAAATTCCCGATTGGTACCAAAGAAATCGGCGGCATCGCCTACCGCACCGACTTTGACCTGGCCAACCACACTAAACACTCCGGCACCGACCTTTCCTACCTTGATTCAGCCACCGGGGAACGCTACATCCCGCACGTCATTGAGCCCACCTTCGGTCTTGATCGTAACGTCCTAGCGGTGCTCACCGCTGCCTACACCGAAGAGGAAGTCGGGGAGGGGGATACCCGCGTTGTCCTCAAACTCAGACCCGAACTAGCCCCGGTTAAAATTGCCGTTTCACCGCTCTTACGCAATAAGCCCGAACTGGTTGAGTTGGCCCGCACGGTCTACAAAACTCTCAAAGCTAAATACGGCAGCGTTTTATACGACGACAATGGTAATATTGGCAAACGCTACCGCCGTCAAGACGAGATTGGCACTCCTTTATGTGTCGTCATCGATTTCGATAGTCTCACCGACGCTGCCGTCACCGTCCGCCACCGCGATACCATGAAGCAAACCCGTGTGAAAACCAGTGAGATTTCGGCCGAACTGGATAAACTCTTAGGATCATTTTAAGCTTATGCCTTCAGTCACCGGACCAAAAGTAGTTGTCATCGGCGGAGGGACCGGCACATTCACCATCCTCACCGCCCTCAAGTTTTACGCCCGCGATATCACCGCAATCGTCAATATGTCCGACGACGGCGGCTCCACCGGCATCTTGCGCGACGAGCTCGGCGTTCTTCCGCCCGGCGATGTTCGCCAATGCCTGGTCGCTCTGAGTGAATCCGATCAAATAATGCGCGACCTCTTCAACTACCGCTTCGACGAAGGTACTTTCGGCGGTCACTCCTTCGGCAATATCTTTCTGACTGCCCTCGAGAAAACCACCGGTAGTTTCGCCGATGCCGTCAAAACCGCCGGTGATATTCTCAATATCTCCGGCCACGTCATACCCGTCACCCTGACCAATACCAATCTCATACTTACCGAGGCCAACGGCGACGTCATTAAGGGCGAGTACCAAATTGTCCAGAGCCATTTCGCCACCAAACATCCCAACCTGTCGCTCAAGCCTGTAGCCAAGATCAACCCCGAGGCCAAGGCCGCTATTGAGAATGCCGATATCGTCGTGATTGCCCCTGGCAACCTCTACACCTCGCTGGCACCGACGTTGCTGGTCGGCGGCATGAGTGAGGCCCTTGCCAGCGCCAAAGCTAAGGTCGTCTATATTTGCAATCTAGTTACCAAGCCCGGCCAAACCGACGGCTTTAAGGTCCATGACTACGTCAGTGAGATCGAACGTTTTATGGGTACCAAACTGGTTGATTCCGTCATCTACAATCAGAGCCAACCCACCACTTCGCTACTCAATAAATATGCCCAGGCCGGAGAGTATGCCGTTGAATTCGACCAGTCAGCCGTCGCCGGAGCCCATTATGATACGTTCGGCGAAGATTTGATCTCGGATGCCATTCCCACCTTCAAGCCCTCCGAGCAGCTCATCCCGCGCACACTTATAAGGCACGATTCCGATAAGGTCGCCCGGCTAATAATGAGGATATATTTCAGCTGATGAAGCCGACTACCGCCGTTATTTTCGCCGCTGGCACCGGCACCCGCATGCTTCCTATCACCGCAGTCATTCAAAAAGAGATGCTGCCGATCTTAAATCGACCCGTTATAGATTACATCGTTTCCGACCTGGTTACCGCCGGTGTTAAGCGGATTATTTTTGTGATCCGACCTGGCCAAACCTCCCTCAAGCAGTTCTATCTCGGCAACGCTGGTTTTGAACAGGCCCTCCAGCGCCAACACAAAACCGCCTCCCTGGCGCTCCTCGACGCCGTTCATCACCAAGCTACGTTCGACTTCGTTGAGCAGCCCCCAACCGCCGGATACGGCACGGCTATCCCGCTCGTCACGGCTCTGCCACTACTGGACCCCAGCGAACCGGTGATAGTCTGCGGCGGCGATGATTTCGTTTGGCGTGCTAACGGCGGCTCCGAATTTTCCGATTTTATCAATACATTCCAAGCCAGTGGGGGAGAGGGCGCCATCATGTCACTCGAACTCCCCACCGATCAACTCGCCCAATACGGTGTTTTGTCGGTCGAAAACCGCGGCGGGCTCAACTACTTGACGGATCTGATTGAAAAACCCGCCACCGGGTCGGCTCCGACCAACCTTGTTAATATCTCAAAATATATCCTAAATGGGGCCCTCAGGGACTACGTGAAGACGGTAAAACCGCGAACCGATACGCACGAGAGCTACATCACCGATGCCATTCTCGCCGGATCCAAACAGCATCCTGTGGTAGTTCACACGGTCTCGGGAGAGTATCTGGATACGGGAAATCCCGCCAACTGGCTTAAAGCTAATCAGGTAGTTGCCGCTACCGCCAGCCACCAAACCCACTGATCCGCATTTTACTCTTTACATAGTCAATATAATGTTATAATATAATGTCATGCGTCAGCCAGCAACCCCTATCCACGCGGTAGGGGACTACTCGTTGACACCCCAGATAAGATGTTTTATAATTTTTAACAATGATTAACTCTATGACAGTAAAAACTTCCATGACCTACAATTACAAATCCGCGGTCGAACAGATCCTCAAGGAGCTGCGCCGAGACCGCGACCGTCAAATTATCGCTCGCCGGTTCGGTTTTGGCTTGGAACGCCGTCAGACGCTTGAAAAAATTGGCAACGATTTTGGGATTACCCGCGAACGCGTCCGCCAGATCGAAAAAGCCGCCATTGCCAAGATGCGCACCAGTAACTCTGCCGACATTATCACGGGCGGAGAAACGTTGCGTGCAATTGCGGGTGATCAAGGGGGGATTTTGCCCATCGCCGACATTGCCGAGATGCTGAACGCTCCAGAAATTGACGTCCCATACATCGTATTCTTGGCCCGCCTGTCCGCCAGCGTCGAATGTATCGAAGATGATGACGACGTGCGCCAAGCCGTCGGTCTGGCTGGGATATTCTCGCGTGAACAAGTCGACCTATTGCTAACCGAAACCATTAAGACGGTTAAAGACTATAGCAAGCCAATCACACTAGCTAAACTTAAGGTCAAACTTCCCTCCGAAGTTGAATCCACCACCCTTGAGCAGTTGATGCGCATTTCAAAGCGTCTGGCCTACTTTGACGGCAAATGGGGCCTAATTACCTGGCCCGAGGTCAATCCCAAGAGCATACGCGACAAGACCTATCTCGTGCTGTCGCGTCACGGCCGTCCATTGCATTTTTCTGAAATTGCCAAACACGTCAGGGGTCTCGGCCTCACCAAACGCAATGTCACCATCCAGGCTGTTCACAATGAACTCATAAAGGATCAACGATTTATCTTGATCGGCCGGGGGATCTACGCCCTCGCTGAATGGGGTTACACGCCCGGTACGGTTGCCGAAATCATTGCCAGCGTCTTGCGCGAAGAGCAACCCTTGCATAAAGATGAAATCGTCCGCCGCGTGCTCATGAAGCGTCAAGTGAAAACAACCACAATTATCTTGAACCTACAAGAAAAAGACCAATTTCAGCGCACCGCCAAAGCCACTTACAAGCTTAAGGATTAAGGCATAAAATAGACATTGGGCACACGCGAGGGTAGTTCAGGAGGGTTTCAAAGATTCAGACAATTATCACCATATTGACGCCGATCATGGCCATTTTTCAGATTATTGGCTTAATCTTATTTAAGTTTTACGGCTGGGTAGTCGTAGTAGCCGTGCTTGGTTACTTATTTTACCAAAACCAGCGCCGAGTCAGGTGGATTGGCTCGACCGAAAATATTCTCTTGCTCATTGAAGTCCCCAAGGACAATGAAAAGAAGGAGCTTTCTGCGGAGCAGATGTTTGCCTCCCTGCACGGTATCCTGCGCCCCAAGTCCGAGCTCCAGCGCGATGGCTCAATTCAAGAGCACATCTCATTTGAAATTGTTTCTCGTCTTAATTCAATCCAGTTTTATGTCTGGACACCGAAACATCTCAAGGACTTCGTTGAAAGTCAAGTTTACGCGCAGTATCCGACCGTCCAGATCAAAGAGGGGCCATCTGACTACTCCGCCATCGATATCGCCGGGCGCACCATTTACGGCACTGAGCTCGGCCTCACCAAAAACACCATGCTGCCTATCAAAACCTTTGCCTCATTCGAAGTTGACCCCCTGGCCGGCATCACCGGTGTTCTGGCCAAGCTTGAGCAAACCGGGGAGGAGGTCTGGATCCAGATTCTGGCTCGGCCCACCGACGATTCCTGGCAGGATATCGGCAAATCCTACATCGAAGGAATAAAAGGGGGAGGCAAGGGGACTCTGGATATCTTCAGCCTTGACGGTCTGCTGCAACTACCGGTCTACATCATTACCACGTTTTTAATGGCCCTGTTTACTCCCCCCAGCGCCGCCGCCGGCAAAACCCCCGATAAGAAAGAAATTAGCACCGGCGACCAAACAGTCATAAAGTCAGTCGAAGAGAAAATTACCAAGCTCGGCTACGAAGTTAAAATTCGCATTGCTTATCTGGGCCCGGATGAGGCTTCGGCCAAACAACGGCTTCAAGCCATCGTGGGCGGCTTCAAACAATTTAATACTACCAACCTCAACGGCTTCACTAATGCCAAAATGTACAATTCGCCGGAATTCATCGGCGATTACCAGGCGCGACTGTTTTTCGACTCCGGATATATTCTGAATATCGAAGAGCTGGCCTCGCTCTACCACCTGCCGCACAAATCGGTCGAAACCCCCAATATGGTCTGGACCACCGCCAAAACCAGTGAGCCACCCTCCAACATTCCGATTGAAGGAGTCGGCGACCCGGGCGACCTCAGTTTATTCGGCCTGACCAACTTCCGTGGCCGCCACCTCAAATTTGGCATCAACCGCGACGACCGGGGTCGCCACATGTACATTATTGGTCAAACCGGGGCGGGCAAATCGTTCCTGCTCCAGCTACTTACGTTATCCGACATTTACCACGACCAGGGCTTTGCCATCGTTGACCCGCACGGCGATTTCGCCACCGATATCATGAAATATATCCCTGAGCACCGATTGGCCGACGTCGTCTACCTAAACCCGGCCGACCGCGACTTCCCGATGGCCTTTAACCCCATGGAAATCACTGACCCCGCCATGCGGGACCATATCAGTTCCGAGCTGGTGGGCGTGCTGAAGCGAATGTTTGAATCCTGGGGCCCACGGCTAGAATACATTCTGCGCTACACCATTTTGGCCCTCCTCGACCACCCGGATTCGACCATGCTCGACATCACCCGTATGCTCAATGAGAAAGACTTCCGCAAGCAGGTTATTGCCAACGTCCAAGACCCGGTGGTAAAAAGCTTTTGGATAACTGAATTCGCTTCTTGGAACGAAAAATTTGCTTCTGAAGCCGTCGCGCCTGTGCTCAACAAGGTCGGTGCCTTCGTGGCCAACCCGCTCGTTCGTAACATTGTTGGGCAAAAGAAGAGTGCCTTCAATATTCGACAGATCATGGATGAAGGCAAAATTCTGATCGTCAACCTCAGTCGCGGTCAAGTTGGCGAAGACAACGCCGCCATCCTCGGCGCCCTCATGGTCACAAAAATTCAGCTGGCCGCCATGAGCCGGGCCGACATGCCGCTCGAACAACGGCGGCCGTTCTACCTGTACGTCGACGAATTCCAAAACTTTGCCACCGACTCGTTCGCCGTTATCTTATCGGAAGCCCGCAAGTATGGGCTTAACCTTACGGTAGCCAACCAGTACGTCTCTCAAATGCCCGAGGTAGTGCGCGACGCCGTGTTTGGTAACGTTGGTACCATGGTGAGCTTCCGGATTGGTCCGGGCGACTCTACCGTGCTCGGCCGCTACTTTGAGCCGGTATTTGAAGCCATCGACCTCACCAAACTTCACAACCAAAATATTTTTATCTCGATGATCATCGACGGCGAAAAGGCTGCACCATTTTCGGCCTCAACACTGCGCATGCCCGACCCCGAAAATGATCAAACCGCCCGGATTATCCAGGTATCGCGTGAACGGTTTGCTTCTCACCGCGACGTAGTGGAGGCAGATATCCGTACCCGGACCGCCGGCGGCCACGATCCCGGTGCCAGGGCCGTCAATACCGCCGCTTCTGATCAAAAACCGAACAAGGAATTACTTAGCGTTTTGAAAAATCCGGAACGTTCCCGCCCTGAACCCAGGCATGATGACCGCCGGGCAGGGGAGTCGAGTGGCGGGGAACACCGATCACAGCCAAATGATAATTCCCGCAACCGCGAACCGCAGCGTTCAGGCGGGGGACATTCCGGTAATGAGCGCCGAGAGCATTCAAATTCGAGCAGGGGAGCGAGTGCCCCGTACAGACCCAATGCTGGTGCCAGTGCGCCCTACCGACCGCGCGAGGAACCCGCTCGGCCTGCGCCCACCCACGCGCCTGACCAAACCCCAGAGCACACTCCGGTCCCTGCACCGACCCCGGCGCCAACCCGAATTCCCGCGAGTACCACCGAATCTTCCCACCAACCGTCCCGCGCCGTCGAACCCGGCGAGGCCGTCAGCTTGCGCTAACCCCTTCTAAGACCACGCCCAACAGCCGCACTCCCCCGTCTCTTGCAGTTATGCAGGGGAGGGCTCTTTATGCGCCGATGCCCAATACATATAAAAACCCAGTGGCTTTTATGGAATAGCCTTCGCCGGCCGGTGCCGCCACCGACCGAAATATAGAGTTAACACCATGGCAGAGCCAAAAGAAAGGGTATAGTAGGTCATCTTTTGGTCAAACAAGGTAGTGTCGCACATTGTATATTTTGCGGCCCAAACTTACTAAAACACCGTTTTAGCGCCAAATCAGCTCAAATCCCGGTTTTCAATAATTTCCAATTATATGCAGTCTTACCACCATGCACCACCATCTATTTTCCGGAATATCCCCTAAAACTTTCCCGTTCGTCCAACCACTTGGCACAGGCGTACAAAAACCGAACTTAACAATAGGGAAGCGCTACTTATAATATGCCTTACCGGCAATCCGCAGATCAATATACTCCGCCGGGGTGTGCTTCTGCGTCACCAAGAGCCTCTGTACGGCTTTCAAATCTGCCACCTCTTCATCTACCCCTCTGGTCGTGTCAAACAGCAGACGGTACCCCATGTTGGTCGCAGCAGCCAGATCAAAGGTAGTATCTTTGATGTCCAGACGCGTCACGCCGATCCCGCTGGCCGCCAACGCCGGCACAATCTGGTCGGCAAATTCCACGAAGTGGACCGATGCTACCCGCTGTCCGACCTGTACGGGCAGATTACTGCCGTCATACACCACCGGAAAATTCAAGCCTGCTCCGGCCACTCCGATTACCGTCCCGTCCTTATCGAGCACGTAGGTTTGGTTGCCGCTGCTCCAACCCAGGCTGGGCTGTTTGAGTGTAGCGGTTACTACGATCGCATGGAACCACGCTCGCCGCACCGTCACCGCCCGCAGCAATGGATCAGCCTGTTGTAATTTTGAAACGAACTCGTCCTCGTTGAAGGTCACCAAATTCCCCCACCACCAGCTACTCGTTACCAGCTTCCTAGATTCCGATTCGATCTCCGCTTTGCGGGCGGAAGAGCTTACCGTTACGGTGCGCAGTGCAAACAACTGCCCTATCCCCCACCCCGCCACCGCTATCAGACCTAAGATGATCAGCAATCTCCGCTGCAGCCCGTTTAACCGTGGCCGCTTCGGACCCCGCCTCGGTCCCCTACTCAACGGCTGCACGCGGCCGTATACCGGCCGCCCCGCCGACCTCACTATCCGCTGGCTCACTCTGTAGCCTCCTTGTTCGGTTTTTGTTTGCTACCGCCTACCGTCAGCACCAGACTAGCCAACTCTTCGGCTGCCCGCGGCCGGCCAAAAGCTCTAATCGCGGCGATTAACCTAGCCTGCTCGGTTTCATCTCCCAGTACGTAGTCAATCTCATTCGCAAACCCCTCGACGGTTAATCGGGCACCGTCTAGCACCCGCACGGCCCCCTGGCGCGACAGCACGCGCGCGTTCTCAACCTGATGCCCGGCCATCTCGTAATTCGGGATCAAAATTGTTGGCTTACCCAGTATGGCACTGTCATTGATAGTATTTACGCCTGCCCGACCGATCACCAGATCCGCCGCCGCCAGCGCCAGCCCCATATCACCCATCAAGAACCCGTACGGATGATAGCGCCGGGTAGCTTGCGATTTCGGCCGCCGGCTTAGCTCAAACATAATCCGCGCAATCTCCCCTTCGCCGGTCTGATGAATGATCTGATATTTTTTGGTAAGGCGATCAAGACTATCGAGCACCACATTATTAATCTGCGCTGCTCCTTGCGACCCGCCGGTAATCAAGATCACCGGCACTGTCTCGTCCAACCCAAAATGCGCTATTCCCTCCAGCCGGTGCGCCGTCAAAATATCTGACCGTACCGGATTGCCAA
>JAYUCF010000053.1:0-1428 GCA_043740495.1 bacterium
TGCTGCAAAAGCAACGTTTTCTGCGTATCATTAAGCAAACCGCCACGTACCGAGCGGCCAATATGACTCCCAAACCGCCCCAATAGCTCAGCCCCGAAGGCGTTGAAGGTGAGCACCGGTACCTGGAACGATTCCCAGCCAATCAGCTCATACAGCCGCTCCTCCATCTCGCGGGCGGCCTTCTCGGTGAAGGTTAGCGCCAAAATCTGCGTCGGCTTAGCTTTGCCGCCGGCAATTAAGTGTGCAATCCGCCGGGTTATAACCTGTGTCTTGCCCGTTCCCGCTCCGGCAATCACCAGTTGCGGGCCCGTGTCGTGTTGCACCGCGGCCAGCTGCTCAGGGTTAAGTCCTTCCAAAATACTCATATCATAATTCTAACAGCTTGATACTTTACTTGTATGCAGACACAAATGATATAATAAACATAAGAGGTGAATAAAGAGTGTCTGACCTGATTTCTCGTACAGCCAGACTCGTCCCTTACGCTAAGCGGCCAAAGAGCATAGCTAGCTTTGTGACGGCGTATGTGTATGAACCCGCCGTCGACGAGGTTGGAGCTCAGCTGGGCAACCTCTACGTGGCCGTAGAGGTACTCGTATCGGGCCGGGCCAGCGAAGAGGTCGTAGACCTGGTCATCCAAACCGTCGGCGACAAATACTACAACGATCCCAGCGGCGAAGCTGATCCACTGGCCCGGTTTGAAGGTGCCATAAGGCAAACCAACCATGAGCTTTCGGAGTATGTTGGACGCGGCAACGCCGCCTGGATTGGCAAGCTCAGCGCCATCATCGCCGTCCACGCCGGCAAAGAGCTGCATGTGGCCCAAACCGGCTCCGCCGAAGCCTTCTTGTACCGTGGCAAGGCCGTATCCCGTATCAGTCTCAGCGACACCGCTCGCCCTGCCACGCCGTCCAAAACCTTCGGCTCTATCGCCACCGGCGAGCTCGAGGCCAACGACCGACTACTGCTGGCTACGCCGGCACTGATCCACCAGATTCCCCTCCCCAAACTCCAAAGCGTCATTTCAAACACCAGCCCAAATGCCGCCATTGCCGAGATCAGTCAGCTCCTCGAAGGAGCCATTACCAATCGGATCGCCGCTATCGTCGTTGAAATCACTACGCCTGAGCTCGCCGCCGTGAAGGTCCGGTCCGATGAACCCGATGAAATCGAACTCGGCAATAGCGAGAATTTAGCTGAAGCCGCCATCAAGGCCGCCACACCCCTAGCCCAAACCGCTTCCAAAAAGTCAAAACAAGTTGCCCGGGCTGCTCTTGGCTCGTGGCAGAAGCTTCGCCCGCTACCGCGCCGGGGCAGTCTGAAGGTTGTCGAACTGATCCGCCAACGGCTTACCACCCGCAAAGGCCGCCGGATCAGCGCGGTCACCGTGCTGGCTCTATTTGGTGGTATCGGGCTCATCCTGTGGCT
>JAYUCF010000054.1:0-1655 GCA_043740495.1 bacterium
TTTATTGCCGCCCACCTCGGAATCATTCGACACCACGCTCACTTCACCCTCGGCCTTTATCTCCAACCGGATACTGCCGGCGCTTTCCCGGGCAAACAAGCTCGCTACCTTGGTAATCCGGGCCAGTTCCGCCGTCGCAATATCAAATGACGTCTCGGCACTCTCCGGAATAATTCGCCGGTACGGGGGAAACTGCCCCTCGATCAATCTTGACACCACCTCCACGTCGGCAATCCGAAACATCACTTGGTTCTCATCCACATACACTTCCACGTCGCCCACTGCATCGCCCAGAAGCTTCACCAGCTCTTGCATGGTGCGAGCCGGCACCAACACCGAAAACTCTTTGGGTGCGCCCTGAGGCAGCCCTACGCGCTTCTCAGCCAATCGGTACGAGTCGGTTGCCACTATCAGCAGCGCATCATCTTCGATATACATATACACTCCGGCCAAGACCGGTCTAGCCTCATCCGCCGACGCCGCCACCACTACCTGAGCCAAGGCGTCCCGAAATACCGCCGCGTCCAAACTCAACACCGGGTCACTCGTCAGTGTCGGAATCAACGGAAACTCTTCCGCCGAAATCCCGTTAATCTTCGACTCGTAGTGCGGGCTCTTCACCGTCAGCACACTATCCAGCCCTTCCAGCTCAATATTGCCGTGCGGCAAACTCGAGACGAACTCCGCAAACAGCCTCGCTGGCACCGTCAGCGATCCCTGCTCCACCACCTTCGAACCGATCCAATAATTAATGCCGATCTCCAGATTGGTCGCCGACAGCCGCAAACGATTACCGTCCGTCGCCAATAACACATTCGATAGTACCGGTAGGCTGGCTCTGGTTGAAACCACCCGCCCTACACTGGCCAGAGCCCGAGACAAATTCTCTTGAGTTAAACTGAGTCTCAAACTTATCCTCCTCTTAGCGAGCTTTTCTTTATTATACAGATATTAATTAAAAGTAATCGTAGTAATCATAAGCCCTGTGGAAGATGGGTAAAAGTCAGTTTGTGGCTTCCATGGGCTTCAAAACGCCTACGCTGTCGGGGGATAACCCACCGCCATTCCTGGGGATGAGTCTGGGATACGCCTGTGGATGCCCCCACAGGCGTTGGGTAAAACTACCCATAATGCTTACGTTTTCAACAATCTCCAACTCGGTTGTCCACTTAGGTTGTCCACCGGTGGGGACAAATCGTACTCTAAATAATAGCGGCGTTCAAGCGCTCGCGGATCGCCCCGATGTCACCGCGCAGGTTGTCGTCGACCTCCACCAGCTTTTCGATCTTCGATACCGAGTGCATCGCCGTGGTGTGATCGCGTCCGCCCACGGCCGCCGCGATCTTTGGAAAACTCAACCCCAGCTCTTCGCGCATCAGGTACATCGTGACCTGTCGCGGCACCACAATCTCTTTGTCTCGCTTGGTGCCGCAAATGTCGGCCGCCGCCAGATCAAAGTAAGCCGCCACCCGCTCGATGATGGTTCTGGGCGAGATTGGCCGCAGCTTGGGCCGCGACGCCACGTCGGCCGCCAGCAGGTGCTGCACCCTGGCTAGCGTTGGCTCGCCGCCGTTGTGGTCCAGATCGGCCAGCACCTTCGTCAGTGTCCCCTCGAGCTCACGGATGTTGCTCTGCGCGTGCCGGGCGATGTAGTC
>JAYUCF010000055.1:0-2817 GCA_043740495.1 bacterium
AGTTTTAGCACCAGTCGGAGGGCGTGGACAGCCAACCGAATCACCAGTATGCCCACGAGTAAATCAAACAGAACAGCTGGCAGGTGCGCCTGGAGGCCATGCCCAATATTGAGAATATGGTCGATGAAATTGGTGTTAAAGTCGATGATAGCCATAATGCTTGCCCTTAGTTTAGCACGATTTTGGGTTCAAGGAGAGCTTGAGCCTTGCGGGAATAGTTCGTGATCTGGCCCGCTAACTCTACCTTCTGGAACGCCCCATGTGTCATCTTGTCTAACACTCGCTGGCGATCATAAATATTCTCTGCAGGTGTCTAGCTGCTTAACCGAGGCGGTCTTTTAGGAGTTGGTTAATCACGGGTGGATTGCCTTTACCCTGGGTGGCTTTCATGGTCTGGCCCACGAGCGCGCCGAAGGCGCGGGCGTTGCCGGATTTGTAGTCTTCGACGGCCTGAGGGTTAGCGGCGATGACTTCATCGACGACTTTGCCAAGCTCGGCGATGTCGGACTGTTGGAGGAGGCCCAGCTCGGTGGCGCGCACGAGCGGATCGGCAAAGGCCAACCAAAGGTCGGCCAGCAAGGCCTTGGAGTTGGAGGAGCTAAGTTTGCCGGCTACGAGCATTTGCCCGACGCCGACTAAGGCGGCCGGGTCCAGAGCGCTGGCGGTGATGGTGGTGGCGGTGGTGTCGGCGAGCTTCACGCGGTCGCCGATCAGCCAAGTGAAGGCAAAGCGGGCCTGCAGGGGGTCGAGATTTAAGACGTGGTGCCAGAAAATGGCGGCATCGGGGTCGGCCACCAGCACCTCAGCTTCGGCTATTGGCAGGTCGGCGGCGGTCAGCTCGGCCCGCAGATCGGCGGGCAGGAGACCAAGCTCGTTTTGCTGCTCGGCGACCATGGCGCGGGTGATCACGAGGGGCGGGAGGTCGGGCTCGGGGAAGTAGCGGTACTCGTCGGCGTCCTCTTTGGAGCGCATGGGGTAAGTTTCGCCCTTGGCCTCGTTCCAGCCGCGGGTTTCCTGGCGAATGCGCTCGCCGTTTTCGACGGCCACAATCTGGCGGCGGGTTTCGTATTCGATCGACTTTTCGATGGATTGGAAGCTATTGAGGTTTTTGGTCTCGGAGCGGGTGCCAAAGGTTTTAGAGCCTTTTTCCATGACGCTTACGTTGACATCAAAACGCATATTGCCGTAGTACAAGTTGGCCTCACTAACCGCGGCGTAACGGGCCAAATTGTACAGCTCTTTGGCATAGCTTTTGGCCTCGGCGGCGCTGCGCAAATCGGGCTCGGAAACAATTTCGAGCAGCGGCGTTTCGGCGCGGTTGAGGTCCACTAATGAATAATCCTTGCCATCGGGATGAGTGAGTTTGCCAGCGTCGCCTTCGAGATGGGCACGGGTAATGCCGACGTGTTTTATGCCTCCATCAAGCGGAAATTCAACGAAGCCATTAGGCACGATGGGCTCGTCGAACTGGGTAATCTGGTAGCCCTTTGGTGAATCGGGGTAGAAATAATTTTTGCGGTCAAATTTAGTATGGAGGTTGTCGGGGTATTCGGCGTTTAGCGCCAGGCCCATGCGCAGGGCCAGCTCCACGGCGCGCTTGTTGAGTACCGGCAGCGTGCCCGGCATCCCAAAACAGATTGGGCAAACGTGAGTGTTGGGCTCGGCGTCGCGCGAATCGTTGTCGCACGAGCAAAAAAGCTTAGATTTGGTGGCTAGCTGTACGTGGCACTCAATGCCGATAACGACCTCATATTTGGCTCGTAGTTTGGGGTTCATGAGGCTAGTTCCTTACGCAAAATTTCGTGCATGTCGTCGAATAGGTTCATCTTTTCGGTTTCATCTAACGTGAACCAGCCGATGTCGTGCGATTCGGCCTCCGCAAGCTTGATCTCCTGCTCTGGAATACGGACAACGTAGACGTGGTCGAGGTGAAAGTGGGCGGGCTGGTCGCCGTGGGCCGGAATGGGTTCTTCGAGAAAATAGTTCGGCATCGGTAAAAAGCTGACGCCTTCACCGGTGGTGCGAGGCTCACGGACGGCGCCAGAGATGTCTACTCCCGACTCTTCGACGGTCTCGCGAATGGCAGCCTCAACCGGATTTTCATTCGACTCCTGGTGGCCGCCGGGCGGCATCCAGCGGTCATGCTTGCGGTGGTGCTGAAGCAAAGCTTTGGCCGGCACGCCGTCGCTGATAACCACAACTGTGGCGGTGTAGTGTTTTTCGCCTGGTGCAATAATTCGTTGCATTACAGGGCCTGCAAATCTTTTAGGGCCTGCTCGAAATCACGCAAGGCTTCTTTGGCCTGGCTGGGGACGAGGTCGAAGCCGACTTCGTGAGCCAGGGCATTGCGAAGTTTGTGGGCGCGCCAAACAGCGTTCTGATCGGTAAAACGAGGGCCGGCCAGCTTGAGGCGCTCGGCCATTTTTTCGCCGGAATAGCCGGCCTGCTTCATTACATGATCGAGGAGCTTGTCGGCTTCGTTGAGAGAGCTTTTGAGACCGCTGGCGCCGGTGCCGGAAGTGGCCATGATGGTGGCCCAGCGCGCCTTGATTTCTGACTGGTCGATGGCGCCGCGGTAGCCGCGCGAGGAAGCCATGGGACGGCCGTAGCGGCGCTTCTTACCGCTGCCGCTCTCGATGACGGCGTACAAAATGATCCCGCCAACCAGGACAATGATGAGGTAGGCAAGCATCATCGCTGGCTCCAATCGCCGATGATGGTTTCGACCTCGGCGGCGGCGGCCAGCAGATCGCGCTCGGCGCGCTGGGGGGCGATGAGCTGCAGACCGACCGGAAGACCATCGACGGTGCCGAGGGG
>JAYUCF010000056.1:0-8612 GCA_043740495.1 bacterium
CCTCCCGCTCACCCGCGAGCACTTGTATGAGGGCACAACTCGGTAAGGGGTGCTAGTGAGTTGAACGGTGAGTGCGCAGCAGGAACGAATGGCGCAAGCCGGTGCCTGACATGGCAACGCATTGATAAATAGGGGGATCGAGTTCGCCGGCCAGCTATTCGATCCTGCGAAGCGAACATGGCAAAGGTCAGCCTTGCCACCAGATTCAGCACATTCTCAGCGAAATCGAATTAGAATACCTGTATGAGAATTCTAGTTGTCGAAGACGAGCACAAAATTGCCGGCGCCATTAAACGTGGCCTCGAGCAGGAGTCCTACGCGGTTGATGCGGTCTACGACGGCGATGAAGGCCTTTCCAGCGCCCTCACCGACGAATATGATGTGATCGTGCTCGATCGTATGCTCCCCGGACTGCTCGACGGCGCCGAAATCTGCAAGGAAGTGCGCGCCAACGGCATCCGCACTCCCATTCTTATGCTCACCGCCAAAGACAAGATCTCTGATCGGGTTGAGGGCCTCAACTCCGGCGCCGACGATTACCTCGTGAAGCCGTTTGCGTTCGAGGAGCTGCTGGCCCGTATCCGCGCCCTGCTGCGCCGCCCCCAAGACCATCTCGGTAATGTCCTCACCCTCGACGACCTCACCCTAGACGTTGCCACCTATGAAGTCCGTCGCGGCGGCCACGGGGTAAAGCTGTCTCAGCGGGAGTATGCCCTGCTCGAGTACCTCCTGCGCAACCAAAACCGCATCCTATCCAAAGCCAACATTATCAGCCATGTCTGGGACTACGATGCCGACATTTTGCCCAACACGCTTGAAGTTTATATTGGGTATCTGCGGGCCAAAATTGAGCGCCCCTTCAAGGGTCCCGAACTTATCCATACCATCCGGGGCTTCGGCTACAAACTTTCCACCTCGAATGATTAAATCCGCTGCCTTCAAACTCACGCTCTGGTATTTGGGCATCATTCTGATCTTGAGTGGGCTTTTTAGCGTGGCTTTGTACCGCGAATCGGCCATGCAGCTCGACGAAAACGCCGCCCATCAACGCACCGCGATAACGCGCTTACCGCTTCCGGGCATATTTGAAGACCGCCGCACCGAGTTCCTGCAGAATATGGCTACCCAGCTCGAAGAGGACCATAACCGGCTGGTACTTAGGCTGGTCGTGCTCAATCTGGCCACCCTCCTGCTCGGCGGGGCGGCGGCTTACGCTCTGGCGCGCCGCACCCTGCGCCCCATCCAGCGATCCATGGAAGCTCAAGGGCGCTTCACCGCCGACGCCTCGCACGAGCTGCGTACCCCGCTTACCGCTATGCGCACCGAAATTGAGGTTGCATTGCGCGAAAAGCAGCTCAGCTCCGGCGAGGCGCGCGGTTTGCTGGCCAGCAACCTCGAAGAGATCGCCAAACTCGAATCGCTCTCGGCTGGTTTGCTGCGGTTGGCGCGTTTCGATAGCGGTCTTGATCCCGCCGCCGTCAGCCAGGTTCCTGTCCGCGAGCTGTTAGCCGAGGCCGTGCGGAGGTTCCAGGCCCGCATCGCCGAGCGGAAAGTCAAAATAGACATTCACGCTGGTGATGAGACCGTGGCGGGGGACCGCGATAGCCTGATTGAGCTCATTGCCATCCTGCTCGACAATGCCATCAAATATAGCTCCCCGGGCTCCGCGATTACGCTGGGTAGCACCCTTGCCGGCCACACCGTGGGGCTGAGCGTGTCCGACGAAGGTAGCGGCATTGCCCCCGCCGATATCCCCCACATTTTCGATCGCTTTTACCGCGCCGACAGCTCCCGCTCTAAGGGCCACATCGACGGCTATGGCCTCGGGCTCTCTATTGCCAAACGCATCGTCGATATTCATCACGGCTACATTGCCGTCGACAGTCTGCCCGACCATGGCACCACCTTCCGCATCAAGCTCCCCGCCCAATACGTTCCGACCAAGCGCCTGTTTTAGGCAATATTCGCTTGAGGCGACCGTTCCGGAGCCGCAGAGATTGCGTGTGCCCGAATGGATATTTTTGGAGTAAAATATCCCTTATGATAAAAACCCAAACCCCCGATCCCATCGAACGCCACCGCCAGCTTCGTGGCAAAATTCAGACTCAATCCAAAGCCGAACTCACGCCGGAAAGCTTGGGCGTTTACTATACTCCCGGCGTCGGTGAGGTCTCTCTGCACCTCTCTGCTCATCCCGAAGCGGCGGCGGAGCTCACAACCAAGGGCAATAGCCTTGCCGTGGTGTCCGACGGCTCCGCGGTGCTCGGCCTCGGCAATATTGGCCCGTACGGCGCGCTGCCGGTAATGGAGGGCAAGGCCATGCTCTTCAAAGATCTCGCCGGTATTGACGCTTGGCCCCTCGTGCTCGATACCCAAGACACTGAAGCAATTATAGCTACCGTGAAGGCCGTCGCGCCGAACTTTGGAGCCATCAACCTCGAAGACATTTCAGCACCGCGGTGCTACGAAATCGAGGAACGCCTCCAGGCCGAGCTCAATATCCCAGTGATGCACGACGACCAGCATGCCACCGCCATTGTCGCCCTCGCCGGCCTGATTAATGCCTTCAAAGTTGTCGGCAAAGATCTGTCTGCCGCCGCCATCGTGGTCGTCGGTGCCGGCGCGGCCGGCAGCGCCATCACCCGGCTGTTGGTCGAATATGGTGTCCGCGACGTGGTGATAGTCGACTCGCGCGGTATCCTCGGCCCGGACCGCACCGACCTCGATAAATACAAGCGGGCTTGGGCCAAAATTACTAATCCGCGCGGCCTCAACGGCCCCGCTGCCGTCGCTATCGCCGGCGCCGATGCCGTGGTGGCCGTGTCTGCGCCCGGCTCGCTCACTAGCGGGCACATCCAGTCGATGGCGCCAAGCCCCATTGTCTTCGCTCTGGCCAACCCCACGCCTGAGATTTCGCCGGATGAGGCCCATGCCGCCGGTGCCGCGGTGGTAGCCACCGGTCGCTCCGATTTTCCCAACCAGATCAACAATGTTCTCGTGTTCCCGGGAATATTTCGCGGCATGCTCGACGCGGGCGTCAACCAAGTGACCACCGAGATAAAACTTCGAGCCGCCACCGCTCTTGCTGCTCTGATTGCCCACCCCACCGCGGCCCGGATTGTGCCGTCAGTCTTCGATAAGGGCGTGGCTGAGTCGGTTGCCGTCGCCGTATCTAGCACCGTAAACTAGGTTATACTGTCAGTATGTCTAAGCGTATCCTTTTTGCTTTAGCCGTTGTGGTGCTGGCTGGCGCCGGAATCTTCTTCCGGGCTTCCAGTACGCATTCCGCTCGGGCGGCGGCTGATAAGATAGTGCGGGACGATGCCGCGGGCAGCGATGTCACCGCCGAAATTTCCACCCTCAAAGACTTTGTAAAAATCCATATGGGAGCCTCGGTTAGCTTTACCCTCAAATCGGCGTTTGATCGCGCCAGCGCCGCGGCCACGGCTGCCGCCGCCGCTTCCAACTCCAATTCCCAGATCTATGCTGCAGCTCAGCAAGCTTGCGCCGGTAAAAGCGATTCCATCACCCAGGCCCGTTGCAACCAACAATATCTCGCGCAGCATCTTGCCAACGTTCCGGCTCCGGTAAACGTGCCCGCCCCCTTGCTGGCCGACTACCGGTACACCCTGGCGGCACCCTTTTGGACGCCCGACCCGGCCGGAGCGTTGTTGCTGGGAGCCCTGGTTGCCTTGGGTTTCGCCGTCCCGATCGGCCTCAGGAAGTCCCGACGCTGATGAGCGCCCAATTCTCCTTTCGCCGGCGTCTGGCCCTCGTGCTAATCCCCACGCCAATCCAGCTTCTTGCTTGTGTCGTTGTCGCCCTGGTCCTCATCATCGGCGTATACTCCCAGCGAATTCTCGCTCTAATTGGCATTGACGATATGGCGCTCAGTGTTACCCGCCTGGCCCTTCACGGCCGGTTCGAATCGGTTTTGAGCTCGCCAATCTCACAAACCGTGGCCTTGGCAACCTTCTGGTCTGGGGTCGGTATTGTGGCCTATCTGGTCTCTTGGATCGGGCTCAGTCTTTTCAACCAAGCCCGGAATGAATTAACCCTCACCACCGAGTACACCAACCTTGGCCACTGGCGCGGACCGTATGAAACTCTCGGACTTAAATTCATTGGCGCCGCTGCTTTGCTTGTGTGTGTGGCTTTGCTCAAACCGGGGCTGGCGCTCTGGCTGTTTCTAGTATCCGCCCTTTTGGCTGCCCCCAGTCCTATCGGCGGACTCATTGCTCTAGTCGCCGCTCTCGGGCTAGCCGCCCAGCTATATCTGATTTTGGCGTTTGCGTTTGTGACATTTACGCCTTGGTACCGGCCAGAAGCATTTACAGACTAATAAAAATAGGCTATAATGGTAGCGTTAAATTAAATCCGCCCCGAAGGCGGAATTGTCGTCGAAGCTAACCGCTTGACGATAGGTATAAGTGGAGCCAATTTAAAGTGGCCAAGAAACTGTTCGTCGGCAACCTGCCGTATACAACTACCAACGAAGATCTCGCAGAGTTCTTTGCAAAGTACGGAGAAGTCCTCTCCGCTGCTGTCATCATGGATCGGGCCACCGGCCGATCGAAAGGCTTCGGCTTTGTCGAGATGACTAATGATCCCGAGGCCGACGCTGCCATTGCCCAAGGTGATGGCGCTGAGTTCGAAGGCCGCAAGCTGACCGTCAGCGAAGCTCGCCCCAAGACCGAGACTCCCCGTCCCGAAATGTCCGCTAGCTAGAGCGCGCATCCGGTCCATTAAAAAAGAGCCCATCGGGCTCTTTTTTATATTTACAAGCAGCGCATTTTACTTCTGGCCGCTGGCCTTGTAGTCGGAGATGGCTTTGGCCACTTTGCCGTCGGTCTTGAGGTTTTCCCAGAAGAGGACTTGCTGACGGCTCACGTACATTACGTCTTCCGGTCCGTGCAGCTCGCCACCGAGCTTAGCCAGTGATACCTGCTGGTTGGCGGCGTTGGCGGCGGTGCTGTCTTTAGGCTGAACGGTCTGCTGTACCTGCAGGTAATAAATGTCGGTTACCTTTACGTAGCTGCTATCAACCCGGGATACCTTGCCGAAGTAGACCTGGCCATTGGTCAGGAACACAGCCTGGTATTGCTTGGCCTTTACAGAGCTATCGGCCGTTAGCCCGCTCCAAGCCTTCTGGGCAAACCAAGCCAGTATAACTATCGATACGACAACTAAAAGCAGGGCCAGAAGCTTGCTCAGCTGTCCAGTGCTACTCCCGGCGACCTCCCGGCGGGGTACTCCCGGTATTTCAGCCATTCCGTTGTCGTTTGATTGTCTTCGTACATCCATGCGAAATATTTCTCCACCTAAACTTAGCGTTAGGGCTATGTTACATGAGCATATTGAGCGTGTCCAGTGCGAACAATCGAGAAAACTTCCCAGATTCAACTTGGCGTTCAGCCGTGAACAGGATATAATCATAACTACTATAGAGGTGACAGAGGGAGAGCAATTCGCTCATGAAACTGCTCAAAAGGATCGGATTGGCGATGGCGGCAATGCTAGCCCTGTTCGCTGGTGCTCCGGTATTAGCTAGCCTGTCCCAGGGCTTCGCTACCAGCTCTCCCGTCGCTACGGGGAGCCTGGTATCACTCGATCAAAAATCCAGCGGTAGTGTCGCGGTAGCCGATCTCAATAACGCCTCCCGCCTGTTCGGCGTTGTGGTGCCGCCGTCATCAGCCTCCATCTCACTTTCTGGAATCGGGAGCGGCCAGGTGCAGGTGGTTACCGCCGGCAGTGCCCAAGTGCTGGTGACCACTGCCGGCGGCGACATCCATGTGGGCGATTACATCTCCGTTTCGCCACTCGCCGGTGTGGGCCAAAAAGTTGGTGCCTCGAGTACTCGAGTGGTCGGCGTAGCCCAAGCTGATTTCAATGGGTCGGGGGATGGTGCTACCAAGCGCACTATAGACGACGGCTCCAGTAAAAAAGAGGTATCCATCGGTGAGATTCCGGTAGTTATATCGGTGTCCAGTTACACCGCTACCGACGGATTGCAGTCTTATGTGGTACCCAATTGGCTGCAAAACATGTCCAACACCCTCGCCGGCAAGGCCGTTTCACCCATCCGGATCATCATTGCCGGGTTGATTCTAATCGTCGCCATGGTGAGCATTTCCGTACTGCTATATTCCGCTGTGCGCAATGGTATTATCTCGATTGGACGCAATCCTCTGTCCCAAAATGGTGTTCTTCGGGGGATGCTTACTGTCGGTGGGGTTGCGATCAGTATCCTTGCCATTACCGCCGGGGGGATGTATCTGGTGATATCAAAATGAACCTGCAGGTACTTATATTGGCGGGTGTTTGCGTAATGCTAATTCTAGTGGTAGCCGTCCAGAGCTTTCAGCTGCGCAGCACCACCAAACTCCAGATCAAGTCCTCGGCCGCGTCGACGCCGGTGCGAGTTTCCGAGCCTACCGCCGCCGCCCTAGAGATTAAACTTAAAGCCGCCTACGAAGCTAAAATTGGCGAGGCTACCGTGACGTTTGGAACCGACCTTCAGGCCACCTCCACGCGGCTGAGCGAGCAGGTTTCAAGACTTACTACCACCGTCATCGAAGAGGAACTGGAGGCCTACCAGAAAACCCTCGAAGAGGTTCGTCACGTAGCTACCCAGGCCATGGAACAAATCCACCAGGCCGTTGAACACCAGCGCGTCGAGCTGCGCGACGGCATGGAGGCTGAGCTGGCTGCGGAGAAGAAATTGCTGGCCGACAAATTCGACGCCAAGATGGGCGACGTTGTATCCAGCTACATTTCGGAATCACTCGGCAGCGGGGTCGATTTGGGCGCCCAGATGCAATTTATTCTCACCAGTCTAGAAGCTCACAAGGAAGAAATCCGAAAGGACCTTCTCAATGGCGTCTAGCACCTTCCAGTTGCCGCCGGCCGTTTACAGCCCCGCGCTTGTCGAGTCGGTCATTTATGACATCCAATATTACCTGGATTGGGTGCGTCAAAATCAAATTCGTAAAACCGTTGGCGCCAAAATAAAGGACGAGCCAACGCACTCCGCCGAAACAGTACTCGTCATCCAGGCCTGGCTGGCCGGTAAGCCGGCTAGTGTTGAGTCGCTCGAGGCTTTACTCCTGGCCCTGCGCGGGCTCAAGCTACCCGAGGTGCACATTATGCTGGCCGCGCTGCCAAATCAAACCCAGCGTGAAGTTCTAGTGACCTGGTTCCGCACCAATGTTTCGCCTGCGCTGCTGCTCTCGTTTGTGGCCGATCGTAATCTTGGGGGCGGCCTGGTGGTGCGTACTCCCAACCGGGTCTTTGATTTTACTTGGAAGCAGCAACTGATTGCCGGGCGAACTAAATTGGCGGGGATTTTAAAGCGTGTTTGATAATCCCAAATTTGCCAAACTTGTCGCCGACGGCCAGGCTACCGGCGAAGTCGTCGGAGTCGACCGCTTTCTAGTGGTCGTGCAGGGGCTCGGAAATGTGGCCGTGAATGCCCTCATCTATTTCGATAACGGTCATCAGGGACTGGTGCGCGAGGTTCGGGCCGAAACCGTGATGATCCTAAACATCAGTGCCGAAACGATTTCTATCGGTACCCTCGCCGTGGTCGAGGCCGAAGAGCTGGTGACCGGGGTGGGGGACGCCGTTTTGGGGCGCGTGCTGTCGGCCACCGGACAACCGCTGGACGGCAAAGGCCCCATCACCTTCAGCCGTTTCGACCCCGTATTTAAGGTGGCCCCCGGCATCATCGAGCGCCAGCAGCTCACCGACGCGCTTCCCACCGGCGTAGCCATCGCCGATCAGCTCTTTCCTCTAGTCAAAGGCCAGCGTATCGCGGTGCTCGGCGACAACAAGACCGGGAAATCGGCTTTCACCACGCAGCTCACGCTTGCTCAAGCTAACACCGGTCGCTTCGTGGTGCATGTGCTCATCTCTAAACGCAAAGCCGACGTTGACCGACTCATCTCTAAGCTCAACGAAACCGGCGCCATTAATTACTGTGTCGTGATTGTGGCCACGGTTTTCGATTCGCTCACCCAGTCCTATCTGGCTCCCTACATTGGCGCCACCATGGCCGAGTACCTCTGGCACGGCGGCAAGGATGGGATTATCATCTACGACGACCTCACTAATCACGCCAAAGTCTACCGCGAACTTTCCCTCCTGCTAAAAGTCAGTCCTGGCCGCGCTTCCTACCCGGGTGATATGTTTTACGCTCACTCGTCGTTGCTCGAGCGGGCCGGCCGTCTAGCCAAAAACGGTGCCAGCTTGGCCTCAATTCCAGTGGTGCTCACCCCCAATAACGACATTACCGCCCCGCTGCCAACCTCCATCATGTCCATCACCGACGGACAGCTTATCTTCGACACCGAGGTTTTTCGTGCCGGCATTCGTCCGGCCGTTTCGGTGGGGCTGTCTGTCTCCCGCGTCGGCGGTGTCGGCCAGGCCAAACGGCAAAAGAAACTAACAGCTTTGCTCTTCAAAAAGCTCGCTGCCTATCGTCAAGCCGCCGAGTTTTCACACTTTGGTTCCGAACTAGCCATCGAGAGTCGGGCGGATTTAGAGCTTGGCAAGAAAATCTACGAAGCCCTCAAGCAACCCCCCGATGTGATCTATTCCAGCAACGAACAGGA
>JAYUCF010000057.1:0-33623 GCA_043740495.1 bacterium
GCCATAGCTTCGACTATGGGAAGGCCAAAGCCTTCGAATCTAGAGGCGCTGACAAGCGCGGTGGCGCTGTCGAGCATTTGAGCGTATTCTAGGTCGCTGGCACCATTCCAGAACGTGACACGATCCGTAAACGGGGCGGCCAGTGTTTTGAGGGCGGCGAGACGATCGGGGGTTCCCCGGCCGGGTAGGTGGAGGTGATAATCGGGCAGGTATTGTAGCGCCCGTATGAGCAGCTCGGCGTTTTTGTAGGGAAGAAGAGTCCCCATGAAGACGAGCTCGGGCTTGATTTTTCCATGAGCTTTGCCCGGTCCCAGGTTGGGTGGAGCGTTATAGACAACCTCCACCGGACGGTCTGTGAGATGATGTTTGAGAATATCTTGTTTGGTAGTTTCACTCACGGTCACTAGGAGATCGGCCCGGTTGAGTATGAGTCGTTGCGGCCAGTACACGCGGTGCATGAGCCACAGGAAAAAGCTGGGGGAGGCACCCAAATAGCCGGACAAGGCCGGGTGTTTGAACTCGCTTACGTGCTTGAGGGTGTAGAGTACCAGGTCGTGCAGGGTGAAGATGAGCTTGTAGTGGCGGCCGAAGCTTCCCATGATCTGCATGGGGCTGTAGACCACATCGACGCCAAGCTTGTTTAGCCTCAACGGCAGGAGTAGCTCGCGGGGCGACAGAGGGTTGTTCACTAGGACATAAGGGACGTTTTTGGGCAGCATTTCGAGCTGGCGAAGATCATAAATGAGAACAGTGACCGGCGTGAGCTTCATGAGTGCTTCGAGTAGGTTGGCGCCGAACCGACTAATACCGTCATGATGCCCTATTTTTGTCCAGCGAGAGTCAAAAATTACATTCATATTACCAATACTCTATCATAAGTAGGATAGGGGTTGGTATAATGAAGTTATGCGTATATTAATTGCCTCCGATCTTTACTGGCCCACAATGAATGGTGTTGCCACATTTGGGCGTAATCTGGCTCAAGGCCTGGCTGAGCGTGGTCATGAAGTGGTGGTGGTAGCCCCGTCCCAGACTGGCAAGAAATATGTGGAAACGGATGGGAACTATCGGGTGATGCGCACGGCTTCGGTGGTATTTCCGTTCTATCAGAATTTGCGAGTTTCCTTGTCGCCTAATCGCGAGATAAACGAAATTACTAAAAATTTTAAGCCCGACATTATCCATCTGCAAACCCCGTTGGGAGTCGGACTTGGGGCAATTGGGGCAGCCAAGAAATATCACGTGCCGTTGGTAGCTACAAATCACTCTATGTCCGAAAATTTGATCGACAACCTCAAGCTTTTGGCGCCATTTGCACGTCAGATTGATTACATTTTGCGGCAGTACGGGAGCCGGTTTTACGGTAATGCCGACTTCGTGACGCTACCGACGGTGGCCGCAATTAGGATGCTGAACCCAGGTTCCTTTGCTAAACCGTACGTTGCTATTTCCAACGGCATAGATCTGAAGCGGTTTCATCCGGGAACAGTGGCGAAGGAGTTTTATGAGCGGTACAACATTCCAATGGATAAGCCAATCGTGATGTATCTTGGGCGGCTAGATGCGGAGAAGCATGTATCGATATTGTTGCGGGCATTACAACATTTGGATACAAAATTACCGTACCACGCGGTGGTTGTAGGGGATGGTAATGATTTGTCTCATCTCATGGAAGTAGCGACCGATTTGGGTTTGGAAAAGCGGGTAACGTTCGTCGGAAGAATCGAAGAAGCTGATAAACCGATGATACTGCGGCTGGGAACTATTTTTGCAATGCCGTCGCCGGCGGAGCTGCAGAGTATTTCCACGATGGAGGCCATGGCGAGCGGTATGCCGGTTGTGGCCGTGAATGCGGGGGCGTTGTACGAGCTGTGTCAGCACGAGCGTAACGGGTATTTATTTGAAATAGATGATTATGAAATGATGGCCCGCGGTATTGGTATGTTGCTGGCTGATCGTGAGTTGGTTGAAACTATGAGCGCCCAGAGTAAGGAAATCGTGGCAAAACATGATCTTAGTGTGACCCTCGATAAATTTGAAGAATTATATGCCGGGGTGATTGCTCAGCGGGCTCCGGTAAAGTCGGAATTGTCGCAAGTAAGCTAGCCGAGGAAGTCCGAGATGGCGTCGGACGCGGCGGCGGGCGTTTCGAGGTGTACAAGATGGCCGACTTTGGGAATCAAGATGAGCTCTGAACGGCTGATGGCGGCGTGGAGCTGGCGCTGAGAGCCGGCTGGGGCAATCGGATCCTGTTCGCCGGCAATGAGCAGGGTTTCTAGATGGATGCGGGCGGCATCGTCGAGAGCGGTCTTGGTGATGGAGGCGGCGAATGACTCGGCGATGGCGCGGGGGTGCTGAGCCTGATCGAGGTCGTCCAGATGGTGCTGGTACACGAGACGGCGCAATGCGGGGTCGCTGGTGCGGCTCAGCGATAGACTCATCGCTCGGTTGAAGAGGCGGCTGCCCAAAATCCACTGGCTGAAACCATCGGGGGTGTTCGTGCCCAGCCAGTAGTAGGCTTCCACGAGTTTGGTGACGGCGCCCTTGGCGCCAGTGCGGGGTGAGACAATGATCGGGTTGATTAGAATCAGTTTGGAGAATAATTCCGGTTCTCGGGCTGCCAAATGGGCAGCCACAATGGTACCGAAGGAATGCCCCAGTAGTACCGGATGAGTTAGACCGGTGAGCTCCATGAACTGTCGGGCAAAATCGCTGTAGCCGTCGATGTCGTGGGGGCGATCGGTCATCGGCTGAGATTCGCCAAATCCGGGCAGGTCGGGGACCACAATCCGGTAACCGCTGAGGCCGGCAATGATGTACTTCAACCCTTGATGGTTACCCCGGAAGCCGTGCAGCATGAAGATGGTCTGCTGCTGGGTGGGATTATAGACCCAGTATTTCGTCTGGCTGCCGAAAATATCCAGGCTCAAGGCCTGAGAGTCTGACGGCTTCATAGGGCGGCCAACGCGGATAGGGTGCTGCCGCTGGCGAGCCCGCCGACATTAATCAGGTGAGCAGTTTTTTTAATGAGTTTCACGCCTTAGATTATATCACTTGGGCTAATATTCCCGGCGCAAACGCCCCGGCTACTCAACAGATTGAGAGGCCGGGGTGGTGCTATGGGACTGGACCGGGGGATAACAGGGTCAGTTACTGGTCGGCGGACTTGTGGTCCGATGGGTTGTCGGCCTCAGCCTCGTCGTGAAGATCGTTGTCATCGAGCTGGTCTTCGAGGTGGGGATTGGCGGAGGGCGTGATGGCCTCACCAAATCCGTCTTCTATGGCGCTCTCGGAGGGGCTCAGAGGCATCATTTCATCTTCAGACATGCCCTCCTCGGCAGTGTCCTCGGCGCCGATTCGCTCACCAAACTCGTCGAGCTCATACTCTGGTCCGTCGTAGATACTTTCTCTCAAACCCGGGTCCATTCCCTCGTAATCAGTGAACTCCTGTTCCATACTCGCACCTCCACATTACGCTTTGAATGTTACGCCTAGCCTAGCGGTATGGCATTGTAGCCACCCCCAAAAAGCCAATGGAAATAACAGGAGTTTTTGGACATACCGTCGCTTTTTTCACAACAACACTTATGCTTCAATTACAACATCTGAGCCGCGTATTGCAGCAGTAATAATTGCGCAAACATCCCATATTTGCTATAATCTGAGGGTAAATCGTGGGGCTGATCAGGCTCGACGTTGGGACTTTTACAAGCTATGTGCGCAGGTCGGAGGCAAACGTTAGATTCCATTAGTTAGCTTAACTGCCAACTTCATTTCGTGGGTGAAGGCTGCCTTTACGGTACCTTCATTCGCACCCGCTTACGCCTAATAACGTAAGCTATCGGCACCTGATTCCCGGTAGGGGTTCGTCGGTATCAAATCATCGGGACGCTCTTAGGGTTGGGCCTCTGCCCCTAAGCTAAGATCTGAGGATGCTCTCGTCACCGTTTGGTTTGCTCACAGGTGATGGGCTAAGACATGTAAGTAAACTAAGCCTGTAGTGCACTAGCGAGTAACCTGACGGACCGGGGTGCGATTCCCCGCAGCTCCACCATAAGGGCATCTCTCGACAAAAGAGGTGCTTTTTTGGTGGTTGCTAATCTGTAGAGAGGACTGATTTGGGTGGTGCTAACTTTTTTCATCGAGTCGAAGCGAATACCCGCAGGAAATAACAGTTGTTGGCACTCAGCCCTTGCTGACTTGTCTAGGAGCCACCAATCCTCCTTCAGTTCATTCGCATATCCAAGCGCAAACTCAACGAATTCAATTAAGTCCTCCTGTAAATCGCTTTTATCTGCAAGTTTACCTTCAATCTCCGCCACCTCAGCTTTTATGGCTTGAATTTCATCCTGCAAGTCACTCTTTAAGAGTTCTGAAGCAGCAGCAAACTCCCTGAGTAAATGAGATTTGCTTGTTCTGAGTGTGTCCAGGCGCTTAGATAGTGCAGTGGCTTCCGCTAGAGAGTATTCCTGTTCTTTGCCCCAAACAGCGGTCAAGGCACCAATAAATTCCTTGAGTTGGGTCCCCGTATATTCAAATCGGGACAGGGTTTCTGTTAGAGCGTCATTTATCTCCTCGCGCTTGTATTGTTTACCGCAATTTCTGCACCGATATTTTGGGTACTTACCTCCGTGCCCGTTTCCTTGAAAGGAGCCGGTAAATTTAGCGCCCTCTAAGCAGTCATGTTCAAGCAGGTTGTTCAAGGGGAACTCAGGATTATATTGTTGCCGCTTATATTGGCGAGTTTTTCTCCCATTCAAGATGGCGCAAATTGCGTTGTGTTGTTCAGGAGTTATCATTTTTTCATGCCTACCAACCTCGCAGCGTGCCTTTACTTGCCGATCCATTTGCACAATGCCGGCATAGTAGGGGTGCTTAATATACGTAAGAAACTTGTCGATTTTCAGAGGTGCCCTGCGCTTCGTAAAATCACTTGAATTCAGTCGTTTTAGGGCCTCTGCGGGCGTTGCAAAGCCCGATGCAATATCCTGCAAAGCCGTTTGCAATGGTATGAACTCAGTTGGATGGGGGATATGCACCCCAGGCTCGTGGCCCTTCATGTACCCTGCCTTTGGCGGGAACGTGTATCTGCCTTCTCTGATAGCTTTTTCGTGCCCCGATATAGACTTTGTTTGCCGTTCAAGGTTACTTCCTTCGGCGGCAAGGTACTTAGTGAATTTGAGCAACTTTGCTCCGAGGTCTGAAGTGTTGAGCGAAGGGTCGGAGGCGTACCAGACCTTTACCCCGAGCTGTCTAAATAGGACTTCAAAAAACGCTGCTTCATCGATTGAGCGCATAAATCTGTCGGGCTCGTCTACTATCAGGTACTTAACGGATCTATGGAGTCTGCAGTATTCCAGCATTTGCTTTAGGTCTTTGCGGTTGACGTTAGTACCTTCTTTACTAGAAACGTCACCTGACCACCATCCGTCATCTGGTATTTCAGCGCCGAGTTCCGTGGCGGCCTTCAGAACGCTCTCTTCCTGGCGGTTTAAGCTATTGTTGGACCTTTGTTCCGGTGTAGATACCCGGCACGCTGCTATAGCGAGTAGTTTCATCTTTTGCCTTCAGAGCAGCAGTGGCAGCCCCTGGGGAACGCCGTGCGAGACGGCAACAGAGACTGCCACTGATGTTCAAAGCCGTAATATTCTCGCATGCTTGTTCCCATAGCCATTATTGCTCTATTCGTTTTTTTTCGAAAGATTTTTCTTTGATTCGTATCTCTTGTATAAGTAATTTGCCCATTCGTTCAGTTGTATTTTTGTGAGAGCCTTAGCTACGCGGGCTTGAGAGTTGTCTTCCGCATTCTTCTGTTTATAGCCGGAATCCTTACGCACGATGTCTCCACGCTATTGGTATAGCTTGGTGAGACTACCGCAAGGTATGGCTTATGCCGCTCTTGGCATCTACCTCACCCTAATGCGATTGCTCCGCAGCGCCCTTTGCAGGGGTGTACCTTGGTCGCTCTAGGGCACAGTTAATGTAACGTAATTATTATGCCCCCGCTTGATAATTACAACTTAATATAAAATGTCTGTATGGGGCAAAATGAGACAATTATGATGCTAAGTTCACAACAGCGGTTGTTTATCGACTATCTGGCGGCAGGTCAAATAGATGTCGATGGAAACAAACTAACATATGAGGAATTCGCAAAGGTGCTTGGGGTAAATCGTAAGACGTTATATCGGTGGAAAGAAGAGATTCCTGGCTTCTGGGACTACGTAGCCAAACGCTCAGCCTACTTCGTAGCTAGATACGTGCCGAAAATCCATCAAGCATTGTTAGTTAGAGCGCTGAAAGGTGACGTAGGTGCTGCGAAATTATTGCTTAACCAGGCGAGCGTTCTTAGGCCGTTACCCTCCTCCAAGAATATCGGCTATCTGACCGTAACAATCGATGAGGTACTAAATAAGGCCTAAAAACATGGAGTTGGGTTCTGCGCTCCAAAGGCATTTGGAAAGCACATAATGGGGGCTGGCCGAGTATAAGTCTGCTGCTGTCTCGTTCCAATAATTTCCTCAGCGGCCTTAGGCTGCAATGAGACCCAACTATCAATTTCAGTTTTACTTACTTGAATATTCCCGCGATAAGTAACTCTATAGCGGTGCATCTTAATTCCGGTCTCTGCTGTCGATGTAAAACTTGAGTAGCTTGAGTCATAAAATTGGCTGTAAGTAATAATTGGGTCGCCTGGATATATAGTTTCCTTTTCATCGACATTTACTGAGTGCTGAATATTAAGCACTTCTTGAGCCTTGGTCCAGGTATCATTAAGTATTTTTTCGCCGTATGCACTTCTTGAGAATAAAAGCGCTACTAATATCGCTAAAACCGCTATACCGGCAGCTAAGAGGGGTTTTCGTGACCTTTTCCGCTCTATTATTTGAGTCTGTTGCCCACATTGAGCGCAGAATTTGGCATGCTTTTTTACGGTATGTCCGCACTTCGCACATTTTGTTCTTGAGAGAGGCATATTATATCGTTAATGCTTTGACCAAAAGTATCTATGTAAAGCGTTGTTTTAGCAATACAAAGGCAGTTTAACTTGCGGTGTTAAAGCACTTTGAAGGCCCCCCTATAGAATCCCTTGGCTCGCGCATAGGGTAAGTAGGGGAAGGCAGTATCGTTGGGTGCGAATCCTCTATGTGAGTCACCAAGTAGGAAGGTGGGATTCGCTGAGAATCTGTCTTTTGTACTGCAAGTTTAGAAATGACCTCCAGCGAGCAACCTCATTGAGCAAAGGGTGCCAACTATCAACCACTTGCTCCACCAAAAAAGACTTTTCATCAAACGAAAAGTCTTTTTTGTTTGAGTTTAGCTACAGGGATAAGCAAAGGGATTTTAATTGATAAGGTTGCGGGAGGTTATATTGACAAAGTAGTAAATTTATGCCAAAATGTTTATTGACCTTGATAACTCGACACAGGTAAGCACTCACCCAACACCTACAGGGAGGCACGTCATGTTCTCGAGGCAGAATACTACCTGCATACGTCCCGAAGCACTCGCAGCCGCCCGATGGTGGGGCGATCAGCTTCGCGGCCCAACTCAGCGCAATATCAGCGGTGATTCAACTACGGTTGGTGCGGAGCTCACTAAGGCCGCACCGGCGGCAGACGCTGAGCTCAACTCGCACGACGTCACCGAGGATCGCATTGTGCAGTTCGAGGCAAAGTTGGCTGAGACCATTTCAGCTCAGCTGAATATGCCTCGGGAATATGACGTGCAGGTGAGCGTAGGCTACGATCCCAACAAGACCGTGTACAAAGCCGCTCAGGACGCCGGTATACCCTCTGCGATGATATTCTTCTCCTCGAAAACCGTCATGGTCATCAGGGATGGGGAAGTCAAGGTGAGCGCGGGTTACTGTGCCAAGTTCGTAAATGTTCCTATGAGCTGACCCTCCGGGTCGGCTCCGCGCCCCGCAAGGACGAATCAACACCCACCAGGGTGGAGCCTCGTTTCGGCGGGGCTTTTAGTTTGCAGAAATAACGCCCCGGAGCTGGTGCAGCGGCTAAACTCGTGGGCAGCTCAGGGGTTTTCTTGCTCTTTGTGACGCAAATACCATTCAGCTAAGTCGTCATCTTCGCTGTAATGTCCCTCGGAATGCGTGTCTGGATCTTTGGGAACGGCTGAGTTGCCCATGCTGTTGCGATCGATGCGCTCGCCGAATGTCTCGGCTCTTTCGACCGTTTGGGCATCACTGGCTTGGTCACCCATGTCCATATCGAGTTCTTGTTGCTGATCGTCCTTATCCATACCCTGCCAGTATCAATGCGAATATGATAGCGGTCATAGTGCGCGGTGGCATTAGTCAATTCGCCTAAATATTCGGTAATTAGAACGGCGTATGCTGATTTGAAATGTAATGTGTCATGAGTATGAAGAAGCGCAAACTAGGTGAGCTGGAAGTTTCGGCGATGGGCCTGGGCTGTAGGGGGATGAGTGAATTTTACGGAGAGACAGATGAGGCGGAGAGCCTGCGGACGATTGATCGGGCACTGGAGCTGGGTATCAACTTCTTGGATACGGCCGATATGTATGGTCCGTTTACGAATGAGGTGCTGGTCGGGAAAGCCATTAAACATAGGCGTAATGATGTAATTTTGGCAACGAAATTTGGTAATGTACGCACTGAAGATGGTGATTGGCTGCCATGAAACGGTAAGCCCGAATACGTAAAACAGGCTTGCGATGCCAGCTTGAAGCGGTTGGTGACCGATCACATTGATTTGTATTATCTGCACCGGGTAGATGATTCGATGCCGATCGAGGACACGGTGGGAGCGATGGCTGAGCTCGTGAAAGAAGGGAAGGTGGGCTATATCGGACTGAGCGAGGCGGCGCCGGAGACGATTCGGCGGGCGGCTAAGGTGCATACCATTACGGCGCTACAGACGGAGTATTCGCTGTGGAGTCGTGACCCGGAGGAGGATATTTTGGCGACGGTGCGCGAGCTCGGGATTGGATTCGTGGCGTATAGCCCGCTGGGTCGGGGCTTTTTGACGGGGCACTTTAAGCAGCCGGAGGATATTCCAAAAGAAGATTATCGAAGCCGTCTACCGCGGTTTCAGGGTGAGAACTTCTACAAGAACCTAGAGTTGGTGAAGCTGTTGGAGGAGATGGCCGTTGAGAAGGGTTTGACGGTGTCGCAGCTGGCGATTGCCTGGGTAATGGGCCAAAGCCGCGATATTGTACCGATTACTGGCACAAAGCGGTCGACGGCGGGTGACAGGTATGGGGATATGTCGAGTGTGAATCGCTAGAGGGGTGATTCTTGGGCGCTTATTTAACCTAGCGTGCGGTTGCGCCGGCCTCGGCGTCAAAGTAGTGCGGTCATGAGTGTGGTGATACATCGACAAACAGCAGCCGGTTATGTCCAGTCTAGTATCAAGTACCGCATAAACGCTTTGCGGCCGAGGAGACGATTGTCTCCTCGGCCGTTTTGCCGTCGGTGGACAGGCAGTGGTTTGTAATTTTGTCCGGATACCTAGATCGGATGGGGCTCCCGCAGGAGGATGAACCATTCGTTTTGGAAGATGAGGTTGGCGGTAGGGAAGGCGGCCGCAGCGTCGGAAGCATCGCCAAACCCGTGCGGGCCGGTGGGTCTAGTGGCGCGCGCGTGGCGGTATCACTCAGAGGATGAGACTACCGGTTGTGGGCGGCCGAGTGAAGGCTTCGTGTGAAGTATTTCAGTCGGCGTGCGTGAAGGGGAGGCCGGATCTTGCTGATTCCAAGTAGCTCGTCTCGGGGTGGGTGAGTGCGTGGCTGGCGTGGATGTCTGCGGTGTAGCCACAGGTTTTGCACTGCCGTCTGACGGTGTTCAGACCGTCCTCGATAACGACCCGGCTGGCAAAGTAGCCTTTCGAGTAGAAGCCGATGCGCGGCTCTCGGCCAACGTAAGGACAGGTTCGACGCTCGGCGTTGAGGACCTCGTGGGCTAGCTCATCGGTCAGGCGGAGGCGGTGAAAGCCACCAAACCTGGACTTGGACGTGCGCAACGGGGTGTAGGTACGTCCATTGCCGATTAAGGCGCACAGAGGGGACTCAGTCAATTTTCCATTGCGATATACCTTGATGTCCAAGGTGAACCTTTCGGTCTGGTTGAGTGGTCAGAGATGCTCAATTAACAGAGTTAAGGCTGTCGAAAAGTTATACTACTGTACGATAAATTATATCGTATGTAAATGGATTGTCGAAGAGCAAGTTTAGTCCTAGCATAAGCACACCCAACTCAACCTGGTATGATTGGGGCAATGGTTATAGGGAGTGCATGATGGTGCGTTTGAGTGCAATATCTAGTGGGCCGGTCGGTGCGCAGGCAACCTCCACCACCGCGCCGGTAATGGCGGGAGTGCCGGTGATGCTGTTTGGGATAGTATTTTTGGTGGTACTGGCGGCTTTTCTGATCTGGTACATGATTATGCGCCGGCGCCCGTAAGTTTAGTTGTGGCGGTCGAGCCACTCTCCAAGCTCGTCGTGGTCACGGTAGATTAGTTCACCATATTCGTCGGTCAGCTCCTGGTTGGCACTAGTATTCTCTTTTGCATTTTCAATTCTTTCTCCGAATGTAGGCGGATCATCTATTAGTTTTGTTTCATGGACTACATGATTCCTATCGCCACGCTGATTGCTTTGATCGTCTTCCATCTCAACCCTCAACCTTATTGGAGAATCCTAGGGCGCGAATGGAGAATATGCATTGGCGGAATTGCCAACAACTTTCCGGCAAACGAAGTAGACACGGTCGGAGCGGTCGGTGGGTGGTTGGTGGTTAGAATCGAACCTTTCAAGAACCTCGAAAGTGGTCTCAAGCTCAGCGGTGACTTGTTCGATAGGGAAGGAAGCTTCATTCACTCGCTCTTGATAGACCTGGATAGCGCCATCGGATCCGGTTTCCTGAATGGTGACGTGCCAAACAACTTCATTGGTACTGATCGGCTCGATAATCATTTCCATAGTTCCGGTTTTGAAGTTTTGGACGAAACTCGGGACGGCCGTGAGGGCCTGCAAACGCTCTACGGTGTCCATATCGAAGATGAACAATCCATTTGAACACAGATGTTTTTTAGCACTGGCAAAGAGTTTTTGCCAATCAGAATAATCAATAAGATGGTTCAGCGTATCAAAAACGCAAATTATGATGTCGAACTGCTGATGCAGTTCAAAGCCGGCGATGGTACCTTGATGAAGGGTAGCGGCTGGGAGCTTGTGTTGTGCTATTTGCAACATATTGGCGGATTGGTCGATGCCGTGAAGTTCAAATTTGTCGCTAAAACCGGCCATGATACTACCGGTGCCGCAACCAAGCTCGAGCAGGGAGGCGGCGGCGGGGTGGTGGCGGTTGATGGCAGCGGAAACGATGCTAATAACGTCGCCGCGATCGCCCATGGCGGTGTCGTAGAAAGGTGCAAATTGGTCGTAGTGAGACATAGGCCCATTATAGCCTCTCTGGCGTGCTAAAATCTGCTCATGACACGTAAACAAGTTCTGACATTGGCGGCCACCATCATTGGGAGCGGGCTAGTGATCCTCGACGGAGTGGTGGTGAACTTGGCCCTGCCAAAAATCGGTATCGATTTGCATGCGAGCTTCGCGGCGCTGCAATGGATTGTTGATGGTTATCTGCTGAGCTTGTCGGCCTTGATCTTGCTGGGAGGGTCGGTAGGAGATATCTTCGGACAGCGCCGGGTATACTTCACGGGATTGGTGGGATTTGGAGCGGCATCACTGTTGTCCGGATTGGCACCTAACCAAGAAACGCTCATAGCTTTGAGGATGGTACAGGGTGTATTCGGGGCCTTGTTGGTACCGAGCGGACTGGCGATAATCAATACGAACTTTCCGCCTCAGATGCGGGCCGCCGCGATTGGGCGGTGGACGGCTTATTCGGCGATTGTGACGGCGGCGGGACCCTTACTCGGCGGGTATCTGGTAGACGCCGGCTCGTGGAGGTTAATTTTCTTCATCAACGTACCGTTGGTACTGGTAACGTTGCTGATGGCGCGGGCCGGCATGGAGCAGCATACCGGAGATCGGAGTCGGCGGGTGGATGTCGGCGGAGCGGCTCTTGCCATGGCGGGGCTGGGCAGCTTGACGTACGGGCTGATCGAAGGTCCGGTGACGCATTGGGCCGCGGCTGAAGTGCTGGCGATAGCGGCCGGAATAGTCCTAATGATTGGTTTCGGCTGGTACGAGCGCCGTCAGTCGGACCCGATGCTCAAGCTGGATTTATTTAAGTCGAGAAATTTTCTTGCAGCAAATATTACAACGTTTTCGATGTATGGCGGCCTCGGCGGTTTCTTGTTCGCACTGGCAATCTACCTCCAAACGACGGCCGGCTACACAACGCTGCAGGCTGGTGCGAGTTTGCTGCCGATCACGATAATTTTGTTTTTGGTGTCGGCTCGGGCGGGTGAGTGGGCTGGGGCTCACGGACCGAGAAGGCTGATGACAGTCGGACCACTGCTGGCCGGTACCGGAATCGGGATGCTGGCGTTCGTGGGCAAGTCGGCGCCGTATTTCACGCGCGTGCTGCCGGGAATCGCGGTGTTTGCGCTGGGGCTGGCGCTGACGGTGGCACCGTTGACGGCAACCGTAATGGGCTCAGTAGACGAGCAGGACTCGGGGATAGCCTCGGGGGTGAACAACGCCGTATCGCGGGTGGCGGGATTATTTGTTATTGGATTGCTAGGTTTGTTTGGAGCGGCGAGTTCCTACCAGTTTGCAGCTATCTTGTGTGCGTCATTGGCGGCTTTAGCCGGGGTGATATCATATTTCATGATTAACGACCGGCAGATCGTGAAAGGTGGCGTTCAGGAGCGGACGTAGAGCCCGAGGATCTGATACAATCGGCATAATGCTTAGGATGTTCAAAGTCGGAGGCTTGGTGGTGACTACGGGGGTGTTCGTGGGTCTGGGCGGGGTCGGGGTGCTGTACTGGCAACACGCCAACAGCCCAGCGACGTCGGAGAAACCCGGCTCGGTGGCGCTTGATACGGCGGCCACACCACTCCCAACTGCCGGACCTGGTCTGCACGTGGCTAGCCCCGGGTCGGTAGAGACAAATGGCGGCGGAGCGCAGATGCTCCTGTCCGGCACCTCGAAATATGGTGGTGGTACCGATACGCAATCGGCGGCTCCGAGCGCCACGCCTACTGCCAGTGAACTGAAACAATATGAAAAGTACGGGACAAACACTACGGCGTTGTACGGAGATTACGTGGCGGGCCAAGGTGCGGCCGTGGCGGCCGGCAGTATTGTAACCGTGAATTATCGCGGTTGGTTGACCAATGGAACGATGTTCGATGAATCGTATTCGCGCGGGCAGAGCTATAGCTTCAAGGAGGGTGATCATCGCGTGATTTTGGGTTGGGAAGAAGGTCTGTTTGGGATGATGGCGGGCGGTAAGCGGCGGGTGATCGTGCCGCCGGCCAAGGGCTACGGGGCGGCAGAGCATACTGGCATACCGGCTAATTCGGTGCTGGTGTTTGATATTGAATTGGTGTCGGTGCAATGATGCGCAGGTTTCAGCTCTGGCTCGGTCTTGGCTTGGCAGGGGTGGTGGTCGGGGGTCTGTTTATTGCGGCTGGGGGGCTTGAACTCATAGTGAAACCGCCAGCTTCAACGCCGGTGCCAATAGCTGCAAAACAGGGAAACTCGGGTAAATATCTCTACGGCATTACAAACCTGACGAGCCAGAATAAGAAACGGGTACAATTTGACCCATCGCTACCGACGGACGATACCCTGGTAGTAAAGACCCTGAAGGCGGTGGCGAAGGACGGGTACGGGCTGGTGCTTGATGAGGAAATTCCGCCGGTGGTTGAGACGATCAACGAGATTAATTTCGTGACGTTTACGGTGGGCCGCACTAAGGTGTTGTTTGAACTGTTTCGGAATTCGAGCGGTGGGATTGGTATGGCTGATTTCTCGACGGAGCAATTACCCTAATATGTTTTGGCCTCAGCTCGATGGCAATTTGGCAGGTTGAGCGTAAATCTGGTAGAATGGGCGAAATCTCCTGGCGAGGTGGAGCTCATATTTTTAATATAGGCAGGTGAACACAGCATCATGACCGATCGACTCCCCGAACTAAAAATCATCGAAGCACTAACGTTTGACGATGTTCTGCTCCAGCCGGGCGGGTCGGACGTACTGCCTAAAGATGTATTAATTACAACTAAATTGACCAAAAAATTAAGATTAAACATTCCGATTATTTCGTCTCCTATGGATACCGTTACCGAGGGGCGAATGGCAATTGCGATTGCTCGTGAGGGCGGTATTGGAATCATTCATAAGTCGCTCAATCCCGAGCAGCAGGCGGCTCAAGTGAATTTAGTGAAACGTTCGGAGCACGGGGTGATAGCCGATCCTGTAACGTGCCGGCCCAATGACCAGTTGAGGGTCGTTGATGAACTGATGTCTCGTTTTAGAATTTCCGGCGTACCGGTGGTGGGAGAAAAGGGAGAGCTGGTGGGTATTATCACAAATCGAGATTTGCGGTTTGAGGAGAACCTCGATCAGAAAGTGTCCGAAGTAATGACCAAGGACAATTTGGTGACGGCGGCACCGGGGACAACGCTGGAAGAAGCCAAGCGTATTCTCGGTAAGTACAAGATTGAGAAAGTTCCGATTGTTGATAAAACCGGAATTTTGAGGGGTTTGATTACGCTGAAGGATATCGAAAAAGTGGCGAAGTACCCGCACTCTTCGAAAGACGCTGAGGGTCGATTGTTGGTGGGGGCGGCAGTGGGCGTCACGAGCGGTTTCGAGGATCGCGTTGCAAAACTGGTGGAAGCAAAAGTAGACGTGGTGGTGATCGATAGCGCGCATGGGCACGCCAAGGCGGTGATAGATGCGGTGAAGCTCGCCAAGAAGCGCTGGCCCAACTTGGAATTGATCGCCGGCAACGTGGCAACGTATGAAGGTGCCGAGGCTTTGTGCCTGGCTGGAGTGGACGGAGTGCGCGTGGGAGTGGGGCCGGGGTCAATTTGTACCACCAGAGTGGTCGCAGGAGTGGGAGTGCCGCAGTTCTCCGCGGTGTACGAGGCCAGTTTGGCGGGGAAAAAATATGGGGTGCCAGTGATTGCAGACGGCGGCATTCGCTACAGCGGCGACATGGTAAAGGCGTTGGCGGCGGGGGCCAGCACGGTAATGTTAGGATCACTGCTGGCTGGAACCGACGAATCACCCGGTGAGCTTGAGGTTTACCAGGGACGCACATTTAAGTCTTATCGCGGCATGGGTTCGCTCGGGGCGATGCGCGACGGTTCGCCGGATCGATACTTCCAAGATAAGGGGGCCAAACTTGTACCGGAAGGTATCGAGGGCAGAGTCCCGCACCGCGGTCCGTTGGCCGAAACGTTGTTTCAGCTGATTGGCGGTTTGCGATCTGGTATGGGCTATGTGGGGGCAGCGGACTTGGCAGCACTATCGTCGAAGGCTAATTTCCGACGAGTAACGAGTTCGGGTGTGGCAGAAGGACACCCGCATGACGTCACTATTACGCGAGAGGCCCCAAACTACATGGGTCGGACATAACTAACTAGGACCAGACAAGGAGCAACCTGAGCATGGAACTAGATCCTGAGCGAGAAGCCGGACGTTTCAGGCATCCGGATGCAAACTCATATACGCATCAGCCCGCGATTGACAGTATTGGTGTGGGCGAAACGCTACCGCTGGGCGCCCCACGCCGAGTGGGAAAGCCGGCTCGGCGCAAACGCGGCGGATGGCGGTGGGGCTTGTTGTTGGCGGGGTTATTCCTGGTTATGGTTCTGGTATATGCGGCATATATAGTCACAATCGTTGTAAAAATATCTACGAATTCATTTCAAATTGGCCCGTTGGCGTCAGACGCAGGCGGGCGGACAAACGTCTTGATATTGGGAGTGGGCGATCCGGGGCACGCGGGTGAGAATCTGTCTGATACTATGATGATTTTGAGTCTGGATGGCCCGGATCACCGTTTGGCACAGATAAGTGTTCCCCGCGATCTGCGGGTAGCAATACCGGGATTTGGTTACAATAAAATTAATGCCGCTAACGCGTTCGGAGGAGTGGATCTGGCTAAACAGACGGTGAGCGATACGTTTGGCCTCCCGATAAACTACTATGTGAAGACAGATTTTAGCGGTCTCAAGGGTTTGGTGGACGCCGTGGGTGGAGTGGACGTAACGGTGAAAGTGCGGTTGGTCGACCGTGAATATCCGTGCGATGATAATCAATACAAAGTTTGCGGACTGGATATTGAGCCGGGACTTCAGCATATGGACGGCACCGCGGCGCTCCAATATGTGCGCTGTCGTAAAGGGACTTGCGGTAATGACTTTGGTAGGGCAGCCAGGCAGCAAGAGTTGTTGGCGTTGCTTCGGCCGAAGCTGATGGATCCATATTTGCTGCTGAGTCCGGTAAAGCTAAAACTTCTGGCTGACGCTACCGAAAAAGGCATCAAGACAGACCTGGGGTTGTTCCAACTCCTTGAGCTCGCCAATAGCTGGCGAGTGAATTCGGCCAATAAGCCGGTGAACTTGGTGCTGTCGACGGGGAGGGGAGGATACCTGCGTTCGGACCCTTCCGGCTCCAGTGATTTATTGCCAATCGGCGGAAATTTTTCGGCTATTTCAGATAAGATTAAGGCAGTATTTTCATCCGAGGGGATTACCCCGACGCTGTAGCGGTTGCCTCATAATGACTGGGTTGACACCACCGGTAGCGGAGGGTAGTTTGGAATTAAAGAGATGCGTCCCGAGGGTCGTTTGCACGAGCACCGGGACGCTTATTGATTTATCAATCTGTCAGATGGGTATGCAGGCGGTTCGGGAAGATATACATTATTAAACATAAGCATCGCTTGGGACTATATGCATAATGAGTACTCCAAATACACAACCGGGGCCAGTATTTACGAAGGAACGTTTGCGGCCGTCTTTGGAATACATAGACGTGTACTGGAAGAAACTTGAACGCTATAATCCCCACGATGACGGGACGTTGATCGGACTGCCCGAGCCGTACTTTATACCGAGTGCCCGCAACGATACAGGCTTTCAATATGAAGAGATGTACTACTGGGATAGCTACTTCATTGCCCAAGGTCTGGTAGGCACGCCCAGGGAGCACAGGGTAAGGGGGATGGTAGATAATCTTATTACGATGATGAGGCGATTTGCGGTAATCCCGAATGCGGGCAGGTTCTATATGACGAGCCGGTCGCAACCGCCGTTTTTGTCGAGTTTCATCATGGATGCTTATGATATAGATAAGGACAAGCGCTGGCTGGAGCAGGCGATCACGGTGGCCAAGCACGAGTATCGGACCGTTTGGATGGGGACATCGCAGCCCAACTGGCGGCAGGTGTTTCATGGATTATCGAGGTTTTACGATATTAACGTGCTCGACGATTTGGCTGAGGCTGAGAGCGGCTGGGATATGACTACCAGGTTCGAGCGCAAGGCACTGTCGTACTTGCCGGTGGACCTGAATGCATTGTTGTATAAGTATGAGCGTGATTTTGAAGAATCGGCCAAGATACTGGGCTACCTGGAAGAAGCCCATGAGTGGTCAAAGCGGGCGATGTCACGCAAGGCCACGATGCAAAAGTATCTGTGGGATGACAATAAAGGTTTTTACTTTGACTACAACTACATGACTTCAAAGCTCAGCCCGGTATTTTCGTTGGCGGCGTTCTATCCGATGTGGGCCGGCATGGATAGTCCTGCCACCGCTGCTAGGATTATGGAACATCTTCAAAGGTTCGAGAGCGATGGGGGCCTGGCGACGAGTGCCGAGAAGCCACAAATTAAGTCGGATATCCCAACTCAGTGGGCATATCCCAACGGTTGGGCGCCGCTGCAAATGATTGCAACTCAGGCTATGGAGCGATACGGGTACCGCGAAGAGGCTGAACGGGTGGCCCGCAAATGGATTAATGCTAACTTGGTGCAATTTGAATCTACAGGTGAATTTTATGAGAAGTATAACGTGGTCAAAATCGAAGAGGAGCCGGTGGAGGGTGTGTATCCGTCGCAGTCCGGATTCGGGTGGACCAATGCTGTGTTTTCGTACTTCTGCCAGAGGTATCTCGGCCCCGATGAGCTGCCGTTGATCCAAAGCAGCGCGATAGTGGTATCGCCGCTCACGCAGCTGGTACGTGATCCGCGCAGAACACTCCGCAAAGTTGGAATCAAGCTCAATACAGCATTACCTAAGCGGCCTTTGTTGTAACATTTTCAGCAGTTTGTTTACTGGTTATGGTTTGATACAATATGATTATGGAACCTGCACCAATAGACTTGTGGTATCGTCGCGCTACACTCTATCACATATATCCTTTGAGCTTCGCGGATTCAAATGGCGATGGCTATGGCGATCTGCGCGGTATCATAGAGCACCTCGATTATCTAAATGACGGTAAATCGGATTCGCTCGGTATTACGGCGGTTTGGCTGTCGCCGATATATTTATCGCCGATGGCGGATTGGGGTTACGATGTGGCCGATCATATGGCGATTGATCCACGTTTTGGTACGATGGCGGATTTTGATGAGCTGCTGGATAAGCTTCATCAACGCGGTATTAAATTGCTGCTGGACTTTGTGCCCAATCACACCTCGGAACTGCATAAATGGTTTATTGAATCGCGCACGAGCCAGGATAATCCGAAGCGGGATTGGTATATCTGGGCTGATCCGGGGAAGGATGGAGGATATCCGAATAACTGGGTGAGCATGTTTGGCGGGCCGGCTTGGAGTCTCGATAAGACAACGGGGCAGTATTATCTGCATACCTTTTTGCCCCAGCAACCGGACTTGAACTGGCGCAACCCGAAGGTTCGCGAAGCGATGTTTGACGTATTGAGGTTTTGGCTCAACAAGGGAGTGGATGGATTTCGCACCGATGCCGTGCAGGGGTTGATCAAAGACGATCATCTGCGCGACGACGCGCCAAATCCGAATTGGCGCCCGGGTGTGACAGATCCGGCTGATGAGTTCTTGCGCACCCATAGCTCGGGGCAAAATGAGCTAAGTGAGGTGATTGGATCTTTTTGTGACGTATTGGCCGAGAAAGAAAGCAAGTTTTTGCTGAGCGAGGCGTATTTGAATATTCCGGGACTGCATAAGATGTACGACGCTTGCGTGCGCCACCCGGTGCACGCGCCGTTTAATTTCAACCTGATGGGCTTGCCCTGGAGTGCGTCAGCTTACCGTGAGTTTATCGATTCTTATGAGGCGATGCTTGGGCCGGAAGATTGGCCAAATTATGTATTGGGCAATCATGATCGGCATCGCTTGGCCTCAAGATTGGGGGCGGACAGAGCCAGGCTGATGGCGGTGCTCGAGATGACATTGCGTGGACTGCCGGTAGTTTATTATGGCCAAGAACTCGGCCTCCCGGATACTCAAATCGGGCCGACCGAAGTACGTGACCCATGGGAACAGCGGGTGGCGGGGCACGGGTATGGCCGCGATCCCGAGCGCACCCCTATGCCCTGGAACGGTGAGACTGGCGGAGGTTTTACGCAGGTGACGCCTTGGCTGCCGCTTGGTTCGGCCTCGGCTAACCTAAATGTTGAGAGTCAGCGACGGGATCCGCTGTCATCGTTGAATTTATATCAACATTTAATACATTTGCGCGCGCACTCGCCAGCGTTGATTGAAGGTGATTATCGGTCAATCGATATTGGCAACGGCTACGTTTACGCGTATATTCGGGAAACGGAAAGGCAGAGGTTTTTGGTGGTTCTCAACTTTGATTTCAACCCGGCAATTGTGACTTTGCGGGGCCAAGTGGGAAATTGGGTGGCTGGAACTCACGTGGTCGAGGGAGATGGGAAGGCGTGTACTGCGGGAGAGTTGGAGCTGGCACCGTATGAGGGTAGGGTATATGAATTGATGCAAGGGGAGAGGTCATGATATTGGTATTTGATTTGGGCGGAACCGAAATGAGGGTGGCTTTGGCGCAAAAGGGCGAAATCGGCGAGGTACTGCGTGTGCCTACCGACCGTAGTGCGGCTGGGTTTGGTAAGTTTTTGGGGGCGCTGCAAGAGGTGGCGAAGGGTCGCCAGATTATTGCCATTGCCGGTGGGTTTCCGGGCCAATTGCAGGGCGAAGATGGTGAGTTGGCGGTGGCAACCAATCTGCCGGATTGGCGAGGGCTGCCGTTGTTGCGTGAGCTGAAGCAATTATTTGATCTGCCGGTCCATATCGCCAATGACGTTGAGTTGTGCGGGCTCGGCGAAGCCAGGTTTGGTGCCGGCATTACTGAAGGTGTGATGGCGTACTACACCGTGAGCACCGGGGTCAATGCGGTGCGGCTGGTGGACGGCGATATTGACCAGACGGTGAGCCGATATGAGCTCGGTAAACAGATTGTGGGCAATATTGGCGGTGAGCCTCAGGCCCTGGAGCCCCTGATTGGTGGGGCGGCCTTGGAGCAGCGCACCGGTAAATCACCTTATGATGTTCATGATGAGAGAATCTGGAGGGAATTTGAGCGGTCACTAGCTATTGGTATTTACAACACTGCCCTGTATTGGAACCCAGAGTTGGTTGTGATGGGCGGGAGTATGATGCGCGATATAAAGGTGGCGGGGGTAGCTGAGGCATTGCATAAGCTACCGAATGTATTTGAGCGCTGGCCGCGGCTAGAGGCGGCGCAGCTGGGTGATGAGGGGGGAGTGCGCGGGGCGATGGTGTGGCTTGAGCAGCTTGGGTACGAATAGAAGACTCAAAATGTACGATTTGAGCGCGGTTTGTGCTAGGATAGACATAAGAAGATTACCCAAAAACAAACCTTATGAAATGTTCTGTATGCCAAGCAATGTTATTACCCGTTGACGGGGAGATGTTTTGTTTGCAGTGCGGCCAGTCGGAGCATGTGGCACCGGCTACCAATGGTGAGGAGCCCAAGTCCGAAGATACCACTGATCCGCTGCTGAAGCGGGCTTTGTTGGACGCTACGGACGGCGATATTGTGTTTAACGATACGGCGGGGGCGTTGGAATTGGTGCCGCCGGGGGCGGGAGCCGCACATAGGCCTGCGCCTGCGGGGGTTGCGGCCGTGGAAGGCGTGGCTCAAAAGAAGCCCGGGCATACGTTTTTGTCACTGCGCGCGGTGATGGCGGCGCCGCGACCGTCGGCCACGAATGGCGCAATAGTGCTGCCAGCGGCCGTTCCAATGCCGCCGCCTGCCGCGATCCCTGATCCAGAGTCGGCGCGCAGTGCGCAAACGGCCGAGAGCGTCACACCCCGTGCTTCAACGGGCGCAAGGGTGGTGGACAAGGGTATGGCGAAGGCTTGGGGAATCGGGCTGGCTGGGCTCGGTTTGTTTATCGGTTTTAATTTGGCTGCGGGGGGATTTTATTCGAACCGAGTTTACCCGGGGGTGCGTGTCGATAATTTGGCAGTGGGAGGATGGACGTTCGATGAGCTCCATCAAAAATTGCAACAAACTTTGCCAAAGCCGGCTTTGTCGGCGGTGGTGGGCGCGGGGCACTATGAGCTTAATCTGAGTGATGCGGGGTATGCCGTCAGTGCTGATTTGGAACGCAATCTGCGCGAGTCGGGTCGCATGACGCCATTACCCTTGGCGGGTTTGATTGGATCGTGGTTTACTAAGCCCATTTCGCCGGCGTATGTGCTGGGAGACGACGCAGTGGACAGATCGGTGCAGCGATTGGCCGCGGCGGTTGAGAGAACCCCGAGTAATGCGGCGGCGATGATACACGGTACCGATGTTTTTGTGTTGGCTGATAAGCCCGGAGTACGGCTGGATAGGGCGGCGACCGCAGCGGCCATCAGGGCGGCGTACGGTCATGTGGCTACGGTAAGTATTAACCCGCTGCGCCTGCAACCCAGCGTGGGGGCGTCCGATTACGCCAATGACGCCACTCTAGCGCAGGCAATTATTACAACGACTATTCAGATTACGGTTAGAAAAGCTCATTATTCACCGACACCGGGCCAAATTGCGAGCTGGGTGGTGTTTCTCGGTCCCGGCAAAGGCGTAGTGGTGGATCCGGCGGGGGTTGCTGTGTTTGTTGCAACGATTCCGGGATCATTTGACCGTATCGGTACCGTCAATGGCGTGGTAGCGGTGCTAAATGCGCGTCAGGGGGCTATATTGTCGCCTTCGACCAAGAAGTCAACCCCGGGTCCAAATCCCGCTAGTATGGCAATGGTCGGGCCCGTGGCCAGCTATAGTTATTGCATTGATGAAACGGCCGTAGCGGTACCGGAGCTGGCTCAAACCGCGGCAGCGGTGCTAGGATCCGGCGGGAGCTGGACCTTGGGCGGTAAGTTGCGATTTGTGCAGGCCAAGACAGGCTGCAACTTTACGGTGAGGCTGGCCAACGCTTCGGCGCTGGCGGCGTTGAATTCGGCTTGTGAACATCAGACGACCTGCCGGATCCATAATGATTTGGCTATCGCGACCGACAGTTGGTCGAAAGCTCCTTCGATCTGGGTGGGCGACACCACGGTGTATCGTTCGGAGTTGATAAATCACGTCGTGGGGCAGTGGTTGGGATTTGAACACCCAAGCTGCAGCGCGGCGGCCACGCTGGCGTCGGTACTCACAACGCCCAGCCTGACAATCGGCGGTTGCTCCCCGAAGTGGTACGCGGTACCGGCGGAGCTGCAAGATACAAAGGTCATGCCCGGGTTTTAGCAATCGACCGGGTTCGAATTACTCGCCGACTTGGACGTAGATTTCTTCAAGCGGAGTGATACCCTGGAGGGCTTTGATGACCCCATCCTGAAGGATGGTCACCATGCCTTCTTTGATGGCGGCTTGTTCGATGGCAATCGAGGTAGTGGCGGTGCCTTTGGCGATGAGGGCCTCCATTTTGGGGGTAATTTCGAGTTGTTCGACAATGTTGATGCGTCCGTTGAAGCCGAAGTGGTGACAGGCTGGACAGCCAACGGGTTTGGCCAGCTTGAGACCGTTGAGTGACGGGTAGGCGGCCGCGGGCAGGCCTTCTAGGGCGGTCTTGATCTGCAGTAGCTCGGCTTTGGTGGCCAGGGTGTGGCTTTTGCAGACGTCGCAGAGCCGGCGGACGAGCCGCTGGGCCATTATCAGCTTCACCGATGAAGCCAGCAGTACATTTTCACCGATCATGTCCATGAGGCGAGAGATGGCGGCCGAGGCATTGGTGGCGTGGAAGGTCGATAGGACGAGGTGACCGGTGAGGGCGGCCTGGAGGGCGGTCTTGGCGGTATCAGCATCGCGAATCTCGCCGATCATAATGATGTTCGGATCCTCGCGCAGGACAGCGCGGAGCTTTGCCATAAATAGCTCCTGATTGTCGGAACGCACGGGGACCTGTGATATGCCGTTGAGCTCATATTCAATAGGATCTTCAAGCGTGACAATCTTTATTTCAGGATTGTTGAGATGGTTCATGATTGAATACAACGTTGAGGTTTTACCTGATCCGGTGGGGCCGACTGCCATTACCATGCCTCGCGGATGGGCGACGCAGCGCAACAAAACTTCCTGATGATGCTTAGATAGTTGTAAATTTTTCAACGTTAGGTACTTAATGCTGAGGTTAAATAACCGAATTACGACATCTTCGCCATGTAGGGAGGGGATAGTCTCTAGACGCATGTTGAGCTGGGTTTCGTCACCGTCATCGTTGATAATATTTAGGCTAATGCGGCCGCCTTGAGGGGCATCGCCGCCCCATTTCACGCCGGCGCGCATTTGGAGGTCGGAGGCAAATAAGTCGTAGCGGTCTTTGGGTAGGGTCGTGATGGGGTGGAGTGTACCGTCGATGCGGAAACGAATTCGGGCATCGTTTTCGGCCGGCTCAATGTGGATATCTGAGGCGCCCACTTGGTAGGCTAGCTGAGCGAGCGGCTCGAACATGAATTTTGGTTCAATATTGAGTAATTGCTGGTTGACGGAGCTAAAGTTGCCGGTGTCGAGGAGGTCGTTGTTGCTGGCGACGGACAAGCGGTTGAAGAGGCGATTCCAGCCAAACTGAGAGATAAAAGCGTACTGGACTTGGTAGCCGGTTAGGCGGTGGCGCAGGGACTCAAGCTGGGCACGGTCGGTCTCTTCGCTGGTACCGATGGTGAATTGATTGCCCTCGATCCGCAAGGGAACGATGCCGTAGGCTTCCATGCCCACGAGCGTGAGTTTGCCGATGAGCGGTTTGATGTCGATTTTGGGGCGAGTATCGAAATAGGGCAGGCCGAGTTGCACGGCAAAACCTTCGGTTGCGGCTTCGATGTCGTCACGTTGAGCATTATCCATGCTTCTTATGTTATCTTTTGCTGCCCGATTCGTCTACTGGGAGAAACCCAGAATGATTAAGGGAGACGGTAAACGCTCCAGCTAGAGTTTGAGTATACCAACGTGTAGGCGGAGCTGATCCGAGCTTGGTCAACGACCCATTCGGAAGGTTCGGAGGCGGCGATCGCGAGATAATTGGCGTAGTAGGGATTGGACGAGGTGAGGTTGCCGCGGAGGGCGACGGCGACCGCTTCAAGGCGCGGTTGATAGTCGAAATTGAAATTGTAGAGCCAGCCGCGGTAGCCGGCCACGATTGATCGGCCGGCCAGTGTGGCTACGGGTTGATTGGGTCGATCGGTGGTGAGGAAAATGTCGGCAGGGAGGGTGGACCGGGTTACCCAGTCGGCTAGCGCGAGATCATCGGGGCTGGCAAATTGGTCTTGGTGCTGGAATTCCCTCGCCACGGCGAGACTGCCGCCGGCAGAAACCAGGACAAAGGTGAGAGCGAGGGGGAGGGCCGTCCATTTGAGGTGCCGGATCAGCCAGAGAGCACCGTAGCCGGCGAAGATGTAGGTGAAGAGATAGACGTAAAGGATGAGCTTGAGGTTATCGTAGGCGAAGGGCTGGAGGGAGTAAATATTGGCGAAGATGAATACGGCGAGGAGGGGCGCGAACCAAACGGCGTAGCGGCGGAGCGATCGGCGGGTGAAGATGAGGGCGGCTACCCCGAAGATGAGCAGGCCAGTGAGGCCGTAATTATTTGTCCAAAAGGCGATGAGTGATTCATTGGGCAGTAACGTCCACCCGAGGGCCAGATGGCCGCCGGTGCCGGTTTGGTTGGCAAAGCTTTGCCAGGCGATTTGCGGGGCGGCGACGATGAGGGCTGTGAGGCCGACGGTGAACCAAGTGCCCGGGGGTTGCCTGGTGCTGATGGCGGCCTCAATCCAGAAGCCGGCTACTAGGCCTCCGAGGACTACAAAGGTATGTGCGTGGACCAGCGGAAGCAGTCCGATTAAGCCGCCAGTGACGATAGCGAGGCCGCGGCCGGGATGGCGCCGAAGTTCGGTCAACAGGATTAGAACGGCGGCGAACGTGGCCAGTCCCATCAGGAAGGCGCGTTGAGGAAGAAGGATGTCGGCGATGAAGTTGGTGAGCTGGGCGTTGGGCACGCTGAGGGCGGTGTAGTCTTGGGGCAGATGGGTGAGAAAAGAGCCAAGACTTTGGCCGCTACTCCGGAAATCGCCGGCGGCCGCAAAGAGGCCCACGGCTGAGCCGCTGAGCAGGGTGAGTGTGAGTCCGAGGATGGCTCCGCCGATGCGCCCAAATATCCGGACGCCGAATCCGAGCATCAGCTGGAGAAAGGCCCAGACGAGCAGTAACGAGGGGATGAACAGTGCCAGATGTAGGCTCCAGCCGCCGCGCAGGAGCCAAGCCGACAGTAAATCAACCATGAAGGGGAAGGTGAGATGGGTGCCGGCCGCGATGGGAAAATCGAGCGGTAGGCGGCTGGCGGCCGCGAAGTGGCTGATGAGGCTGGCGTGGAGGCCAAAGTCGGCCCAGGTGGAATTGGCGGAGTAGAGGCCGCCCGATTTGGCGACGAGATCGTGGGTCCACATTAGCCAGCCGATCAGGGCGGTAGTGACAACAGTGAAGGCCCCCCAGGCACCCCACGCCCAGTGGGACTGGGATAGCCGGCGGATTGGGATGGGATGGCCGGTTCGCCATAGCCAGATACTGCCCATACCCGCCAAAGCTACGGTGGCCGGTAGGCTCAAAAAGTAGGGCAGCACCAAGGCGATGATGAACGACAACCAAGTCCAGAGCAGCAGTCCGAGAGCCAGGCTGAGGGCGGGAATTTCGAACCCAAACAGGCTGAGTTTCAGCCGCCGGGTGGCGGCAACCCCCAGAGTCAGGGCGGAGGCGAGATATATCAGACTCATCATGAGGCTTATTCTAGCACCAGGCGGAATTTTTAGGTTCCTGAGTTCAAATACGATATGCTTAATGACATGAAAACACCTTGGGTAAGCTTAAGTGTCTTTTTCCCGGTATTCGATGAGGTTGAGGCGTTGCCGGGCGTAATAGAGCGGGCTTTGTGGGTGTTGGCGTCAATGGAGTTGGAGGACTACGAGGTGATTGTGGTGAATGACGGCAGTACGGACGGTACCGCCACCGTGGCAGACGAATACGCCCGTAGACACGCTCATGTGCGGGTGGTGCATCATGAACGCAATCTCGGGTACGGAGCGGCGCTGGTGAGCGGATTTGGCGCGGCCAGGTACCAATGGGTAGCGTACACTGACGCCGACGGGCAGTTTGACCTTGGTAATATCGAGCGTTTTATTGAGCCATCCGGACGAGTTGATGTGGTGCTCGGCTATCGTCGGCGGCGGAGTGATCATGTCGGCCGCCGCTTGAACGCTTGGTTGTGGGGGCGCGTAGTGCGGGTAATCTTGGATTTGGATGTGCGTGACTTGGATTGCGGCTTTAAGCTGTTTCGGACAGAGCGGGTCCGGGGGTTACAACCGCTGGAAGCCCGCGGTGCGGTGATTTCGGCTGAACTATTGATGAAGCTTCGCCGCGCGGGGTGCAGTTGGGAAGAAGTGGCAGTGGAACACTATCCGCGCCAGACCGGCGCTCCGTCCGGTGCTCGCCTGGGCGTGATAGCGCGAGCCGTGAAAGAACTGATAGATTTGCGCCGAACCCAGGGCTAGTCTGGCGAGTTTAGCGCCATGTAGGCAGCCACATGTGGCTGGCGAGCTCACCCGGGGTTAACGGGACGCCATAGCTCAGGGGGGCGAAGTAGATAAAACCGATTGCGGAGATCGCCAGGACACCAACATAGAGATTGCGGGAGGTGACGCTGGAGAATTTCCAGAAATTCGGGGAATCCTCCATCCAGTCGGCCAGTGCGCCTAGGAAAATGACGGCAAAAGCCAGGCTATAGATGAAGGCGAACAGATAATGATAGAGAAACATCACTCTCACGATGCGGCTGAATGGCAGAAAATTCATCAGGTAGCCGATGGCGAGAAAGACCATAGCAAAGCGGTAGGGCCGGAGTCGGCGCAGAGCCTTGGACGACACCAGAACGCCGGTTACGATGATTATGAGGATGCCCCACCAGACGGCAGGGTTACCGAGCAGGTAAATGTTGCCCTGGGTGCCATTTGAGGCGGTGTTGCCTTGCCAGTAGTACACTGAGCGCGTCATGAACGGCCAACTGGTCCATTTGGAGCCGTACGGGTGGGTGGCGGTTTTGAGTGAGTTTTCCGAGGTTGCCATGGCGTGGTTGAGATCGATAAATTTATCCCAGAAGTTCATATGAACGGAGGGGTCGTAGTTGGCATTGCCGATCAGGGTGGATTGGAAGCGGGCGGACATGAAGGCGTCGCCCTGGCCGCTGGTGTGCAACAGGCCGAAATGGATCCAGAACACGGCTAGATAAGTGAGAACGGGTACTAGCACCAGCGTGAGCGTCTCGAGGAGGCGAGCCCGCCATGAGATATGGTGCGGTCGGCGGAATTGGTCGGTGAGCCAAATCAATCCAATCAGACCTAGAGCGCTGAGGCCGGTCCATTTGGTGCTCACAGCCAGCCCGCCCAAGAGGACGCTCGTGGCAATCAGCCAGAACCTTAACCGACCCGTATGCCGACGGGCGGCCAGGAAGCAAGTGACGGCGGCCAATCCAAACAATATCAGCAGGCTGTCGATGAGAATGAACCGTGACTCCACCAGGAGGGCATTATCGAGCAGCAGCAGGGCGGCGCCGAGCGTGGAGACGCGGCGCGACGCGCCGAGATTGCGTAGGAAGAGATAGAAGACGGGGATAATCAGCGCTCCGGCAATTGCCGGGAGCACGCGCAGGACAACCGCAGGGTCGCCGCCGGTGAGAACGGCGGGATCTTGTTGGGTGAGCCAAGCCCAGGCCCCCAGCAAGAGCTTGCCCAGCGGGGGGTGAGGGTCGAAGTAATACGATCCGGTTAGATAGTCGCCGGCGTAGACCTTGAAGTAGACTTCATCGAAGACGACGGCAGCCGGGGTGAATAGTGCCCAGCAGCGCGTGATGATGGCCGCAATGGTAAGCAGAAATATTTCCGGATAGCGGCGAATTAGCTTCATGCGGGTATTCTAGCAGACCCCGGAGAGCTTAATAGATGTATTTGAATTGGCGGGACGCCACCCAGCGGGTGCTGGTAACGCCGACGCCGCGGTAATTCATTTCGGAAACAAACACCTGTGAACCGTCCGCTGAGACCTGCTCAACCAGGGCGACGTGGCCTAGTCTGCCGTCCGGAGTCCAGGCGATGGCCGCCACGGCCGGTACCGTACCGACACTCCAGCCGAGCGAGCTGGCGCGGTAATACCACGATACGGCGTTGCCCCAGTGTGGCGGGATTTGGCGGCGACTGGCGACGTACCAGGTACATTGACCCCATGAATAGGAATTCGCATAGGTACGGACGGGGGCCATGGTGCCTGGTGGCAGGAGTTGGCCACTGGGGCCGCTGGGTAGTATGGAGGCGTGTACCGCTGCCTGGAGCGAGGAGGAGCTCACCTGGGTCACTGTGGCGGTCGCTGTGAGGCCGGAATTAGTCCAAGCCCAACTTGAGCCGACCTTGCCGGTTCCGAGGTCATGGGCGGCCTGCAGAGTGCCAATACTGGCAACCCAAATCATCATGGCTACGGCGGTGCGTTTGAGCAAATGGGGGTTATGGCGCTTGATGTCAACGAACTTAGTCCGAAAGCCGCCCCATGATGGCACTGAGTGGGGGCTGATGCTCGGCTGGACTAAATAGGCGGACATTGGTTTGCGAATGAGAAACATTGGAATCGCTTGGCCTTGCACATTGAGTAATATAATGAAAAAGCAATCCGTAATCTTATCTGGATCGAGGTATATTGCAAGCACTGGCGGTTTGAGGGGCGCCCTTGGCTTGCGCGAGGCGAAAGGGTAAAGTGAGGCCAGCATGCAACCACGCTCAAACATTCTAGGGGGACGCACCGTAATTTCGATCGGAATTATCGGGTTATTGGTGATTGGCGGCTTAAATTACGAGGGGCTGCTGGATTATTATGCCTTGTCGACGTATAGCCCCAGTGTTAAGTTGGCAGCGTTTGAATCACGCGTTAGCTTAAGCTCCCTGGCGCGAGCGACGCTCTACCGGGCCCAGCCGACCTTCGACGGTAAGACCAACTTTAATGTTGATTGCAATACTCGCCCCCACGAGCTCGAGCTGGGTTGTTACTACCACGGGCGAATTTATGTATTGCAGATTGATAATGTCAGTTTGGCACCGGAAATGGATGTGGTGAGTGCCCACGAACTACTCCATGCGCAGTGGGACAAGATGAGCTCAACCGAGCGAGCGCCGTTGAGTGCCGAGCTGGAGCGGGTCTATGGGTTGGTGGCGGATACTGATTTGCGCGACCGGATGGCCAGCTATGCTGTATCGGAGCCAGGCGAGCAGGCTAACGAGCTCAATTCAATTTTGGGAACCGAATTTGCCAACTTATCCCCGGCACTGGAGGCGCATTATGCGAAGTATCTCCTGAATCGAAGCCAAATCGTGAGCGCCCACAGCAGTTATAAGGCGGTGTTTGAATCCCGGCGAGCGGAGCTGGATATCGAGCTGAGTAATATTCGAGCCGATAAGGCGCGATTAAGCGTAATGAACTATCAGCTTGACGGCTACCGCTTGGATGGGCAAATTCAGGCGTATAACGCGCTGGTGCCGCAGCAGAATAAGTTGGTTGATGAAATAAATGCCCGAATTGGCCGTTATCAGCTGCAAGTTGACGAATACAATGCCTTGTCGAAAAGTCTGGACTCGCAAGCGATTACAGATATTGAGCCTCCGGCTAAATAGCGAAACGGCCCTTTGCAGAGCCGTTTCTGGACGAGAGTTTGTTCTTTTTTGTTTTGAGTACTTTTTTTGTGCAGGTACCTATAAATAGATTAACGCTTAGGTTTTACCTCGTCAAGCAAGTTATACCCAGCTTTACAAGCATTAGCGTTTTAACTGTCTGGCGATGTCTCGTTCGGTGTCGCGGCGCTTCATGGTTTCGCGTTTATCGTAGCGTTTTTTACCCCTTCCGACACCGATCTCAATTTTGATTAAAGAGCCCGCCAAAAGTAGGGCAGTTGGGACCACGCTCAGGCCCGCTTGCTTGTGGGCAATCAGGGTATCAATTTGGCGGCGGTGGAGCAGGAGTTTGCGGTTGCGGGTGGGGTCGATGCCGGCTTTGTTGGAGGCTTTGGAGTACGGTGTGATATGGGCGGCCGTGAGGTAGGCCTCGTTGTCGCGCAGCGAGACGAATGACCCCTTGAGGCTGCCAAAACCGGATTTGAGGCTTTTTACCTCGTCGCCCGACAACACTAAGCCCGCTACGAAATGCTCGGTGAGCTCGTAATCAAAGGTGGCACGCCGGTTTTTAGCTAAAACTTTCATGGGCCTTATTATAGCTGGTTATGAGTTCAAGCGTGAGGCTGATATAATCGGGCTCAATATGACACTCAATCAACTCGAAAAACAGATCGGCAAGATTGTTACTGACACTCTGGGTAAAGAGCTCGACCTAAGCCGTCTGGGCGTGAGCCTGACGGCGGATCCGAAGCACGGCGACTACGCTACGAATGCCGCAATGGTGTATGCCAACGATCTTGGTCGGGCGCCGCGAGAGGTAGCCCAGGAACTGGCGGAGGCGATCAAGGGGGCTAGCCCGGATATTGAGCGGGCCGAAGTGGCTGGACCGGGGTTCATCAATATCACGCTGACAACTGGGGCAGTGGCAGCCAGCGCACAGGGAGCGTTGAAGCGGCGGCCGAAGCGCTATAACGGTCAGCAGGTGGTGACCGAATATTCTGATCCGAATCCGTTTAAGCCTTTGCACGCCGGGCACTTGTATACCACGCTGGTTGGTGATGTTATCGCTCGTTTGTTGGAACTTGGTGGTGCGCAGGTGGTACGGCTGACATATGGCGGCGACGTTGGCTTGCACGTGGCAAAAACCATGTGGGCTATAGTGAGCTTCTTGGAGGATGAGAACCCAGAGGCGTTGTCTGATGTACCGGCTGCGAAGAGAGCCGAATGGCTGGGTCAGCGCTATGTCGAAGGGAATACGGCTTACGAGGAGAATGAGTCTGCGCGGGAGGAGATCATCAAGGTCAATAAGCGCGTGTATCAGTTGCATTCCGATGATGACCACAACTCACCATTCGCGCAGATTTATTGGACGGGGCGTGCGTGGAGTTACGACTATTTTCCGGAGCTATACAAGACGCTTGGGGTGATAGCGTTCGACCGGACGATACCGGAGAGCGAGGTGACTCCTCTAGGTATAACTACGGTGCGGGAGCAACTGAAGGCTGGGGTATATGAAGAAAGTAACGGCGCGGTTATCTTCCGCGGCGAGCCATATGGTCTTCATACGCGGGTGTTCATCAATTCTCAGGGGTTGCCAACGTATGAGGCAAAGGATGTTGGTTTATTGTTTACGAAGTGGAATGATTATAAATTCGATCGATCAATCGTGATTACGTCTAGTGAGCAGCAGCAGTATATGGCGGTGATGCTCAAAAGTGTCGAGCAATTTGCCCCGCAGCCGGCAAATCGGAGTGAACACATAACGCACGGAGTGGTGAAGTTGGCGGGTGGGATTAAAATGAGCTCCCGCAAGGGCAACGTGGTTGGGGCACTGGAAATTTTGGAGGCGGCGACGGAGGCGGCTAGAAAGATCTCTTCGGCATCGAAGCATAATACGGTTCTGGCGGCCGTGAAGTACGCATTTCTCAAACAGCGTATCGGCGGCGACATCATTTATGATCCCGAAGAGTCGGTGAGTCTCGAAGGTAATAGCGGGCCGTATCTGCAGTATGCGCATGCCAGAGCCAGGAGTATTTTGGCCAAAGTTGGTGAGACTCAGGCGACGAAGCTCGGTGAGCTGGATATTCAGGAGCGAAAGTTGGCGTTAAAGATTTCCGAGTACGCCGATGTGGTGGAGCGCTCGGTGGATGAACTGATGCCGCATTACATCGCAACCTACTTGTATGAATTGGCCCAGATATTCAATCGGTTTTATGAGGGGAGTCGAGTGATTGGAGACGCGCGCGAAGCGCAGAGGCTGCAGTTGGTGTTGTTGTACGCCGATGTGCTGGGCGCCGGACTGGCAATACTGGGTATAGAAGCCCCCGAGCGACTCTAAGGTTGATCGCACATGTTTATAGTGCAGTGATATTGCGCGACACTTAGGGTTTTAAGGAAAAGCTGACAAGCCGGTTGTCGACGGTGGCAAATACTTTGCCCAATTTTTGATCATAAATTGCGTCGTAGAGTTTTTTAGTGTCCTGGAGGGTGATTTGTTTGGCGAAGACTACCTGGTCGGCTTTGGCGTTCCAAATGGCTATGCGTCCGCTGCTCTGACTGGTTCCGATCACAAAGTCGCCGCCGGCCACGGAGCGCAGATTCGTGAGGTGGCCGAGCGAAGACGGGGTAGGGAGGGACTGCTTGAGTACTGGTCCCAGAAAACGTTGGAGACCGGAGTCGGATGTCACATATATCCAGCCATCAACCGCTAGGCCCGAAGTATTCTTTGATGAAACTGTTGTAGAAATGTAATTAGAACTTGGTGAATAACCGTTAGCGTTACGCACGTTTTTGTAAACGGCTGTGTCGCCCAATAAGTATATATTTGAGCCATACGAAGCTATAGATGAAGCTTTTGGCCATTGGCCATATGCCAAAGTTTGCTCTGCTAAAGAATCATTGCTGTATCGGTAAAACCAAACAGACGGTTTATTTGTAAGAATAAATATTCCATCGTTGGCAGAAGATATAGTTGTGTTAACTACATCACCTAGTATAGATGTATTGGCAGTTGAATCTTTCTGATCGCCGGTCTCAAGATTGATAATCGAGATAGCATTGTGGTTGGCTGCGTCGAACACAAAGGCGTGCGCACCATCGGATTCGAAATGAATTGGGCGGGCATTTTTGGCGCTAATCTCGGCGACGGTCATGGGACTGACTTTTACCAGGCCGTCGAGTTGGTCGATTTGATCGGCCACCAGGGCCTTAAAGGCGGCAACGGAGGTGGGCTCGCCCTCGTAGAGAGGATTGTTTTTGAGGCGGCGGTTAATGGCGGCTTCGTTGGCAATTACACTGGGTAATTTTGCCTGTACAGCGACTAGCGAGGCCCGACTGGCGGTTTTGTTGCCATCCGCAGCAAGGGTTTGGGCGTGTGAATATTCCTGAAACAGAGTTTGGTACTGGGAGAATTGCTTGGCGCCGGCGGCATTGGACCCGGAAAGCCACAGGATGAGCCCGATACCACCAAATAGAGCCAGCACGGTGACCGCGCTGATCCGGCGGCCT
>JAYUCF010000058.1:0-29130 GCA_043740495.1 bacterium
ATGCTCGCGAGGTGGTGTTGCCGCCGGGTTGCGCGGTGGTGAGCGAGGGCTATCTCGGGCCGAACCTGACCCAGTACCCGAGCCCGAGCGAGCTGGCGGTTATCCGCCCCGGGCTGTTGGCGCTGTACGCGGATGTTCTAACCAGCTGGGTAGGCCAATTACCCTCCGGCGGTGAGGTGAGCTTGTGCGTGCCGGCCTGGCGCATGGGCAAAGCTTGGCACTATCTGGGATTGATTGACGCATTGCCTCGTTTAGGCTACACTCTTAAGAGTTTTCGTGGGGTATCCGCCCCACTGCTTTATGCCCGCGCGGATCAAGTCGTCGGACGGCAATTATTGTTACTGAGGAAGAATTAAACTATGTCACATACAAAAGCTGGCGGTTCAGTCAAGACTGGCCGCGATAGTGAATCAAAAAGGCTCGGCGTAAAGCTGTTTGGCGACCAGTTCGTGCGTTCAGGCGGTGTGCTGGTGCGCCAGCGCGGAACGCGCATGGAGGCCGGTGTAGGTGTGGGTGTTGGCAGCGACCACACTCTGTTTGCTTTGGTTGACGGGTTCGTAAAGTTTTCGACTAAGAAAATTCAGAAGTTTACTGGTACCAGGGTCCGCCGGACGTTTGTTTCGGTAGTCGACCAAAAATCATCCTAAATCGGATAAATAAAAAAGCCCCTCAACTGTGAGGGGTTTTTTTATTTATAGGTTATTCGGTAGGTTGAGGCTCTTTGATGCCGAGGTGGAAACGAATGCGCTTCATGACGTCGGCGACAACCGCCTGAGATTTTACCAGGAACTCGTCGGCCCCCAGATCTTTGGCGCGCTGCCGGTCGGCGGGCTGCGATAGGGCCGTCAGGATGATGATCTTGGTATGGGAGGTTTGTTTAGTGTTGCGGAGGATATCGAGCACGTCGAATCCGGAAATTTTCGGCATCATAATATCGAGGAGAATCAGATCGGGGCGGTAGCTGATGGCTTCCTGCATTGCCTCTTCACCATTGGGGCAGTGTCGGACGTCAAAACCTTCGGCCTCCATGCGCACCCGGTAAGCGGTGGCAAGCGCTAAATCATCTTCTACAAGCAAGATTCGGGTTTTTTTGTTTGTCATAGCTCGACTATACTCCGTTTAACTGTCTCGTGCGTAACCTCTTTGTGATGCATACTCGCGGCGGCCTTGATGAAACCGTCAAACAGGGGGTGCGGCCGACTTGGTCGCGACTTAAATTCGGGGTGAAACTGGCTGGCTACAAAGTAGGGATGGTTGGCTATTTCAATGATTTCTACGAGACGCTTATCCGGTGATTGTCCGGCGATAATCAGCCCGGCGGCTTGGAGGTGCTCGCGATAGGCGTTATTGAATTCGAAACGATGGCGGTGACGCTCCTGAATTTGTTTAACCTTATAAGCCTCCGCTGAATGAGTGTTTTTCGTTAGCACGCAGGGATAATTGCCAAGCCGCATGGTGCCGCCCTTGTCGGTGATGTTTTTTTGGTTGGCCATAATGTCGATAACGGGATGCGGGCTATCCTCGTCTACTTCGGTAGTGTTGGCGCCCTCAAGGCCGGCTTTGCGGGCGAGGGCGATAACGGCGGTTTGCATGCCGAGGCATAGTCCGAGATAGGGAATGTTGTGATCCATGGCGAAGCGGCCGGCGATAATTTTGCCTTCGACACCGCGACTGCCGAAGCCTCCAGGGACCACGAGTCCGTCGTAGCCCTCCAACAGCTCGGGGTCGTTTTCAATTTTTTCAGCATTGATCCAGCAGATTTCGGGGCGAATGCGATTGGCCCAGCCAGCTGACCTGATAGCTTCGAAGACGCTCAAATAGGTGTCTTCATTTTCCATATATTTTGCGACCACGCCGATTTTTAGGCTGCGGTGATCGGGGTGCTTAATGAGGTTCACGAGGCGGTTCCAGTCGGCTAGCTTCGCCCGGCGAGTTTTGAGCCCGAGGCGGCGGGTGATGTAATTGCCAATGCCGGCCTCTTCCAAGAGCAGCGGAACCTCATAAACGGTTTTGACGGTCTGCATCGGGACAATACCGGCTTCTTCGACATCACAGAAGGAGCTGAGTTTTTGCAGGATGTTGTGATTTATCGGGTGCTCGGCCCGGGCGACGATGACATCGGGCCGGATGCCAGCTTCGCGCAGGTCGCGGACGGCGTTTTGAGCCGGCTTGGTTTTGATTTCGTGGGAGGCTTCCAGATACGGCAGATATACCACGTGGACGTAGAGAGTGTGGTCTTGACCAATTTTGTGGCGCAGCTGGCGGATGGCCTCCAGAAACGCCAGTGATTCTATATCACCGACGGTGCCGCCAATCTCAACGATATGGAAGTCGAAGCCTTGTCCGGCTTCACAGATGCGTTTGGCGATCTCTCCGGTGACGTGAGGGATGATTTGAACGGTTTTGCCGAGATATTTGCCGGCTCTCTCATCAGCTAAGACGTTGGCATAAATGCGGCCGTTCATGAGCGAGCTGGAGCGCCCCAGTTCTTCATCGAGAAAGCGCTCGTAATGTCCGAGATCCAGATCGGTTTCGGCACCGTCTTTGGTCACGAAGACCTCACCATGCTCGGCTGGATTCATGGTGCCGGCGTCGGAATTCAGATACGGGTCACATTTCTGAATATTCACAGAAAAACCGCGAGCTTTAAGGATGGTTCCGATAGATGCTGCGGTAATGCCTTTCCCTAGTCCGGAAAGGACGCCCCCTGTAACAAAAATAAATTTTGTCTGGCTTTTGATTGCCACACTCATTCCTTCTTACACACTCGTTTGATCGGCATCACACCAATTGGTTCTGATAATACCTGAGACTGCCCCCGAGGGCAAGCAAGACATTTATGCTCATCTAGATAGTTCGAGACGTCCAAGCTGGCTGCCTGGGCGTCTCTGGGGGGGTCTGCCGGAAGGGCGGTGCCGTTAGGCGGCTTGGCCCGAGGACTCGATTTGGCTTACAGACTGGATAATCCGGATCCCGCTGATGTTGGCGGGGTTCTTTTGGCCTGGCCGGACTAACTGGTGGCGTTCGACGTCCGGGTGATCCGGGAAGGCCTCTATTTGGTCGGCGCTGTCATCTACGGCGGTCACGGACCTGTACATAATGCCGTTGAAGACAATGCCACTGTGCCACTCAGCGCTCAGGACGTGCCCCTTGTTTCCGGAGACGACCCGAACGGGGATGCCATCGAGAACGTCGCCACAGAGTAAGAGTTTGAAGTTCATGCCCGTGTCGGTATTGACGGTCACGATAACGACGTCGGTGTCTGCCTGGAGTCTCAGTCTGGCGATGGCCTGGGCAACTTCCGGGTAGAGAAATGTAGCCTGCCCGGTGAGCCCAAGGTGTAAAGCCAGAATTTCGTTGACCAAACTCTGACGGGTGTCAGGCTGCTTCAGATCTACGCTATGGTGCCCGAAATGAGCAATGATGTCGTAACCAATCCGCTCGCCGATCTCAGATGTCTGGTAGAAGCTATCGAGCTCTCCCTTGAACGTCGTTGGAGTGATACCGTACAGCGATTGGGCTGCGAGGCTAAGAGCCTCGACGAACTCTTGGACGTTGAATAGAGTATGGTCGAAGTCGAATACAGCTAGGTGCTCTTTGGATTTCACTACTTCCCCCTTAGGCGTTGGTACGAGAGTGCTGAGCATATCAGGCAATATTACCCTACCATTTTTGGTACGAAAAGCAAGCTTAACTGCTACTTGAGCAGATCGAGAGCCTTGTCAAGTTGCGGATCGCGGTTGGCATTGAAGTCCTCGGTGGTGAGCTTGACTTCAATATCCGGCTTGATCCCCTCTTTGTTGATGTTGACGCCATCCGGAGTGTACCAGTGCGCCACGGTGACTTTGAGCTGAGCGCCGTCGGGCAGGTCTTTGATTTCCTGAACGCTGCCTTTGCCGAAACTCTTTTCGCCGACGAGCTGCGCGACCTTGTTGTCATGGAGGGCGCCGGCGACAATTTCAGAGGCGCTGGCTGAGCCGCCGTTGATCAGGACGATGGTGGGCATTCCCTTGAGCAATCCCCCACCCGAGGCGTTAAGCTTGTTGGTGCTCTTGCCGCCCGAGCGCTCTTCGACCACCAGCTTGCCGCTGTCGAGGAATTGGCTGGCCACGGATACTCCGGCGTCCAGATACCCACCTGGGTCGTTACGCAGGTCCAGAATCACTTTGGTGGCCCCTTGGGCTTTGAGTGAGGTGGCGGCTTGGCCGACCAACTCGGCGGTGTCGGGCCCGAAGCGCGTGATGGTGATGTAGGCAACGTTGCCATTTTTAAGGCTGGATTTCACGCTGGGCACGGTAATGTCGGCGCGGGTGATGGTGACATCGAAGGGATCCGGTGTGCCGCTGCGCACGAGCTTGAGGGTAACCTTGGTACCGGCGTCGCCGCGAATCTTGGAGACGGCGGTTTCCACGCTCATGCCGGAGGTGTCTTCGTTGTTAATTTTGGCAATGAGATCGCCGGTTTTTAATCCGGCTGCGGCTGCCGGGGTGTCGGCTATAGGGGCGATGACCGTGAGAATGTTATTTTTTATGCCAATTTCGGCGCCGATGCCGGAAAGTTTACCAGTGAGGTCATTGGCGAGTTGTTTGGCGGATTTGGCATCGAGAAACACGGTATAGGGATCGCCGCCGGCGGCTACTAGGCCGGCTTTGGCGCCGTCGAGAGCCTTTTGGTCGTCAATCGTGCCGTCGAAGTTGCGTTGCATCAGGGCATAGACGGAGTTTAGGCTGGAGAAATCAACCTTATTGACCGATTTCACAAATGGATTTGGCAACGTCCCGTTGTAGGCGTTGCCGGTGTAGAACGAGCCCAATGACAGAATAATGACAGACACGCCGAGAACTAGCGGATTGAGCTCAATTTTTTTCAAACCTACGAACCTTTCTATTAGAGTGTTAGGAGACATGTTAACGGAAGTGTATGAAGGTCAGCGATGCTGTTGGCCAGTCGTCCACTGAGAAATGTCCAGTGCCATCGCCGTTGAAGCTCGAAACTCGTACGGTTCTACCTCCGTTAAGTACTTTCTCCACAATCATAGCGTGTCCATACTGGCCTCCCATATAGATCCCGACGTCATCAACCTGGGGGATACTGCTTCGTGGAATACCTGCGGCATCGGCGTTATTTGGCCATTGTTTGGCATCTCCTCTTCCTCCCCAGTAGGGTACATGATGGCCACGGGCGGAGGCAGCCCAGGCGGCGTAGCTGACGCATTCTCTGTTGTACATGCCCCAATCGTCGGCAAGGCTGTCTTGAGCGGCATTACACCAAACGCCGGGGTATCCACCGCATCCGGATCCGCCGCTTACATGAAAAGATGCTGCGGCGATAGCCGCGTATTGCTGGGCTTTTAATACGGAAATTTGGGAATTACTCGCAGCAACCTGGGCGTTCGCGGCAGAGGCGTTTTGGGCTGCAGTAGCGAGCAGTTGATTTGCCTCGGCCCGAGCTGAGGCCAAATCTCGTTTTTGATTGTTCTGTTGAGCTAGCAGCGCCTCAACTTGCGTTTTCTGGATAGCTAATTGCTTTTGGGTGGAAAGTATATCGGCCATGGCCAGCTGGATCTTATCCTTAATGCTGTCCTGATACTGTTGCTGGTTAAAGTAGTCGCTGAGGTTGTTGCTGGAAGCAATCATCTCCAGTGGGGTTACCGTGGAGTCAACATACATGCTCTTGAGGTTGGCGCCGAGAACCGCCTTTTTTTCTGCGAGATTAGCTTCATTAGTGGCGATCTGGGCCGTGACTTGATCGTACTGGGCTTGATTGAGATTAATTTGAGCTTGTAACTCTGCGATCTGGGCGTTGAGTTGATTCACTCTAGACTGATAGTCATTGGCTTGTGCGGAGAATTGGGCCGCAGTAGCCTGTTGCGCGTTAGCTTGTGCTCTTAAGGCTGCGATTGGGCCGTCAAATTGATCTGCGAATGCGGCACCGCTGATTGAAAAAGAGACCACTAACGCCAGCAAAATGCGGGATGCGGTCTGTATGCGAATGTTGAACATATTACGAATAGTCTTGCCCCTCCAAGGTACATACATATTAAGACTTAAGCGCAATATCTGTCAAACCGGTTGTGCTATTGACCAGATTGTGCATGTATTTGCTAATAATGTTTCTGTAATCGGGCTGATATTTGGATGAATTACCAATTACAGCTTGAGGTAGCGACTCATGGCGAGTAGCGATGATACGGCACCGATGGTGATACCGAGTACAAACTCGGCGGCGATAATTAAGAAGATGTAAGTTTGGAAGAAGCTCAACGTTGTGGAGAAATCGATATAGCTGGCAACTTTCGTGGCACCGCCGAACAGCAGGAGGAAAGACAATATAGTGGCGATGACGGCGGCAATAATGCCGTAGAGGGCAGCTTCAAAAATGAACGGACCGCGGATAAACCATTTCGTGGCACCAACCAGTTTCATAATCTCTATTTCATCACGGCGGGTGAAAATGGCCATGCGGATAGTATTGAATATGATGAGGGTGGAGATGACCAAAAACATCGCGCTGGCGGCTAGTCCCAGGGTTTTAAAGAAACTGGCGACGCGGATGATGCGATCGATGGTGGCTTTGCGGCTGCCGGTATAGCTGGGTGGAGCCGTGGGATCCAGCAGTTGCTGATTCTTAGATTGGCTGACTACGGCCTCAATCACATCGAGATGTTTAGGGTCTTTGGCTTTCACCTGGATGGAGGATGGCAAAGCGTCGCCGGCCTGATCGAGGGCCGCGATGAGTTGTGGGTTATTTTTGTTTTGGTCCTTATAATTGAGGACTGCCTGTTGGGGGCTGACGTAGGTGAGGCTCGCGACGTTGCCCGAGTTTATGAGGTTTTGCTTCAAGCCATTGATCTGATCTGGCGTGAGGGTATTTTTGAGGAAAATCGACACGTCAATTTTGTCGGTCACCCCTTTGATAGTAGCCGTAACGGCCATATTGGAGATGAACGACATCATAATTAATGTGAGCGTGACTGTCATAACCGCCGTGGCGGCGGTAGATAGCCACATATTGCGCATGAAGTTGCGCGCGCCAGCTATGAGAATGCGCCAGAACTGGATCATTGCTTGCCGCCCTCCAAGCTATAACGGCCTTGCTCTTCGTCTTTGACTATGCGGCCGCGATTAATGGTGATCACGCGGCGCTTGAGGGCGTTGACGATTTCTTTGTTGTGGGTTGTGAGTAACACGGTAGTCCCAAAACGGTTAATTTTGAGGAGTAATTCAATGATTTCCCAGGCGTTTTTGGGATCAAGGTTGCCGGTGGGCTCATCGGCAATGAGGATTTTGGGCTGGCGGATAAGGGCGCGGGCGATGGCTACGCGCTGGCGTTCACCGCCGGAGAGCTCGTGTGGGTAGGCTTGTTCCTTGGAGGATAAGCCAACGAGTTTGAGCATTTTAGGAACGGCGCGCTTGATTTCGCGGGTACGGGCTCCGGAGACTTCGAGGGCAAAGGCAACATTTTCACCGACGCGGCGCCCGGGCAGAAGTTTGAAGTCCTGGAACACTACCCCGATGCGGCGGCGCACCAGGGGTACATCGCGATCGGTGATGGTGTCGTAATCGAGTCCGCCAACAATGATTTTGCCCGAGCTGTGGACCTCTTCACGGGTGAGGAGTTTGATGAGCGTTGATTTGCCCGCGCCGCTGGCGCCGACGATGGTGACGAATTCTTTCGGTTGAATATGGAGGTTGAGGCCACTGAGCGCAACCATCTGGTTGGGGTACACTTTGGTGACACGGTCAAAGAGAATCATTTGCTGTTAGTGTAGCATACGGTCGGCCTAGCTTTGGGGGCCGATCTGACTTTGCAGATAGGCCTCCATGAAGAGCTCGAGGTCGCCGTCGAGGACGTCCTGGGCCTGGTTGGTTTCGGCGCCGGTACGGACGTCTTTGACTTTGGTGTAGGGGTGGAGCACGTAGTTGCGGATCTGGCTCCCCCATTCGGCCGATTTGTCACTGGCGCGTAGCTCGGTGAGGCTGGCTTTGGCCTGGGCTTCCATCATGGTGGCCAGGCGGGACCTGAGGATAGCCATGGCCTTCTCTTTGTTTTGGAGTTGCGAGCGCTCGTTTTGGATGGCTACGACGAGGCCGGTGGGCAGATGGGTAATGCGTACGGCGGAGTCGGTGGTGTTGACCGACTGTCCGCCATGGCCGCCGGAGCGGTAAACGTCGATGCGGAGGTCTTTGGCGTCGATTTCGAGCTCGGCTTCATTTTCGATCTGCGGCAGCACTTCCACTAGGGCGAAGGAAGTTTGGCGCAGGTTGTCCGAGTTGTAGGGGCTCAAGCGCACGAGACGGTGGACGCCGGCCTCGCCTTTGAGTTTGCCGTAGGCGTACGGCCCGTTGATCTCAAATGTAGCACTTTTTATGCCGGCTTCTTCGCCGGCGGAAACTGAGGCGATCTCGGCAATAAATCCCTGGCCCTCGGCCCAGCGCAGATACATGCGCTGGAGCATTTCGGCCCAGTCTTGGGCGTCGGTACCGCCGGTGCCGGCGTGAATTTCCACGATGGCCGAAGACCGGTCGTGTGGGCCCGAGAGTTTGAGTTCGAATTGTCGACGGTCAAATTCGGCCTGGGCCTGCTCGTACAAACCGCGGATTTGGGCAGTAAGACCTGAGTCTGGTTCGTTTTGTTCGAGACGCGCCAGTTCGAGGGCCTCGGTGGCTTCGGCGAGGAGATTGTCCCAGGAATCAATGTGGCGGTCGAGCGCGGCCAGGCGCCGGGAGACGTCCGAGGCGGCGGCGGTATCGGACCAAAAGTCGGCATCCAGGCTGCGCTTGCGCAGGGCTGCGGCGACGCTGCGATCGGCTTCAACGCCAAGCTTGGTGATGGCAGTGTTGATACCAGCTATGAGGGTTTCGAGCTGGCGGATGAGGTCTTGCATGTTGCTATTCTATACGTTCAGACGAGATTTGGCAGGGTGTGAGCTAATTTTGCCCGGGATTCTGCGGCGGTAATTTATGTGTTGGCGGTCCCAGTAGGTTCGGATCGATCACGGTCGGGGTATCGGGGGTTGGTGACGGCGCTGGCGTTGGGGCGGGGGCGGCGCTGGCGCAGTGCTTGGTAGGTAGCGCGTCGGTCATAAATATCTCGGAGTAACCACTGTCCCAGGGGTTGGCGAGCCCACCGTCGGTTCGACACACCAGAGCGGTGGTGATGCCCGCGGGAGCCGCGAAATTGATGACGGGTTCGCCGGACAGGGCACCCTGCATGTAGTCGTGCCAAATCGGGGCGGCGCCGGTGATACCGTCGACGTTGTTCATCGGGGTGTGGTCGTTGTTGCCCACCCAGACGGCGGTCACTAACTGGGGCGTGTAGCCCACGGTCCAGTTGTCGCGGAAGTCATTGGTGGTGCCGGTTTTGGCGGCCACAGGGCGTCCGGACAGAGTCAGCGGCCCGTTAGCCGGGAATTCAGGCTGACGAGACCCGTCGTCGGAGATAATGTTGGTGATCATATAGGCGATGCGGGGGTCGAGCACGGCTTGGGGCTTGGGTTGATCGGCCTTGGTGATGTCTTTGCCGTAACGGTCCGTGACCTGGAGGATGGACCGGGGCTCAATCTTGACCCCGCCGTTGTCGAGGGTGGCGTAGACGGTGGCCAGATCGATCGGACGGACTTCCCCGCCGCCAAGGACCAGGGCAAGACCGTAACGGCTGGGATCATTGAGGGTGGTGATGCCGAGGTCGTGGGCCGTTTGAAGGGTATTGGGGATGCCGGCGAACTGCAGCACTTTCACGGCGGGTATATTGAGTGAGTTATCGAGAGCGCGACGCAGCGTAACGGTGCCGTGGAATTTGAGGTCGTAGTTGAGTGGCGTATAAGTGGTGCCGTCGCCGCTGGGGGCCGAGAAGGGGGCGTCGAGGATGGTGGTAGCACCCGTCCAACCCTTTTTGAAGGCGGTGGCGTAGGCGATGGGTTTGAAGCTCGAGCCCGGCTGCAGATTGGATAAGGTCACGTTAACGTTGCCGAAGCCGGGGGCATTGTAATCGGTGCTTCCGACCATCGCCACGATATCGCCGGTCGCAGGCTCGATAGATACGAGGCCGCCGTTGGTGACATGGTGGTTCGATAGTTTGTTGATCTGGGTGGTGACGGTGTGCTGGGCGAGGTCCTGTTTAGTGAGATCAAGTGTGGTTCTGACGGTAATCCCCCCGTTTTGGACGAGGTCGTCGCCGTACTTGGCGCGCAATTGGTCGAGAACGTAAAAAACAAAATGAGGAGCGCGAATGGTGATGGTTTTGGGATAAATCATTAGGCTGGTGGGATCGGCGGCCGGATTGGCGGCCAGAGCTAAGGGTTGGGCCTTGGCGGCAGCCGCTTGCTGGGAAGTGATTTTACCTAATTCGGCCATGCGTCCCAACACGTAATCGCGCCGGCCGGTAGCGGCAGGGAGATCGTAATTGGGGTCTAGGCGGCTGGGGCCAAGCGGTAGCCCGGCGAGTAAGGCGGATTCACCGAGCGTGAGGGTCTGGGCGGATTTGTGGAAGTAGGTTTGACTAGCCGCGGCGATGCCCGATGAACCTTCGCCGTAATACGTCTCATTGAGGTACATTTGGAATATTTCATCCTTGGAATAGTGACGCTCGAGCTCCATAGCCAGCAAAATCTCTTGGTACTTACGCTGAAAATTTTTATCCGAGGTGAGCAGGGAGTTTTTGATGAGTTGCTGCGTGAGAGTGGAGCCGCCTTCAACCTTACGTTGATGCGTAATATCGGTGATGGCGGCGCGGATAGTGCCTTGCCAGGAAAAACCGGGATGGTCGTAGAAGCCGGGGTCCTCGGCCACCAGGGTGGCATTTTTGAGGTTGTTCGGGATTTCGTTCATCCCTAGGACGGTGTTTGATTGGGCACCGAAGCCCTGGAACAAAATCTGGCCGTTACGATCGAGAATGGTGGTGCCGGTCTTCTTTTTGGACATCAGCGCACTCGGGCTGGAAATATCACTGGCGTAGGATTTGAGGGTGGTGGTGGCGGTAATGGCGATGACCACTACCATGCCAAAGGTGGCGGTGGCCGACAGCATTAAGTAGAATGCCCTAGCACGGCGATTGAATAACCGGTGTGACGTGCTAGCAGCGAAGGCGGCGGCATCGGCGGCCAGGGCCGGGGCGTAGATGCGGGAAGAATCAAGTCCGTACCGACCGGCCAAGATCGCCTGCTTGGATACCTGAGCAATCGTTTCGTAGGTTGAGAGTCCGGCGCGTTGCAAACTTACAAATAGGATACCGGCCGTCAGACGGAGGCGCCCGGTGACGGTACGGCCGATTTCGGCGAATACCTGGAGGGTATCGCGCCACTGCCCGGCTATCTGGGGCAGCCCGACTGGATTGATGATATTTGCGGAAACAGCCTCGTAAAATACGGGACGCTGCGACTTGGGGGGTTTGCGTTTGGCTTTAGACATAAGAACACACTCTGCTAAACATTGTCATTTCTGACAAACATAGTAGCGGAAATTGGGCAATATTACAATATGCTACTGCCTGGATGGGGCTGGTTTGGCGTTTACGATTTCACGATACGCCGACGTTTGGATTTGGCGGGGGCGGCAGTGATTAAGGCTTTGGCCTGGGCTAAAGTTATCGATTCGGGGGCGGTATCTTTGGGTAGCTTGGCATTCTTTTTACCATCGGTGATATACGGGCCGTAGCGGCCGTTGACGATCGCGACGGTGCTGCCTTCGAATTGCTTGATGTACTTGTTGGCCTCGGCCGCCACTTTTTCGGTGACTAGTTCGAGGGCGCGCTCCAATGTGATTGTGAACGGATCATCGGGCTTAATGGAGGCATAAAGGCCGTTCCATTTAATGTACGGCCCAAAGCGCCCAGCATTGGTACTAATTTCTTTCCCATCTGGAGTTTCGCCTAACACTCGGGGCAGGCGGAACATATCGAGGGCTTGCTCGAGGGTGACATTATGAATCATGGTGCCAGGCGGCAGCGGAGCGAATTTCTTGTCTTCGTCATCGCGCGAGCCCATTTGAACCATGGGGCCGAAACGGCCGAGGCGCGCGATGACCGGTCGGCCGCTGGCGGGATCGAGTCCTAGCTCCCGGTCCTCGGGGCGCTCACCTTTTTCGCCGCCGACTTCGACGACTATCGGGTGAAAGCGCTCATAGAACTTGGCAATCATATTATTCCAGGCTTGCTTGCCGGCGGCAATTTCGTCAAATTCTTCTTCGACTTTTTTGGTGAATTGATAATCGACTACCTCGGGGAAGTTCTTTACCAGGAACTCGTTTACCACCATGCCGATTGACGTGGGGAAAAGCTTGTTACGATCGGCGCCGGCCATTTCGGTGGCGGTGGTTTCTGAAATAGTGCCACCGGTGAGCGTGAGGCGGCGCAATGAGCGCTCCTTGCCCTCAAGATCGCCCTTTTCGATGTAGCCGCGGTCTTGAATGGTGGAGATGGTGGGAGCGTAGGTTGAGGGGCGACCAATACCCATTTCTTCGAGTCGCTTTACCAGGCTGGCCTCGGTGTAGCGGGGTTTGGGGCGGTCGTAGAGCTGGGCAGCCAGCATAGTGCTCAGAGGTAAAACCTGACCGGCGGTAATGGGCGGCAGTATCCCCTCCTCTTCTGTGTCTTCATCGGTGTCTTGGGCCAGGTAAAGCTTGAGGAAGCCGTCGAATAGCACGACTTCACCCTTGGCTGCGAGCTGTTCGGGGCGGGTGGAAATATTAATATGAGCGGTGGTGCGCTCGAGACGGGCATCGGCCATCTGCGAGGCTACGGTGCGCTTCCAGATGAGCTCATACAACCGCTCTTCGTTACGTTCGCCGGTAATGGTGGCGTCGCCGAAGTTGGTCGGCCGGATGGCTTCGTGAGCTTCCTGAGCACCGGCGGATTTGGTGGTAAATTGGCGGGTTTGGTGGTACTCGGCCCCAAAATCGCGTTGAATCATGTCGGCCGAACCGGTGATGGCCAGATCCGACAGGTGCACCGAGTCGGTGCGCATGTAGGTGATTTTACCGGCTTCGTACAGTCTTTGAGCTACCACCATGGTTTGCTTCACGCTGAAGCTCAGCTTGCGGCTGGCCTCTTGTTGGAGGGTGCTGGTGGTAAACGGCGCGGCCGGGGTGCGCTTGGCGGGTTTAGTCTCGATGTCGGCCACTCTAAATTCGGCGGGGATAACATCACTCAGGAAGGTTCTGGCCTCTTCCTCGGTTTTGAAGCGCTGAGGCAGCTCGGCCTTGAGAGTGGCTTTATCTAAGTTAAACTCGGCGGTGACTTTGTAGCTGGGATTAGCCGTAAAGGCCTCAATTTCGTGTTCGCGCTCCACGATGACGCGCACGGCCACACTCTGCACGCGACCGGCGGACAGCTTGGGTTGGACTTTTTTCCACAGTACCGGCGAGAGCTCATAGCCCACTATGCGGTCGAGCACGCGGCGGGCCTGTTGAGCATCAACCAGGTGCTGATCGACGGTCCTGGGTCCCGCAATGGCCCGCTCGATGGCGGACTTGGTGATTTCGTGGAACACAATCCGGTTGGTGGTCTTGGGATCGAGTCCCAAAGCCTGGCAGAGGTGCCAGCTGATGGCTTCCCCCTCGCGGTCTTCATCTGAGGCTAGCCAGACGGTGTCGGCGGCTTTGGCGAGCTTCTTGAGATCAGTAATCCGCTTCTTTTTATCGGGGCTGATTTCGTAGGTGGGGGTAAACCCATGCTCAATATCGATCGACATGCCGGATTTCGGCAAGTCACGAATGTGGCCGTACGAGGCTTCAACTTGATAATCCTTGCCCAAAAATTTGGCAATGGTCTTGCCCTTGGCCGGGCTCTCTACAATAACGAGGTTTTTGCTCATGGTGAATACGGTATCAGCTCTTATGCTTTATGGTCTAGTGGAAAAGCCCAGTTGTTATGGTTTTGGTTGGGCACTGAGGATGGAGGTTATCAGTACAATGGATTCCAAGTCAAGTTGGGAAATTCTGATTAATCTGGACAAGCCTAACATTTTATGCTAATGTTGCTTCAATTGTTGATCGTGAATTGCGGACCTCTCTTTTGCTGGAACTGCCAATTTGCGAAGCAGTTTTTAGCAAATAAATCTTAGGAGTTCGTATTGTACCCACAATCTTCTGCTGGTCGCGGTAATCGCGGCGGGCGCCCAATGTTTTCATCGAAGAACTTGCGCCAACCCAAAGTTCGTTCGATAGATCCGAATAGATTCATTAATAAGGCCGTAGCCCCCCTCGAAGAGGTAATCTATGAGTCGAAGCACAAGTTTGTCGATTTCCAGTTCGACGACCGCCTGCAATTTAACATTGAGGCTCACGGCTACGAGACCCCTACTCCGATTCAGGACGGGGCGATTCCGCACGTACTCGATGGGCAAGACATAATCGGACTGGCCAACACCGGTACCGGCAAGACCGCCGCTTTCCTGCTGCCGATTTTGCAGCGCATGTTGCACAAGCAGGCCAAACGCTGCTTGGTATTAATACCGACTCGGGAGCTAGCCATACAGATCGAGGAGGAATTTAGGATTTTTGCTAAGGGCCTCAATCTTTACTCTACCCTCGTGGTAGGCGGCGCCTCAATGGGGCGCCAGCTTGCCCAGCTGTCGCGCAAGCCGCAGTTTATTGTGGCTACCCCCGGTCGCCTGAAAGATTTGATCGAAAATTACGGTCAAACCATCGACGATTTCGATGTACTCGTGCTCGACGAGGCGGACCGGATGCTCGATATGGGCTTTATCAAGGATATTCGCGCGATTATGTCGCATATTCGGGAAGATCGTCATACGCTGTTTTTCAGCGCCACTATTACCCCTGATATTGAGCAGCTGTTGGGCAGTATCTTGAAGGATCCAGTGACTATCTCGGTGCGCAAGGGCGAGACGAGCGATCACGTGGAGCAAGATGTGGTGCGCGTGGAGGGCGGCAAAGAGGCCAAGGAAGAGAAGCTCGTAGAGCTTTTGAGCGGCCCGGAATTTACCAAAGTGCTGATCTTCGGCGAAACTAAGTGGGGCGTGCAGAAGCTGGCCGACCGTTTGGAGCGCCGCGGGCTCAAGGTAGCCGCTATTCACGGCAATAAGAGTCAGCCGCAGCGCCAGCGCGCCCTGAACGACTTTAAGGCCGAACGCGTGCAGGCTCTGATTGCCACGGACGTGGCCGCACGCGGTCTGGACATTCCCAACGTTAGTCATGTGATCAACTTCGATGCTCCCAAGCAGTACGAAGACTACATTCACCGGATTGGCCGGACTGGCCGAGCCGGGCAGATGGGTAAGGCTCTCACATTCGTGTCGACCGGCCCAGTGGCTTTTGCGGAGGGTTCTCGCGCTGATCGGGGTATGGCCTCCCGCGGCCCTCGCCGCTAAGTAAGTAAGTGCTTATAAGATAAGAACCACCCCTCGGTTTTGAGGGGTGGTTCTTTATTCTGGGGGTTTCCGTTTCGTCCTTATATTGGACTCATCAGAACAACGAAAGAGTTGTTGACGGTGCCTCGACAGCACCCTTTTTAGTATTTACTAGTTGATGTCCTAGTAAATACGGTAGACGGTTGACATTGGAACTGCGTAAACACCAGCGTCGTCGGACACGAGTAGTCCAGCGACGTGGGCGCCTTCCATGAGGAGTGCGGTGAGCGTAACTCTGCCACCCTCCACATTAGGGCTGGGTCGGACTAGCTGGACGCATTTATGTGCTCCGATGCGCTTCTTAAGGTCGTCAACGAAGCTCTGCTCTGTTTCCATGTGATCCTCCGGTGAAGGTCGGGGGTGGTGTCGGTGATGTCGAGGCTTAATCTGACTGACGTCAAATCAGACACATTATAGCATCTTTATGCCGGATAAGCAATATTTATGCGACTGAGGGTGGGGCTGGCGGAACGGGCGTTTCGGCTGCTGGATTTTCATCTGTTGCAGGTGCTACGCCGAGGTTTTGGGCGTCGAGGGTGATGGTGTCGCCGGGATTAGCCTCGCCGCGCAGGATCATGGCGGCTACGGTGTCTTCGACGCGGCGCTGAACCATGCGGCGCATGGGGCGGGCGCCGAGGCGCGGGTCGTAGCCGGCGGTGACGAGCTCGGCGGCAGCGGTGTCGGTGAGGGTAACGGCGATTTTCTGGTTGGCCAGGGTTTTATTGACCTCGGCGATCATGAGTTTCACGACTTGGCCAAGTTCGGACTGGTTGAGAGGGCGGAAGAGCACAATTTCGTCGAAGCGGTTGAGCAGCTCGGGGCGGAAGGCACCGGAATCGATCAGGCTGTTGGTGAAGTCGGTCTCGAAATCCTCAATAGCCTGCCCGGCCTCAATGCGAGCGCGAATGTCATCCGAGCCGGCGTTGGAGGTGGCGATGATGATAGTGTCTTTAAATGATGTGGGGTGGTTGGTGCTGTCGGTGAGGTTGCCTTCGTCGAGCAGTTGGAGGAACAGATTAAGGATGTTGGGGTGGGCCTTTTCGATCTCATCAAACAGCACGACGCTGAAGGGCTTTTGGCGGACTTTAGGTAGGAGTCCATCGGGGTTTAGCGCCGCACTGGCCAAGATGCGGTCCACGTCGGCGATCTGCTGGTATTCGCTCATGTCGAGCCGAATAATGCTGGATTCATCATTAAAATAGAGCGCGGCGAGGCTGCGGGCCAGCTCGGTTTTGCCGACGCCGGTGGGGCCGAGGAACAGGAAAGAGCCGATGGGACGCTTAGGGTTGGCTACCCCAGCCCGTGCCCGGCGCAGGGCATTGGCGACCACACTGACAGCTCGGGTTTGATTGATCATCCGCTCGTGGATTTTGTCTTCGAGGTGGAGCAATACGTCGGATTCGGCGAAGCTAGCTTGTTGAACTTTAACACCAAGCTGGCTTTCTATGGCTTGCTGAACGGATTTTTCGGATACATAGCTGCCGTCGGGGTGGTTGAGGGCCGCTTCGAGCAGCTTGATGGCTCGCCCCGGATAGGATTCGTCCTGGAAGTAGCGCCCCGAAAGCCGGTAGCTTTCAGTGAGTGCGGAATAGGTGGTGATGAGTTTGCCCTGCTCCAGATAAAGCGTGCGGTCGGCGAGCACGCGCAGCACGGTGGCCTCATTGGGCTCGGCGAGTACTAGGGGGGTGAGGAGGCTCGCCAGGGCGGAATTAGTGGCTTTGAGTCGCTGCCAATCGCCGGGGGTAAGCGCCAGGACGAGCTTGAAGCCGCGGGATTGAATGAGCGGCAGTAAGACTTGGCTAAGGTTGACGGCCCCGATGCCTTGGCCAAAGAAGAGCTGAGCTTCGTCCAGCGCAATAATGATGTTGCCGGCACGGGCCGCCTCCGACAACAGATCCATTACAATACGCTCGGTGTCCCCTGCTTGGGTGGTGCTCGAAATAATGCTCGAGGCGCTGAGCGAATAGATTTGGTAGTGAGTGAGCTTGCTAGAGGCCTGGCCCTGCAGTAGGCGCTCAGCCAGGCCGAGCAGTAAGGCGCTTTTACCAATACCGGGCTCACCGATAAGTACTACGCTGCCGGTGGCACTGGCTAGGCCGGTTATGAGTTCATCGAGTTGAGCGGTGCGCTCGCGGGTGGTTAAATTGCCGGCCGCGGCTTCAATTTCCTGGCTGATATTGGTACCGAATCTGGCCAAATCCGGCGTATACCCGGAAGCCCAATCTCGGGCTATCCCGCCGTAGATGGGTCGCTTGATATGGGTGAGTTGGGTCAGGCGCTGCGCCCAACGGGCACCCTCGGCCAGATCGGCCGGCGTGAGCTTGGCGCGAGTGAGAGTGAGCGTGAGTGGGGGGCAGACCGTAAAAATGGCGGCGATGATCGCGCCGGCCTGGAGTGTGGGCAGGTCAATCCGGGCGCAGATGGCTTCGGCTTCGGCCCAGACCTGATCGAAGTCGAGCGGTGCGGCCAACAGGCTTTTGGAGATTAAATCCCCGTCGAGTTCAAAGCGATTTTGCATAAACCGCCCTTCCAAAGTGTCGGCCAAGAGCTGCCAGAACTCGAGTGAGGTGAGGGGTTCGTGGTAGCGGCCGGCCAAGTTGGCGGGAAGTAGCGCGTCGAGAGCCTTGGTGCTGCCAATGGGCGCGGCCGGCAGAATATCAAGATCACGATGAATCCAGGTGAGGGCTACCAGGAGCATGATCGCTAGGCCGATCAGGCTAAACCCGGGGTTCAACCCACGAATTAGTAGATAGGAGCCAGACAATAAGCCCAGAGCTGCGAGAACACCTATAAGCAGCCTGATCGGCGGTAGTATCAGGCGCGCCGAACGGGCTTTGGCGATGCGCAGAGACGCGTCGTTGAATAAGTATCGGCTCATAGCAAACCACCGACGATTAAAGCTGGCCCCAGCAGCGGGACAACTGGCCAGATTATCAGGAGCAGGCCCCCGAATATCGCGTAGGTACTCATTATAATAAGGGCGGCAATGAGGGCGAACAGCCGAACCACAAAACCAACGGCGCGCGATACGAGGTTATCGACGACGGCTCTTAGCCTGTTCCCGAGAGTACTTCCCGGGTAGGTGATAATGCGGCGCCACGGTGCAAACATTGTGGGTACCAAAATTGGCACCGAAAAAGTCAGGTAGGTCGTGTGCAGGTGCGCATAAATCCTGCCAGCCGTATCTCGCCAACCGGGCCCATACCACCACTGCACAAACGCCACTAAAAGCATAAGTGCATTGTAGCATTTCTAAAGTGCTTGAGGGTGTAAATTCCGAATCAAGTCGCTTATGCTATTGACATAATTGACATTATGGTATATAGTACCTTTCGTTCACTGATTTGACCCTTATGTGGGTCATTTTTAGTGACCCTTAAACGAAAGGTATATGAGCCGCCCTGGTGGTGGCCCCTATGCGTAACATCTCACAGTTTGCAGTATCTTTGGTACTGTTGGCTTCTCAGGTACACATTCCCTTTATGGGTGATGTGGCCGCCACGGCTTCGTCTTCACAGGCGGTCGTTGGAGTTTACGAGGTGAAAATGAATACAAACACAGCTTCGGCAATTGAAGTGGTCGGCCAAAAACAGCCCGATTATGATGCTGAAGTGCTCATTCCGCTGCGCGCTGCCCAAGCAGACTTGGCCGCCAAGGCTGCGACTGCTAAAAAGGCTTCGGTTCAGGCCAAAGCCCGCAGGGTGGCGGTTCGGCCGGTAGTAACTGTTCAGATAACTGGCAGTCACGCCGACTGGATGCGCGCGGCCGGCATTGCCGAAAGCGATTTCGGTTTTGTCGATTATATCATCGACCATGAGAGTGGTTGGGGTGTAACCAAGAGCAACTACGTCGGTTCGGGTGCTTACGGTCTAGGTCAAGCCTTACCCGCCAGTAAAATGGCAATCTTCGGCTCGGACTACCTGACCAACCCGGTTACCCAATTGCGCTGGGCAAACGCCTACGCTGTCGGTCGGTTCGGTTCGTGGGCAAGCGCCTACAACCACTGGATATCCCGCCACAGTTGGTAATCTGCCCGCAATAAAAAGGCCCCAAGGCACTTAGGTGCGGAGGGGTCTTTTTATTTTCGGGATTATACCACAAGCAGTTAATGTTTACTCTGCTCGTTTTGACTAATTATTGGTGGGTTGCGGTCCAATCTGGTTTAGCCTGGAATTGGTGTTGTGGTGGCCGGACTTGCGTGTGCATAAGTTTTTTGGATGATGTTTCTAACTTCGGCTGTAGTGGTGGCTGCCATTAATTCGGTGCGCAATTCGGCGGCCCCGGGCCAGCGGTTGACGTATATTTTGAAGAATTTTTTGAGGGTCTGAAAGGATTTGGTACTCCCCCATTGCTCGTACAGCTCGAGGTGCCGCAGTAGGATGGCGAACATTGCGGCGGGCTCGCGGGTAGCCCCGGCGGGATTAAAAATCAAGGGATCGTGGAAGATACCTCGACCGATCATGAGGCCGTCGACACCGGTCTCGGCGGCCAGGGTGAGGCCGTGGGAACGGCTGGCGATGTCGCCGTTGCCGATGATAATGGTCGCGGGGGCAAGTTCGTTCTTCAGCCGGACAACTTTGGCGATTTCGTCCCAGTGGGCCGGCACCTTGCTCATCTCGCGGACGGTGCGGCCGTGAATGGTAAGCGCAGCCAGATTTTGGCCGAGCAGAAATGTCGCCCACTGGTCGGTGATGATACTGCCGATGCCCAGGCGGGTCTTGATGCTCAAAGGCAGATTCGGCGCGCCGGCGCGGGTAGCGGCGATAATTTCGGCGACACGGTCGTCCTGGCCGATGAGGCCGCCGCAGCAGCCCCGCCCCACAATCCCCTTCTCCGGGCAGCCGAGATTGATATCGATACCGGCAAATCCCATCTGGGCGACGTCGCGGGCGGTCTGATAGTAGAGTTTAGGATCATTGCCCCAGATTTGGACAATTAGGTTATTTGGCTGTTTGGGGGCAATCCGGAGTCGCTCCATGGTGGCTGCGCGGCCGGCCGACTGCAAGCCATCGACGGATACAAATTCGGTCATAAAAACGTCCGGTGGGGCGATTTCGGCGATGAGCTGCCGAAAGACCACATCGGTGACATCATCCATGGGGGCCAGCACAAAGAATGGTTGCGGTAATTGTTGCCAAAAGTTCATTTTAGTATTGTAGCATGGTGCGACTGAGCTTGAGTGCTACCGAATAACCCAGTTTCCGGCGCCTAGGTTACGAACCTTGCCGGTGATTTCCATGAGACTGATTAGGCTGGCAAACTGGGCAGCCGACAGCTCACCATGAGCGGTGAGGCGCCGCGCTCCGGCAACTGCTAAATGCGAATCTTTGGGCAATGTTCCTAAAATGTTTATGCTTTTAGGCGGCACTGCAAGCTCGCGCAGAGAGTCTGGAAATTCGGGAGAGTTGTGGGAAATGTTAGATATTTGCATGAATAGTGTTGACATATTCCGCATAGTGTGTTAGTATCTTATTCATACCTTTGAGAATAAGGTAAGGACCATTCAAACATATAACTAATTCGCCTGTAAGAATATCTAAATGCACCCTCCTTTAGGTAATCACTGCAGGCGGATTAGTCCCTTCACACCCGTTACGTAGCTTAGGCACGTTTCGCATAAAACGCCCTCGAGGTGAGGTTGAAGGGTGTAATAAAAACCCGAGCTTGCCTGAGGTGACCACCCACCCGGGCATAAGCCTCGGGTTTTTATTTTGGTATTATTTGGTTTAAAGCAGATCGAAAGTGGTATCTTCGGGGCGCGGAGTGCCGAGCTGATTCAGCGTTATGCGGGCGGCTTTTTTGATGAGTGCGGGGAGCGCTTTTTGCTCCTTAGGGTTGAACGGTTTGAGGACATAGACCTCGCTGGGCTCTACGGCGCGGTCGTTGAGACTGATGCCGAGCCGGACACGCACGAAACCGCTGCCGATGCGCTGGATGGCCGAATTTACCCCCTGGTGACCGCCCCCAGAGGTGCCGGTGGCGCGGATGCGCAGACGGCCGAATTCAACGTCAACATCGTCGAACAGCACCCAGACATCGGTGGGGGCGATCTTATAGAACTGCATGATTTTTTGAATAGCCTCGCCCGAGAGGTTCATCATAGTTTGGGGCTTGGCAAGTAGGATGGTGGTGTCGCCCAGCTCAAGCCTGGCGATGTCAGCCTTGAATTTGTCGTTGGGTTTCCAGCGGGCTTCCTGGGCGGCGGCTAATTCGTCCGCGACCATGAACCCAATATTATGACGGGTTTTGGCGTACTGGGCGCCGATATTGCCGAGACCAACGATGAGTTTCATTATTTTACGATTCCTTTATCCAGGGCGGTCTGATAGCCTTTCCAGAATTGCGAATGCAATGGCTGGGGGAGATTAGTGCTGGTAAACCAGCCGAGTTTGGAAATTTTATGTGGTTCGCCGATGTTGATCTGACCCGGGTCGACTCTGACGGCATGCAGGAGGGCGATCCAATGGGTCGGGGTGCCGTCGCGGAGCTGACGGTGAGCGTCGTAGGCGGTGATGAATTCAATATCTTGGGCCTCGGCCTGTAATTCTTCCGAGACCTCCCGCCGGATGGCCTCGTCGATGGATTCGCCGAATTCGATAGCTCCGCCGCCTACATCCCAAGTTCCCTGTTCGTCTCTGGCCTGATCGCCCCGTTGTTGCAGGAGCACCCGGCCCGCGCCGTCGTGAATGACGAATGAGGCGGAAACGCCGATGTGATCGATGCCGCGGCGGATGTCTTTAACGTTGTCTGGAATGCTAGCCATAAGCCCATTATACCTGTTATTTGCGCGCTATTCTTTCCTGAGCTTTTCGACTTTGAAGCCTTTGCCATTTCCTCCGCCGCGGCGGATATTGTCGCCGTGTTTGTGGCGGAATTCGAGACGGATAGGGGTGCCTTCGAGGTCCCATTCGGAGCGGATGTTGTTTTCGAGATAGCGGCGGTAGCTGAAGTGGATCAGGTCGGGGTAGGTGGCAAAGAAGGTAAAGGTCGGCGGGTTTTTGCCGGTTTGGGTGCCGTAGTTGATCTTGGGCAGGCGGCCCTTGAGGCCCGACGGCGGCTGCTTGGCGACGAGCTTCTCGATGAGGCGGTTGAAGGGGCCGGTGGCAATTTCGATATTGCGGCGGTCTCTGATCTGGATGGCCAGCTCCATCAGCTGGTTGACGTGCAAGCCGTGGGTGGCTGAGGTGTAAACGAGTGGGGCCCACCAGGCAAACTGGAATTCATTTTTGAGCAGGACGGTGAGGCGATCTTGGGTCTTTTCATCTTTTTCCACGGCGTCCCATTTGTTCATGGCGATAATCAGGCCCTTGCCGGCCTCGATGATCTGGCCCGCCAGGTTGAGGTCGCCCGCCACTTGGCCCTCTACGGCGTCCATGACGAGTACCACGACGTCGGCTTCGTGGATGGCGTTGAGGGTGCGCAGGGCGCTGAATTTTTCGACGCCAGGTTCGATGCGGCCGCGGCGGCGCACGCCGGCGGTATCGAGCAGCTCAATTTCGCGGCCCTTGTATCTGATGATTTCACTGGCGACGTCGCGGGTGGTGCCGGGAATATCGGAGACCACGGCCTTCTGTTTGCCGATGAGGGTGTTGAGCAGGCTGGATTTGCCAACGTTCGGGCGGCCGACGAGGGCGAGTTTGAGCGGCTGATTGGTGTCGGGTTCGGGGGCGTCTTCGATTTGGTCGGTGATGGCGTCGAGCAGGTCGCCGGTGCCGCGGCCGTGGATGGCCGAAACGCCGATGATGGTGTGGATGCCGAGCTTGCGCCAGGATTCCAGGTCGGCGCCGCCAGCGGTGTCGATCTTGCCGAGGGCCAGGATCACTGGCTTGCCGGTTTTGAGGGCCAAGCGGGCGGCGGTTTGGTCTTCGTCGGTGATCATAGTGGCGGCATCGACCACCACCACGATTAAGGAAGCGCTATTGGCCATTTGGTGTATCTGATCTTGAGCCTGCAGTTCGATGGCGCCGTCGGCTTTGGAGAGTCCGGCGGTATCAACCAGGGTTATATATTTTCCGCGCCACGATAGCTGCCCATAGTTGGCGTCGCGAGTGGTGCCGGCGGTGTCGTGGGTTATGGCCTGGCGGGTGCCAATGAGGCGGTTGAACAGGCTGGATTTGCCGACGTTCGGCCGGCCGACGATAGCGACGATCGGCGCGCTCATTTGGCACAGTCCGTCGTTAAAATGTTGATTGCTATAGCCATTGCCAATTGCGTCCGATCCAATTAGTTAGGTTGGTGGTGGCGGCGAAGCGGCTGTCGGCACCCAGCACCACCGTGATCACTTCGTGACCATTAACACGCGTAAGGCCGACGAAGCATTCGCCGGCTGCGAGGGTGTACCCCGTCTTTATACCATAAAATTGTCCTGAAGCCAAGAGTTGATTGGTGGTTTTGAGATTATATATTCGGCCGTTGGTGGAAGTGAAAGTGACTTCTGTGAGGCCGACGGTTTTGGCAAGGTAGGGGCTGGCAAGCGATAGTTCGGCGATTTTGCCCAGGGCGGCGGCGGATGCAAAGTTGCCGGCGTCTTGTAGTCCGCTGGGACTGGCGAAATGGGTGTCGACTATTCCCCACTCCGTCATTTTGGCATTCATGCGGGCCGCAAATTTGGGGATGGAGCCGGCGTCGATGATGGCCAAAGCATCGGCAGCGTCGTTGCCGGACGGAACCAGGAGCCCCTGGAGCAGATCGCCAACCTTGAAACGGTCACCGGCGACAAGGCCGATTGTCTCCGCTTCCGTTGGGTAGTCCGGGAGGGTCGGGACGGTCACTGTTTCGTCGAGGCTATGCCTAGACAAGATGATCAGGGCGGTCACAAGTTTGGTGATGCTGGCGATCGGCCGCCGGGCGCCGGCGTTTTTCGAGTACAGGACGGTGGCGGTTTGGCGGTCAATGGCGACAGCGGCGGCGGTATTGAGGTTGAGGGTGTCCGTGGTGGTAAGGATTGGCAGAGGTTGGATGGGGCCGGTAGCCGAGACGGCGGCGGGCTGGGGCGCGCTAATCGGGGCGCTGCCCGTGGCGCGGCTGATAAGCTGCTGCCTGCTGGGATCGGATAGCCGGGGCCAGAGCCCGGTGGTATGGAGCGCGAGGACAACAATAAGAACCAAGGTTTTCATAGATCTATAATACCTGGTTCGATTTCGGTCCAGGCACCGGAGGCGAGGTCGGCGATGGCGAACGGGCCGATGTGGGTGCGGTGCAAGCGGTCGATGCGGTATCCCAGCGCCCCGAACGTGCGCCGGAGTTGACGGTTACGGCCTTCACCAATGGTGACGGTGAGTGATTTGCCGCGCGCGGCAACGATGCCAATCCGGCTGGGGCCGTCATTTAGGCTCACGCCGCTGGCGAGCTTGGACCGGTCGGCCGCGGTTAAAGGTGTAGAGAGGGCAAGTTCGTAGGTTTTTAGCTTGTTTGATGATGGGTGGGTGAGGTTTTGGATAAAGTTTCCGTTGGAGGTGAGAATAATGAGGCCGCTCGAGTCGCGGTCGAGCCGTCCGGCGATTCGCAGGTTTTGGAACCGTTCGGGGAGGAGTTCGTAGAGGGTTGGGTCGGTGCCTTGGCGGGCGCGGCTGGAGACGTAACCAACGGGTTTGTTGAGCATGAGGTAAGTGTGCGCAGTGGTGAGGGTGAGGGGTTGGCCGTCAAGGGTGAGGCGGTCGGACGCTGCAACGGTTTGGCCGAGGGTGGCCAAGTGGCCATTGACGGTAACTCGTCCGGCCGTGATAGCGGCGTCGGCAGCGCGGCGCGAAAGCCCACTTGAGCTGGCAACAAACTGATTAATCCTCACGCGACGACACCTCAGGAAGCGGCGGTAGCTCGGTAGCGCTGGTGAGGCCGAAGTGTTGGAGGAAGGTGTGGCTGACCGTGTAGAGTTGCGGCCGGCCAGGCTCGGGGCTGCGGCCGGCCTCGGTAATAAGGGCGCGGGCAAGCAGGTTGCGGATCATAGCGTCGGAGGCCACGCCGCGAATTTCCTCGATGGCGCTTTTGGTGAGGGGGCCTTTGTAGGCCACTATCGCCAGGGTTTCAAGGGCGGGCTTGGATAGGTCTTGGCGGCTGGAATCTTCGAGGAAACCACGAACCGCGGCGGCCGTTTCGGGGGCCGTGACGAGTCGGTAGGTATCCTCGGCGCTCGACAGGCGAATGCCGCCGGTCAGCCGGTGTTTAATATCAGTGAGAGCAAGGTCTACTTCCCCGAGCTGGTAGCCGGTAAGTTTGGCGAGCCGGTTGAGCGAAAGGGGTTCGCTGGCAGCAAATAGAATGGCTTCAACGATAGTGGCAAGCGCGGTATCAGGCACTAGCGGCCTCCACCAGGATGGGATTAAATTGCCCCGCCTGAGTAACACGCGCTACTCCGCCTCGAACCAGCTCAAGAATGGCGAGGAACGTGACGACGATCTCGAGACGGTCGCGGCAGCGTTCAACTACGGTGTGCAGCTCAAATCCTTCCGGAAGGAGTTGACGCAAATTTTGGGTGACGGTCTCGATGCTCAGGTGCGGCGTCATAATGCCGTCGGGCGCGGCCACCGGCGCAAATTTTAGGGCGCGAGTGAAAGCCTCGGCTAGCTGCTCGAGACCGAGCGAGGGTAGTGGCAGTTCATGTAGCTGCAGCCGCGGGGCGGTCGGGCGCTGCCAGGTGCGCGAAGAGCTGCGAGCGCCCAGCAGCTTGGCTGCCGCTTGAAACCGGCGGTATTCGGCCAATTCCAGGCTGAGCTGCTCGAATTCACGGGCCTGCTCAGCGCTGTCGGCCAGAGGCAATAGCGACAGGCTTTTGATATACAACAGCCTGGCTCCAAGTTGCAGAAATTCCGCCAAATCTTCGGCGGAGACCGCTTCAAGCCCCCGAACTTTCTGCAGATATTCACTGGTGATGGTGCCCACCGACACTTGTGACACTTCCAGCTGGTGGCGTTCGATTAATTCGAGAAGGACCCCGAGCGGGCCCTTGAACTCCCCCACTGCAACGGTATGGCTCATAGGCTATTAAACCGTGCCGAGGGTTTCTTTCACGGAATTCACGACGTCTTCGAGGGTTACCTGGGACTTGATCAAATATTTATTGGCTCCGAGGCTCTCGCCGCGCAGACGGTCGGATTCCTGGCTAAGGGCGGTCATCATGATGACCTTGGTATCTTTAGTCTCTGGGGTTGAGCGCAGAATGTCTAGAACGTCAAAGCCGGATATTTTGGGCATCATGACATCGAGCACGATGAGGTCGGGCCGTTCGCGGACAGATGTCGCCAGGGCCTCCTCGCCGTCTGAAGCGGTGATCACTTCATAGGCTTCAGCCGCAAACCGGGCGGAATAGATTTCGCGTAAGTTAACATCGTCTTCGACTAAAAGTATTTTTGCCATGCTGAGAGTTTATCTCATTGGTCTTATGCTTGGCAATAGGTAGTTTCACGAGAATTATCAGATATGCCGAGAACCTGTTAAATCTGTGACTTGAAGAGCCGGAGCCGGGGCTGGCAAGAGGTTGGTAGCGACGGTAGCTTTTGTTTGATTGCTGGGGGCGATGGTAGATCCGGGAATTGGCATCGCAATGGCGGGCTTTGGGCGGGTTGGTGGTACGGCTGTCACGGCCGGAGGTGGCACCGCCGCGGGTACCGCGGGAGTAATAATAGCTCCAGCCTGAGCGGATTGAGGTGTGGCGATGCCCCCCGGTGCCGGCGCGCCGGGGGTCGTGATGGCTTGTTGCAGGCGCACAACTTCGGCCTCAGTGAGGCGCGGCAGGGTGAAGCGGAAGCTGCTGCCCTCCCCTGGTTTTGATTCTACCCAGATTCGGCCGTTATAGGCCTCAATTAGGTTGCGGCAAAGGTACAAGCCAAGTCCGGTGCCTCCGATAGTGCGGGTGGCTGAATTGTCGATGCGGTAAAACTTCTGGAACAGGTGGGCGATGTCTTCGTTGGCTATTCCAACCCCGGTGTCATTTATGCTCACAGTGACCTCTTTGTCATTGCCCTCCAAGACCACCTTGATGCCGCCTTCGGCGGTGAATTTCATGGCGTTATCAATGAGGTTCATGATGACCTCCCGCAGTCGTTCGGGGTTGGCCGCCGCGTAATACAGTGGCGAGATGGCTTTGCCGGATTGGTTGCCAATCTGATATACCAGTGTCAGATTTTTCTTTTGAACAGTAAACTGCATGTCTTCTACGGCGGTTTCGACGAGATGGCCGACGTTGGCGGCCTCCATATGCCCGCCCAATTGGCCCTCTTCGGCCTTGGTGACGCTGAGCAAATCACGAAACAGCTCGCCGAGGTGGCCGATGGTGTCGTGGGCTTTGGTGAGATATTTCAAGGCTCGGTCGTCGATGGTGGCGACGTTAGCATTCATGGCGAGAGAAATATAGCCTTCGATGGCGGCCACCGGGGTGCGCATTTCGTGACTGGCGGTACTAATGAACTCATCTTTTTGACGACCAACTTCTTTTTCGGCGCTAATGTCTCGAAACAACGCAATCGCGCCGCTGGGCTGCTGCTGGTTATCAAAAATTGGCGAAATCGAGATGTTCAGCTGAATCTTCCGGCCGGCGCGGGTAGTCATAATGAGGTTGGTTTTGACGACCTCAGAACTCTTTTTCCAGGCCTCGATGAACGGATCATTGAACTCGCTTATGGGTTGGTCGTCGGAGGTTTTGAGCTGCAGCACCAGGTTGTAATCGATGGATTGAGCGGAGGATTCGTCCCAGCCCGTGAGTTCCTGGGCGGCTTTATTGAACAATTGGATTTTTTTCATACCGTCGATTACCATGACACCCTCACCGATGCTCGACATAATGGCGTCGGCTTTGAGTTGCTCGGTGGTGAGTTGGCCGGCTAGTTTTTCGAGTCCCGCAGAATTCGCGTTATCCTTCCGGCTGCGAATATGCACCCATTCCGCGAGTCCGGCGGCGGCCAAGGTAATGCCAAACTGGATGAGGTGATCAACGATAAAAGGGGTGTACAGACCTTGGAGGATGAATTCAAAACCGTAATATCCAACCGTAATACCGAGTACGGCCAAGGATTCGGTCAGCCCAAAGATTCCGGATACCACGATGGCCAGCAGCCAAAATGAATAAAACGGCGAATCGAGGCCGCCGGTGGAGATAATGACGAGGATAATATTTGTGGCTGAGATGCAGGTAAGGATTAGGGCCGAGAGAGCCAGGTGTTTGCGGCGAAGCAACTGGTGGACGGTGGCGAAGTAAATTGCCGCGACTACTCCGATAGCCGCTGAGGTGAATAACAGTGCGGTGCCGGGAATAAGGGCGGGTAAGAACCTTGATAGTCCGAAGATTACCACGGCAACCCCCGCCCCGAGTCCGGCTTGCAGGCGAGCTAATATTATTAGGCTATGTGAGCGTTGATCTGGCATGTCTTATCCGCAAATATATCTCAGCAACATTATGCTTGTGCTTAGATTATGCTCGCATTGCGGGCGTCCTGCAACCTCAACCTGAGGTAGACAAAACCCCTAAATTCTGCTACATTTCTATAGTTTTACAGCTCATTATTGGTCATGGTCCCGTCGTCTAGTGGTTAGGACATCCCCCTCTCACGGGGAAGATCAGGGGTTCGAATCCCCTCGGGACTACCAATGCATTTGTGCTCTTGCTCATCCATATAACAATAGTCAGTTAATCTGACTATTTGCTAGCGAGCATTCTATATTTTGTCGCTGTGATAACTCCCTCCTCTTGTAAGCATAAACTTTTGTTTCATACTTGCCTTAGTACAAAAGCAGGAACCAACATGTATTCTCAACTGTTCGCCGACGACTTC
>JAYUCF010000059.1:0-1011 GCA_043740495.1 bacterium
CCCTCATGCCGCGCCAAAAATAGTTGTGCCTGGCCGGCCGTAATCTGCGACCGCCAGTAGTCAAAAAAGTACGTCCGCGGCCGCAGCCCGTAATGCGCCCGCGCCTCGGTAGCTTTCATCAGCTCAAACATCACCTCGAGATTGTCATCCGTCGGATCCACCGCCTCTACGCTCACCCCGCCAGCCTCACTTTTGCGGATATTGCGCCTGGCACTCTGGTTAAACGACGCCAGCACCGCTGCCTCGCCCCCGCTCAAATCCACGAAAATTGTCGACTTTGAGCCCGGGTCGCGGTTCGCCCGCACCATACCCAGCCCAAGCAGCTTAGCCTTATCCGCCTCATCCTCTAGCACTTCCGCCTCAAACCGCGCAAAGATGCCGCTCAAATTGGCCGCTTTCGTCTGCCTAACAACCTCCTCGAAGTCGCGCGGCGAGGTCACACCGGGACCTTTCGGCACGTACCACACCTCACCTTGACCCCTAGCCTTGCGTACGAGCCACTGAACCGCCACCAACCCGGAATCCGTGTCATACACGTATCGGCGCGGCTGCCAGCCCCAGCGGGCCTTAAAATCACCCCAGGCCAGCGTCTGCAACGCATTTCCGCCATCCGGATTAGCCGCGATCAACTCGTCCCAGCGCGATAGTTCGTCATTTGTTGCCGGTCTCATACAGGCAATTGTATGTCGAAAGCCTTTTTTGGGCTAATTGGCACATTGACATAATTCAAGTAATAATGCAGAATAATAAAGACCCAGCCATCGAGCTTAAGCCTAAGCGCTCAACCCTCCCGCCTCAGAATCGAGATATACCATGATAGCCCCCGACCCCATGGCCACCGAACCCGACCACCCTGAGATCACCACCGTCCGCCGTATGCTCCTTCGCGTGCTTCCGGAAGGCACCAAGGTTCCGCCCGATACCTGGTTTCAAAGATCCAACTATGCTGAACCCTGGTCCCAGCTCCCTCCGGGCACCATCTTGCGTGTCGTCGTCCCCGCCGCAGACCGG
>JAYUCF010000060.1:0-2305 GCA_043740495.1 bacterium
TTAGTCATGACAGGTATGGCCTCCGAGTTAAGACGGGAATTGCTTGGCTTTAGTACGTAGCCAGTCGGGCGATTGGCGCACAAGCTGAGCAGCGTCGGCGGGATCGGCCAGCAGCAGCTTCACGGTCTCCTCGGCGAAGACGCCATTTTGGGAGCCTTTGGCGAGGACGACGTCGCCCGGCGACAGCAGGAGTTTCACGTGCTCACCGGCGGCATAGGGCGAAATGGCGGGCTGGAAGCGGGTGGGATCGAGGCCCGCCCGAACGGCGGCCGGTCCTAGGTGCTCACTGGCCAGAGCCCCAATGGTAATCAGCAGGTCAACTCCGGCAGCCGCCTCCCCCACTTGCGCGTGATAGGCGGGAGAGTCCGGGCCGAGCTCATTCATGGAACCGAGGATGGCGATACGGCGGCCGGTAACTGGGGCAGAGTCGAGGGCAACCAGGGCCGCAACCGCGGCTTCAGGACTGGAATTGTAGGTGTCGTCGATAATGGTTGTGTCGTTGAGGCCGGGCAACGAATTCATACGGCCCGGTACCGGTTTGAGTTTACTGAGGCCAGTTTCGATCTGATCCTTGGACAGGCCGAGCAGATCGGCCACGGCATAGGCGGCTACGGCGGCTTTGGCACTATGAGCGCCAAATAAGTTGATTTGAAGGCGATTGACGGCAGTGCGGCCGCCGTGCGTGAGATGACCGGTGGTGCCGGTGAGGGGATCGGTGCTGGCTAGCTCAAAACCATATTCCGGGTGAGGGCCAAGCCCGTAGTAATGGTGGCTGGCATGGGGTTCGATGTATTTGCGCCGGTATTTGGACGGAATTTCGTCGACGTTAGCCACGAACACTTTTGAGGCGGCCACGAGCGCCAACTCTTCGGCGGCCACTTGGTCTAGGCCATCCGGAAAATTCTCCATATGCTCCGGAGTGAGCGCGGTGAGCACGCCGATGTCGGGTTTGAGATAGCGCAGATACATCGGTATTTCGCCGGGGTGGTCGGTTCCTAGCTCGAGCACGAGAACCTGGTAGGGATAGTGGCGGATAAGTCGTTCCGACTGAATGAGCCGCCACGCCCAGGCGAAGGGATTGAAGAGCAGGTCGGGTACCGACAGTTCGAACACCGAGAGCGGCAGGCCGAGCTCGGAGTTATAGTTACCGGGGTGTACGAGCGTGCGGTACTTTTCGCTCAGAACGGTGGCAATGGCCATTTTGGTGGTAGTTTTGCCAACGCTGCCTCCGACCGCCACAACCTTGAGATGGTGGCGCGACACTAGCCGGCGAACTTGATGCTCAAATAGAATGGCGACAAAGCGCCGAATGTGGGCTTTCATACCAGATATTCTACCGCAGCAAGCACAAATACGGTATCATAATCATCGAAAGGTAATAATTCTCGTGACAAAAACACTTCATATCCGAGGGGGACGTCCGTTGTCGGGCCGCGTGCGAGTAGCCGGAGCCAAAAATGCAGCTTCAAAGATGATGATCGCCAGCCTCTTGACCGATGAAGAGGTAACTCTCGACAACTGTCCGCAGATTGACGAGATTTCAATTACGTCCGAGATTTGTGCCGCCGTGGGGGCGCACGTGCGGCGGGAGGGTGGCCGGATAGTGATCCAAACCCCGCAGATCGTCAGTACCAAGGTAGCCAAAATGACGCGCGCCAATCGGATTTCCATCCTGGCGATCGCGCCGCTGCTGCACCGCTCGGGTGAAGCGGAGGTGCCTCGGGTAGGCGGAGATGCCATTGGGCCCCGGCCGGTGGATTTCCACCTGGGAGCTCTGGTGCAAATGGGAGTGGTGATTGATGAAGCTGAAGGCAGCTACAAGGCCAGGGCGCCGAAGGGCGGGCTGCGCGGGGCCACGATAGTGCTGCCATACCCGAGCATCGGCGCCACCGAGAGCATAATTTTGGCTGGCGTGCTGGCCTCGGGACGTACCCGCATCGAGAACGCGGCGGTGGAGCCGGAGATTGTCGACATTGTAAAATTCTTGCAACAAATGGGCGCAATTATCGAGTTTGGCGCCAACCGGACTCTCACGATCGACGGCGTGAAGCGCCTGCATGGCGTGAGCTACGAGGTGATACCAGACCGGTTGGAGGCAGCGTCGTTTGCCAACCTGGCCATTGCGACCGGCGGTGAAATTATCGTGGAAGACGCCCGCCAGAGCGAGCTGGTAACCTTCCTCAACACCGTCAAGCGTCTCGGTGGTGACTTTGAAGTGACGCCCGAGTGGATCAGGTTCCGGCGCGGTAACGGAGGGCTGGTGGGTATAGAGCTCGAAACCGATACCTATCCGGGATTCGCGACC
>JAYUCF010000061.1:0-3520 GCA_043740495.1 bacterium
TACAACTAAACCAGAACCTAAATACCGAAAGACTCTAAACTCAGACCAACTTGCGGTATTAGAACTACTGTATAAGTTCAGGTTTGCTAGCAGTCAGCAACACCGTCTCGACGGTTGTGAATTTCTTTGCTAAATTAGCTCACTTGTAGTCAATCGGAAATAAAAAAGAGCGCCCACTCAGGTAGCTTCTTTTTGGAGAAATTTGTTACACTGCACAAGATTCTGCCTCGAAAAATCACTACTATAATGGCATGAAGTCACCCCTTAGTATCAATTGGCGTTTCTGGGCTGTCGGCGGACTCGCGCTTGGAGGTCTATTGGTGATCTCGTTGGCCCCTGTCCTTAGCCCTCGCGCCGCCACCCGCACCGCGCCATCCATGCTCCCCAGCCCCAACCCCACCGCCCGGCCCGCTGCCGCTATTGTGATCAGCCCCAGTCCGCGCTTGTCACCCACGAACATTATCGTTGGCTGCCCGCCGGGCAGCGTGGATGTGCGCACCAGCGGACCGGATTCCACCGTTCAAATTAGCTGCATGTCCACTCGTGCCTCCGAGGGGTCCTCGTCTACGAACATCCAAGTCGACAATCAGAGCCAGCAATCTGCCACCGGTTCGGGTGCCAGCAATTCCAGCTCGAGTAGTACCAGCATTAACCTCACCAACCCCTAGCCTGCTCGAGCTATTGGTGGTTGGGGCCCTTCAGGATATACTTAAGCGTAATGCTAGCTGCTTCATTTAAACGCACCAAAATCGTTGCGACCATCGGTCCGGCCTCCAATTCCCCTCAGATTCTCGAGGAGCTGATGGAGGCGGGCGTCAACATGTTTCGTCTCAACTTTTCGCATGGCACTCATGAAGAATATGACGCCATCATCAAAAATGCTCGGCAGCTGTCTAAGCATCATCGCAAACCAGTGGCGATCCTAGCAGACATTCAAGGTCCGAAAATTCGCGTTGGCACTCTGCCATCCGATGGTCTGCCCTTCGTTCGTGACACCATCGTCCGGTTCCAATACGGCGCTGACTACGACGTCACCGGCATCATTCCAGTCCAGTTTGACGTTTCGAAATACCTCAAGAAAGGTGAACGGGTGTTTCTGCGTGATGGCCACGTCCAGGTTGAGGTTCAAAAAATAGAGCATGGCAAGATCGTGGGCAAAGTTCTCACGCCCGGGCTCGTCTACTCCAATCAGGGCATGAACCTCCCTGATACCAACCTCGAAGGTGAAATCCTCACCGCCAAAGACATCCGCGACCTGGAGTTTGCCACAAATCTCGGCGTAGATTACGTTGGCTACTCGTTTGTCCAAACTCCCAGCGACATTCTGCATTTGCGCGCCCGCTTGGAAAAGCTGAAATCCGACGCTAAGATTATCGCCAAAATCGAGACCGCCGCCGCCGTGCAGCACCTCGAAGAAATCGTGGTGGCCACTGACATCATAATGGTGGCGCGCGGTGACCTGGCAGTCGAAACCAAGCCTGAAGCCGTCCCAGCCGTTCAGCGGCGCGTGATTGAATTGTGCAAAAAATACCGCAAGCCCGTGATCGTCGCCACTCAAATGCTTGAATCCATGATCCAATCACAACAGCCGACCCGCGCCGAGGTCTCCGACGTCGCCACCGCCGTACTGGAGGGCGCTGATGCCGTTATGCTGTCCGGGGAAACCGCTATGGGCCTGTTCCCGGTCGAGACCGTCAAGATGATGAAACGCATCATTCTCTACACCGAAGCCGAGCAACTCGGCCAGTCCGAGACCCACCGCTCAATCGAATTTGGCCCCCAAGAGCGCCAAAACGCAATTTCTGTGGCGGCCGTGGTGCTCGCCAGCCAACTGCCGGCCAAGGTTATCATTGCCGAAACCAGCTCCGGCCAAACTGCCCGTAACATTGCCTCCCTGCGGCCCGACGTCCCGACTATCATGATCACCGACGACGAGCGGGTTTATTTCCAGATGGCCATTATCTGGGGCGGAAAATCTTACTACACCTCCGATATGGCAGGTGCCACCGATCGCGTCATTACTCAACTCAAGACTGCCGGCAACATCAGCCAGGGCGACGCCTTAGTTGTTGTCTCCGGCGCCCAGCCCGGCCTCATCGGCGGCACGAACAAACTCGTCATCCGCGTCACCAGCTAGCTATCACCAGAGCCTCTCGCGGTCATGGACTCAATCCTATTCTTTTAAAGCCTATATGCTTATAATAGAGGCGTTTATCTAACCGGGGAATAAAATGTACCAACATATCAAGTTTTTCAAAGACATCACTCTGACCGATATTCCTCAGGTGGGAGGCAAAAACGCTTCGCTTGGCGAAATGGTCCGGCACCTCGGGCCCAAAGGCATCAAGCTGCCCAACGGTTTTGCGACGACGTCCCAAAGTTATTATTATTTTCTCAAGCAGTCGGGCGTTCAGGCCAAAATTGAACAGATGCTGGTTGGCTTGGATGTGGAAAATGTCAAAGATCTTGAAAAAAGAGGGGTCAAGATCAGGGCGCTCATCACCAACGCCAAACTGCCAAAAGATTTTGAAGATGAGATCAAGCAAGGCTACCGGGAATTGAGTAAAATCTGCGGCCATGACGAACTCGTGGTAGCCGTCCGCTCATCCGCCACCGCCGAAGACTTGCCCAACGCGTCCTTTGCCGGCCAGCAGGAAACGTATCTCAACATCAAAGGCGAAAAAGACGTGCTCAGCGCCACTAAGTCCTGCATTGCCTCGCTTTTCACTGCCCGCGCCATTGCGTATCGGGTCCAGAACAAGTTTTCGCATATGAAAGTGGCCCTGTCTGTGGGTATTCAGCAGATGGTAGCCGTCCGTTCAAGTGCCGCCGGCATTATGTTTACGATCGACACGGAAACGGGTTTTCGCAATGCGGTGATCGTCACCTCGATTTATGGCCTGGGCGAGAACATCGTCCAAGGCCGAGTCAGCCCCGACGAGTTCACCGTCTTCAAGCCGACCCTAGCCATCCTCAAGCGTAAAGTCGGGGCTAAGAAAGAAAGAATGATTCCCATTGCGGGCAGCAAGACCAAAAATATTGCCGTCTCCAAGGCCGATCAGGCCCGCTTCTCAATCACCGATAAACAGGTGAAAACGTTGGCTAAATGGGCGATTGAGATTGAACAGCACTATGGCCGGCCGATGGACATTGAGTGGGCCCTCGATGAAGACGACGACCAGCTCTACATCGTGCAGGCGCGCGGCGAGACCGTGCAGTCACGCAAGGATCTAAACGTGATTGAAGAATATAAGCTTACCGGCAGCGGCAAAGTGCTCACGAAAGGTGTTAGCGTCGGCAATAAGATTGGCGTGGGTAAAGCCAGCAAAATCATGGATCTTAAAGATATTGCCACCTTCAAACCCGGTGACGTGCTGGTGACTGAGATGACCGATCCCGACTGGGTGCCGATCATGAAGCAAGCCAGCGCCATCGTGACGGATAAAGGGGGACGGACCTGTCACGCCGCCATCGTTTCTCGCGAGCTGGGAATTCCCTGCGTTGTGGGCACGGGAGATGC
>JAYUCF010000062.1:0-4793 GCA_043740495.1 bacterium
CTTCGGGGCTGAGCTATTGGGGCGGTTTGGGAGTCATATTGGCCGCTCGGTACGTGGCGGTTTGCTTAATGATACGCAGAAAACGTTGCTTTTGCAGCAACATATTGCGCGGGTTGAGTTTGAATATTACGGACCTCAGGATGATTTGTATGAGTTTTTGGAAGGGATTGTGGCCTATATTGGGCAGTTACAGAATGCGGGCGTAAGTGCGGCTGATTACAGTAGTTATGTGGCTGATTTGCGGCTCAATCCGGGCGCAAACCACCCGAGTGACACGTTGGAGCAGGTAGATTTGGCGCGGCTGTATACGTTATATGAAGAGCTCAAGGTGGAGACCGGAACATATGACTATAATGATCAGCTGGCGCTGCCTCTGGCAATATTGCGCAGTCGGCCAAATGTGGCTGAGCGGCTGCAAAATGAATATAGTTACGTGTTGGTAGATGAATATCAGGATACGAATGCGGTACAGGACGCACTGCTACGGACATTCGTGGGGCGTGAGGGCAATATATTTGCGGTAGGCGATGATGATCAGGCTATTTACGGGTTTCGCGGGGCGGAAATTAATAATATTTTGGCCTTTGCCGAGCATTACGCGGTGAAGGAGCCGGCGGTGCTGGTGAGTAACTATCGTTCGGGACAGGCAGTGCTGGATGCGGCGTATCGTCTCATTCAGCACAACAATCCGCACCGATTAGAAGAGAAATTGGGGATAGATAAGCGGCTGTTGGCACTACACGATGATAGCCGGGTGTCGTTCGTGGGGTATGGATCCATCTCCGATGAGCAGGCGGGAGTGCTGGCAGATATAGAGCGGCGGATAGCGGCGGGTGAGGCGGCGGGATCGATCGCCGTGCTGGCAGCAACGCACGCACCTTTGAAGGCAATGGCCAAAGCCATGGCGCGCCGAGGCGTATCATACGCAATTTCTACTACGGTGAGCATATTTGATCAGCCGGAGCTGTTGGCGCTGTGGTATTTATTGAAGTGGTTGTTGTGGGAAGTGAGCGAGGAGGCTGTGGGGCATGTCATCATGGGGCCGTTTGTGGGCTGGACGGCCGAAGAGTACCGAGAAATACTGGAGCAGAGCCGAAATGAGCTTATTTCGGTGGAGGAGGCAGTGCGGCGGGCCGATACCGAGCGTGCGAAGCTCCTCGGGGCTAGGCTGGACGCGTGGCGCGGTTGGGCTAAGGAGCTGACGGTGAGCCAGTTGGCATTTAAGCTGGTATTTGAAACCGGCCTGGCCGAGAGGTGGCAGAAGCAGGGCGAGACTAGCGATCGGATGATAAGGGTGTTTGGGGATTTGAACCGTTTGTTTGGACACATGCAGGATTTCGAACCATTTGGGCTGTCACCTACCTTGGCTTCGTATATGGAGGCATTTCCCAAACCGCCGGCACTGGAAGTGTCGGAGCCATTAGGCGATGTGGAGGGCGTGCAGTTGCTGACTATCCATGCGGCCAAGGGGCTCGAATTTGAAACCGTGTATTTGGTCGGCTGCACTCAACGCAGTTGGTCGGCGGGACGGGGTTTGGGTCGGGTGGTGCCTGCCGAGCTGAAAAAAGCCCAGGACTTGCCGCCGGATCATGAGTTTCGTCGATTGATGTACGTGGCGGTCACACGGGCCAAGCGAGAGTTGATTGTGAGTGCGGCGTTGGCTACAGCCAGTGGATCTAAGCAGTTACTTAGCCCTTTTATTGGTGAGATGTTTGAGCCGGCGGCGTTGGCTGCGGGCTCGACAGCAGCAGTCGAATTGGGCAGTAAAATGCAAAATCTGATGAGTAAATTACAACGTTTTTATCCGATGAGTGCTCAATTGGGGTCAAATTTGCTGCCGTTTGAGAGTGCGGACGGTTGGCTCGATTTGAGCGTGACGTCTTTGGGTGGCTATGATTTTTGTCCGTATGAGTTTTATATTCAGCATGTATTAAAGATCTCCCAACCGATGGGGCCGCAGCTGGGATTTGGGAGTGTATTGCACCGGATGTTTGAGATTTATTACAAAACCAAGATGGCAGGTGAGGCGTCGACGCTCGAAGAACTGAACGTGGCACTTAATGAGGTTTGGAGTAGCCGCGGGTACAATAGTGCAGCTGAGTCTGAGGTTGATTTGAAGATAGCTCAAACTACTTTGGTGAGTTTTTATGAGCGCGAGACAACCGCGAATAGGATAATCATTGGCAGTGAGGTGCCGGTGAGATTTGAGATCCCGGAGGCTAAACTGCGGCTGCGCGGGAAGATTGATGCCCTGTTTGCCTGTGAGGACGGGTTTGAGATTCGTGATTTCAAGACCGGACGAGGTAAGACTGATGCCGAGAAACTGTCGAAAGCGGCCAAGGACAATTTCCAGCTGCGATCTTATGCCTTGGCCTGCGAGCAGCTGCGCGGGGCCGCACCCAGCGCGGTGGTGCTCGACTACGTGGTGACCATGGTGGAGGGAGAGGCGGCACTGTCGCCGACAATTCTGCGTAATCATCGTGGTAAGCTGGCTGATATGGCAGATCGAATTAGACAGCGAGACTTTGCTCCGAATCCCTCGGCAATGCACGAATGCGCGGCGATTCGCTACTTCGGAACGGGCGAACAGGAGGAACAGGCGGAATTGGCGCTGTTGGCGTCACGGGAGCTTGAAGATGAGTAAGCGTGACGAGGCGTGGTTGCAGGGAATTCTGGATAAGATCTGGGATAATTATTTCCCGGAAGTTCTACAGGTGAATGACGTTAGGATAGTCTTTGGCCGCCGCACGAAGCGCCGGCTGGGCTCGATCTCTCTGGATCCGTCTGACCGTAAAACGAGCATTATCACCCTGAACGGACTGTTTCGGCGGGAGGACGTACCGGAGTTTGTGGTGGAGGGAACGATCTTTCACGAGCTCACACATTATGCCCACGGTTTTAATTCTCCGCTCGATCAGGCTCAGGCTCACCCGCACGCTGGTGGAGTGATGCGGCGCGAGTTCGCCGAAAGGGGTTTATTGGAGCTTTATTTACAACAGAAGCGCTGGCTTAAAGCCAATTGGCTCGGCATTCTCACGCAAGAATTCCCTGCGCGAATACACAAAGGCTCAGCTAGAACGTTGCGCACCCTAGTCGTGAAGCCGTTTTGGTTTATAGGAGATTGATATGTCACAGGGGAGATTAGAATTAATATCGGGCCACGGTGATCAAACACTGGCGCGGGTCCGGTTTGTGGCCCACGGTTCGAGCCGGCAGGAAGGAATAGAAATTCAGCGGCACGGACTGAGCTTTATTGAAGCGCGTGCGACCGTCTCCACCAGTTTGATTCAAGCTTTGGGCTATGCCATCGATCCGCATAAGCGCGGTTATTCAACGAGTCAGGTGTCTATCTCTGATGATCCAGGGCTGATCACTATTATCGCGATCCCGGCGAACTTCCACTTGGGGTACGCCACGTTTACAACGGCTTATATCGATCGGTCGCTCAAGTTGGTGACGGGTGCACCACTGAGGTATGCCGGAGCGCGTAAGCAACTGGCGCTGTACCGGTCCGAAGATACGGAGGTGGCGAGGGTGAGGATAGAGGGGGAGGTGTTGAATGGCTTCCCGCTGGTTGATCATCCGAGTTTTGAGCTTGACCCGCGGTTTGTCACGGGGAGTTTTATCCCGAGTAGCGATCTAGGTATGATTCTGGCTAACCTGGAGGTTAGCGCCAAGGCGTTTGAGCTGGTGGACTTTGCCGAACTGGAGCGATTACTCCAGGGGTTATTCTCGGTGCGGGAGCCAGCCGAAGCCGTACTGGCGCCAACGCTGGTCCGGGATATGATAGTGGGTACGATTGAGTCGGTGATAATGTCGCGGCTGCGAATGATGCGGTGGCAGGGCCTGGCACTGCTGGGCTACCGGTTTCGGGAGGGTAAGGACGAGGTGGCGATGGCTGGCCCGGCGGGTATGGGTGAGCAACGGCGCCGAATGGACGAGTATGGGCGACTGTTGGCGAGCTCTAAGCTGTTTGACGGCGAACTGGCGTGGCTCAAGGCGTACGGCACCAGGCAGTTGGAGCTGATGCGCCTGGAGCTGGAGGCGGCCGAGCTAGGGGCGGACTAGGGATTGGCAAAACCAAGAGTTTTGAGCTAAGATAGGCAGGTTCAAATACAGGTGAATGTATCGGGGTGTGGCGCAGTTGGTAGCGCGCAGCGTTCGGGACGCTGAGGCCGGAGGTTCGAGTCCTCTCACCCCGACCATGATTGAAAACAATAAATTAATGCAGCCCTGTATGGGGCCTTTTTCGTATAAATTAAGGATGTGCATACTACTTTTCAGAGCTTTGTACAACACGGGTACTTAACTTTATATTACTCAAAATACTAACAGCAACTATACTTGCAAAAAGTCATATTAATTCAAATTATAGCCGTTAATCCTGTATCATTAGTGACTAATTTACATAATATTCATTGTAACATTACTGAAAAAACGATGCACTTATTTTTGCTAATAGAGATAGTTTTTGTGTAAAGGTTGGGTTGAATATCGTTAGGGTTTACACTGATTACAACATCGACCGAATTGATTCCCTCTGATACCATAAGCAGCATGGTAGTGGGACTGGCAATACTGGGTTTGATAACGGGAGTGCTGGCGGGGATCCTGGGGATAGCCGGCGGTGTATTTTTGATTCCCGGGCTGGTGATGATTTTTGGATATACACAGAAGATGGCTCAAGGCACAACAATCGCGGTGCTGCTGCCGCCGATCGGACTTGGAGCGGCGTATTTTTACTACCGCAGCGGCAACATCAACGTTAAGGCCGCGGTGATTCTCGCGATCGG
>JAYUCF010000063.1:0-8783 GCA_043740495.1 bacterium
AGTTCGCGCACGGCTGCTTCTATGTTTTGGGACGCGAGGCTGTCGAAGGCGCCCTTGCCGGCGGCCAGCAGCATAATGACTTGCTCGGCGACACTCAGCGGCGCGTATTGTTTTTGCTTCAAAATCTCAGTGAGTAGGCGACCGCGCGCGATGCGCTGCTTGGTATCGTCATCCAAGTCGCTCGCAAATTGCGAAAATGCCGCCAGTTCGCGGAACTGCGCCAACTCAATGCGCAGGCTTCCCGCTACACTCTTGGTGGACTTCAGCTGGGCGGCTCCGCCTACGCGGCTCACGCTCAAACCCACGGAGATAGCCGGGCGAATACCTTGGTAAAACAGGTTGGTTTCGAGGAATATCTGTCCGTCGGTAATCGAAATCACGTTCGTCGGAATGTAGGCGCTCACGTCGCCGGCCTGCGTCTCAATGATTGGCAAAGCTGTGAGCGATCCGGCTCCCAGCTTGTCGCTGAGCTTGGCGCTGCGCTCGAGCAGACGCGAGTGAAGGTAGAAAACATCACCGGGGTAGGCTTCGCGACCCGGTGGCCGGCGCAACAGCAAACTCATCTGGCGATAGGCCACGGCGTGCTTGGAGAGGTCGTCGTAAATCATCAGCGCGTGCTGTGAGTTGTCCCGGAAGAACTCACCCATGGCGGTGCCGGCGTAGGGCGCCAGGTATAACAGCGCCGCCGGATCGGCCGGTGAAGTAGCTACCACAATGGTCTGTTCCATCACGCCCTCGGCCTTCAGCCGAGCTACCAGGGCCGCCACCTTGGACAACTTTTGGCCGATTGCCACGTACACGTTGATGACCCCAGTGTTCTGACGCTTCTGGTTGATCATCGTGTCGATGGCGATTGCGGTTTTACCGGTCTGGCGGTCGCCAATGAGCAGTTCGCGCTGACCGCGGCCAATCGGAACCATCGTGTCGATAGCGATGATGCCGGTAGCCAATGGTTCGTGCACGCTCTTGCGCTCCATCACGCCCGGCGCCATCCGTTCAATCAATCCGGTGGTCTTGGTTTTGATCGGGCCGAGCCCATCGAGCGGGCGGCCTAGCGGATCGACTACCCGGCCGACCAATTCGGGTCCCACGGGCACCTGAAGGCTCTTACCGGTGAGCTTGGCTTTGGCGCCGGCTCGCACGCCGGTCTCTTTGTCGAGCAGTACAGCGCCGAGTTCGTCCTCGAACAGGTTTAGCACGAAGGCCCGTGCCGCCACGTCGCCGTCTGTTTCAATCTCGATTACCTCGCTAAAGCCGGCTTGACGCAGGCCGTAAACCCACACCACCCCGTCGCTCACTCGCGTCACCACGCCGGTTTCGGCCAGTCCGTCGGTGCGCTTGAGACCTACGATGGCATCTTCCAGCTCGCGGGTTATTCCTTTAATATTCAAATCATTCATCGGCTGACTCCTTGTACAAATTTTGCGAGCTTAGTGCTGACGGTGGCGTCCAGATGCGCGTCGGGGGTCTCAATGTGAGCTCCTCCGATAATAGCTGGATCCACTACCGTATCGAGCTCCAGCTTCTTTGCGTCCGTGGCTTCCATGATATATGCCTCAATCCGGCTCTGAGTTTCATCGGACATCCGGCGGGCCGTGGTGACTTTGGCACTCACGTAGCCACGCCCGGCCAGCACCTTGGCCACGTCCCTCGCCAAGTATCCGGCCTGGCGTTCACGCCCGGTATTCACCAGCCACGCCGCCGCCGACTTCATGGCACCGGCTCGGTCCGAGTCCAGGGCATTGGCCACGTGGGCCGCCACTTGGGTACGACTGACCATTATTACTTAATCTCCAGACTGCTGTCGATCAGCTGGGCATCATGCTTGCCGTCGAGCTTCTCTCCCAGAACAGTCTCTGTGGCCGCCGCCACTAGCCTGGCGGTATCGGTCCGGAGTGTCTTACGGGCGTCCGAGACATCGCGAGCCAGCTGTTCTCGGGCTTCATTGATGGTGCGGGCTGCCTGAGCCTCGGACTTTGCTCGCGCTTCATCCAACTGGGCTGTAGCGGCTTCTTTCGTCGCGGCCAGAATTTCGTTGGCAGCCACTCTTGCCTCGGCAATGACGCGGTCTGCCTTTGTACCAGCCTTTTCGAGCGCTTCCTTGGCTTCGTGCTCGAGGCGAGCCGCCGCTTCAAGCTCGTCCTTTTTGGCATCAAGCGCCTTTATGAGTGACGGATAAACGTACTTCCCCAGCACCGCCACAATCACCAAAAACGCCAGCGTATTCAGAACGAGCGATTGCACGTTTAGGCCGAGGGCCGTAAATAAACCCCCGATGCCGCTGCTTTCTGCTAGTAGAATCGTCATATGCGGATTACTTGAGGAACTTAATAATAAGCGCGACCACTAGGCCGATAATGGCCAGGGCGTCCACAAAACCCATGGCGAGAATCATCATGGTACGAATCTTACCGAGGGCATCGGGGTTACGGCCGACTGCGCCAACGGCAGCAGCCCCTACGAGCCCGAGGCCCACAGCGGCTAGTCCGCCGGCGATTGAGTATGTTAGTCCGAATGCTAGGGAATCCATTGAGGAATGTTCCTTTGTTAATTAGTTTAGTGAAAAATTCGGCTGCTACGAAGAACGTGTTACACAGCGACTTCTCCGGCGAGCGTTAGGGGTTCGTCAGAAGAAGCTACTTCATTGTGGCTGGCAGTGCCAAGGGATACGAATACTACCGTGAGCATAAAGAACACGTAGGCCTGAATCGCGCCCACGAATAACTCCAGAAACATGAACGGGGGCAGTGCCAACGGGGCCGCCCAAGCCGTAATGAAGCCCATCACAGCCAGCAACACTTCGCCGCCGAAGATATTACCAAACAATCGCATGGCGAGCGCTATCAGCCGCGAAAACTCGGCAATAATTTCTAAAAACCCGGTAAACACCCCTACGGGGTCTTTCATCGGGTTTACGAAGTAGCGGCCAAGGTTACCGAAGAAGCCGTGCGTGCGGATGGCCCATATCTGGGCGGTCACCATTGTGATCACCGCCAGCGCCGCCGTGAAGTTTAGGTCGGCTGCCAATCCCCGGAACAACGGCATACCGTTGTATGTTATCGGACCCACAAACGGCAGTAGCTCCAGCCAGTTATTGATCAGAATCAGGAAAAACAGGCTTATGGCTAACGGCGCCAGCTTCAAAGCCTTCTCGCGGCTGCCCAGAACCTCCTCGGCTGTGCCGAGCAGGATATCAAACATCCATAATATTGCGATCGAAACGCGCGTGTGTGAGTTGGCCCGGATTTTGGACTTTGTGTACCAAAACAACCCCACCGTAATTGCCACACCGATCGCCCCCAGCATCATCGAGTTTGTAACGTGAAGCGGGCCGATATCAAACAGCCGCTCGGCCGGCAGGCTTACGACAGGTACTCCGCCAAAGAATAGGTTCACTTGACCCTCCGCAGTTGTGCGCGAACCAGTAGGATAGACAGGGCCAGTCCCGCCACGGTTGTCAGAGCCGTCATCCATGGTTTGGTGCCCCAGTGCACGTCAACCCACAGACCGCCGGCTACCAATACCGCCGGGGGGGTGAACATGCGCCAGGTCGTGTCTGCCATAGATGCGAATAGCGCAAATGTCGAGGCCTCATTTTGAGGCACACCACGCTCTTGTTTGTTCTCGGATTTACTCGTCATTTCGCAAGAACCTTATCAGATTTGGCCTCCAGGCGCAACGACTCCTGTGACTCTCTGGTAAACTACTAATGCTATGACTGGCCGAACCCACGATGCCGCCGCCCTCACCGCCCTCGGATTAACCGTCGCTGGGTTTGGGGTACCGAGCTTTACTCTGGCCACCGCCTTGGTATCGATCTTGGCCAACCAAATCGGCGGCATCGCGCCCGACATCGACCAACCAACTGCCCCGTTCTGGCGCAATCTGCCGGTCGGCCGCTTCTTCGGCCGCTTCACCGACAAACTTTTGGGCGGCCATCGATTTATCACGCACTCGTTACTTGGTGTCGCGCTGTTATCCTGGCTGGCAAACTTGCTCCTGATCTTCCTCCAACCGATCATGCCCCACGTCGACATTCATTTGGTTTGGTGGGCTTTCGTGATCGGGCTTATTTCGCACTTAATCATGGACAGTTTCACCAAGGAGGGCGTCCCATGGCTGCTGCCAATTCCGATCAAGTTCGGGATCCCACCTCTCAAAGCCCTGCGCCTCACCACCGGCAAAGCCATCGAGAACTTCATCATATTCCCGGGACTTATCCTTATTAACATCGCTCTTTTCGTCCACTATTATCCCGAAATTGTTGCCTTTATCCACACCCGCCTCGGCGGTTAAACGAAAAAGAACCCCAGAGCCAGGGATTCCTGGTTGGGGTAGTTGTGGCCGGTGGCCACACTCGTTGCTGCTGAGTGCGGCCACCGGACCAAGACGGAGCGCCCTATCAGGGCAATCGAATCATCACCGTTGCTTCGCGTCCGTCCACCCAGAAGGTGAATGAGTGCGCGCCCGCGTTGAGCGACTTGCCTCCGATTGAATCGAGCCGGTAGGTCACAACCTCCAGGCCCGGCCGCGCGGGCTCGTAGAGGCCGTCTTGATTCTTCCCGCGGGGGTTGCGGATGTGGACAGTCAACTGCGTTGGCGTGAGCTCGATGTCTTCGAGCGTTCCGTCGATGTAGCCTTCCTGCCCACGGAAGAACCATGAGCTGACCTTGCCTCCGAGGTAGTAGTTGAACTGCCCAGAGTTGTTCAGGTCTGCAATCCAGTCGCGCTTGGGCACGATGCCCCAGGCGGTGGCGCGCAGGCCCTTCTTGTCCTGCACGACCCTCATGACGAGCCGAGATGGGCTTCGCCCGCGCGTTCGCGGGTAGCTCTCGGCCGAGCTGTCGGCGGTCTCGTTGGTGAGAACGGGCTCGTCGGCAGTTCCAGTGACCCGGCGGCACTTCTCCTCGCGGAAGAAGACCGTGGTCCACCGCAGTGGGTCGTCGTACGTGATCTCGGCGAAGCCGAATCCCTTCTCGGCGTTCCAGAAGGTGACTTGCCCGACGAAGACCGTGTCGGGCGTGTGCGTCGTGCTGGTGTTGCCGGTCATGACGAACTCCTCTCTGAGCCGAAGCTCAGATGGTACAGGGAATCCCCGCACCAGAAGTCGGTCATCTTGGCCGTCGTACTGTGCTATGTGCGGGGGTAGAAGGGGATTACCGGGGTAATCGCCCATTCATCGGCCGCGTACGGTTAAAATACGTCATGCCGTACCCTCCTTTCGGGTAGAATCCAGGGTTAACACGATCGCACGATTATAGCATAAAAAGTAAATAATTGCAACTATTTTGAAAAGAACCCCAGAGCCAGGTGATACCTGGTTGGGGTCGGGTGGCGGCCGGTGGCCACACTCTGTTTCATGTGCAGCCACCGGGCCGGGTCGTCACTCCTCTGTCGGTGTGGCGGGTTTCTTGTGGGAGCGTTTGCGCGGGTGTTTGCGAGCGGGTTTATCCGCTTCCTCATCAACCGGGGTGCCGTCGGCCAAATCATCCTCGGGTATGAGCCCCCAAAACTTGGCGTGTAGGCCGTTAGCGCGCCGTATCACGATCATCGCCAGCTTGGTCTCGTCCTTGACTAACTGGCAGGGCGTCTGGGGTGTCTCGTCCGTGATGACGAGCCGCCCTTCGATCAATTTGACCGTTCGGCGATCGTCCATTCGGAAAGTGATTTTGAAGGTCAAATGGCCGAGTGTTGTCGTGGCTATGCCGTGTCCTTCTCCTCCATAGAAGTAGGTGACGGTCGCGACCGTTGGAGTTATGCCGTTCGTCATGCCGTACCGTCCTTTCGGGTCGTGGAGGTACATGTCGGGACATTAAAGCATAAAATACAACAAATCGCAAACTAAAATAGTACAAAATACCGTTGCAATATGCGCTTCCAATGTGTGACTATGCCGGTCTAGACAAGTTATATGAGGAGCCTGTGCTATGAGCCAGATAACGTTGAACCCCTATCTCAACTTCAACGGCAACACCCGGGAGGCTATGGAGTTTTATCACCAAGTCCTCGGAGGGGAATTGAAACTTCAAACCTTTAGCGAAGTCTCTGGCATGGAAGTACCGCCCGGGTATGAGGACAAAATTATGCACGCGCGGCTCGACAGTGACGTCATCGCCATCATGGCAACCGAAGGCCGGCCGGGGGTGGAGGTCAAATTTGGCGACAATGTGAGCCTTAGCCTCATGGGTTCAGACACCGCCAAGCTCACCGAAATTTTCAACGCTTTGACTAGTGGGGGAGAGGTGACTATGCCCCTGGCCAAGCAATTTTGGGGCGACACCTTCGGTGCGCTTAAGGATAGGTTTGGAGTTTATTGGATGGTCAACATTACCGAAGCTTAAGACATTCATTTATACCCGCCTCGGCTCGTGATATTGTTAACTTCATGAATATGACGTTTATTCCCGCCTCGTCACCTGATCCGGTCGGAAAGTACGTGGCCGAAGTCATCGCGGCTCAGCTGGCCGACCGGCGCACCGTGCTTTGGCTGCTATCTGGCGGCTCGGCCATAACGGTGGCCGTGGCCGCCTCCCGGCACCTTGCAGGAAGCGATCTCGACGGGCTCACCGTGAGCCTCATCGATGAGCGCTATGGGCCGGTGGGGCACACCGGGTCCAATTGGTGGCAGCTCCAGGATTCCGGATTTGAGCTCCCGGGAGCCACGCTCCACCCGGTCCTGGACGGTGCTCCCCAGGCCGATACTGCCGAAGCTTACGCTGATTTTTTGCAGGCGCAGTTTGCGCGCGCCGATTTCCGCTTCGGCCTGTTCGGGATCGGCTCCGACGGCCATACCTCCGGCATCCTGCCCCACAGCCCGGCCGTTACCGCGCCTGGTTTGGTCGCCTCATACGACGGCGGAGCCTTCCTACGCATAACCACCACCCCTCGCGCTTTCGCAGAACTGTCGGAGGCTGCGGTTTATGCTATCGGGCAAGACAAATGGCCCGTCCTCGACCGGCTGGAGACCGATTTGGCGCTGGCTGAGCAACCAGCTCAAGCCCTCAAGGCCGTATCCAAACTCACGATCTTCACCGACCGTCCCCTATCGTAAAATCTGAAATAATTTCTTGTTAGACGGGAAAACCCACCTCCTGGTGGCCCGGCTTGCCTGCAGTACACACAAACTAGGGTTGGGGGTGGGTTGGGAATGCTCCCTCGGCTGCCGTAGCTAGCGAGGGGCATATTGTGGAGCGCTCAGCGCGAAAAGGCCATGGCGTCTTCGAACAGACCGGCGGGTGCAGCTTGCCGCCAACTATCGTCTTCAAACTGTACACGGCTCGTCACGTCGGCCAGATGTTTGATCTCGGTGACGGTTTTGTGGTCGCCGAACCTGGTCCAGGTCACATAAAGACGCATGGGGTGGCCAATTGTCACGGCCACGTTGTCGATAAACCTCTGGGCGTTTCTTTCCACTAGTTGGGCTTGTGCTTCGAACTGGTCACCGATGTGCTTGGGATGAGCACCGGAGAATCCGGCACAATCCGAGTGAATATCGGCGACAATGCACCAGGCGCTGGGGCCGATAACATTCGGGTTGAGCGTCAATAGTGCCCCCGTACGCAGCGGCTGCGCGATGACTTCCACCGGTCCTTCCACGCGCACGATATGGGGGTCAATGTGCTCATGGTTTGCAGCATGGTCCCTGCCAAAGCGGACGAGGTCGTGGACGCGGCTTTCCGCAGCTTCATGCAGCTGGCCGGCCCGGCCACCATCTATATCCCGTGTGTAGGCCCAGTCTGCGCAACACATAACCAGAAAACCACTGTGCTTACGATGACTCATCAAAACTCCTTTGAAAGGTTAAAGGGTGAGTTCTTGGGGTAGAAATACCCTTTGATGTTGTCACACTCCATTTGCTTTGTCGAGTAGAATATGGTCCGATACAGATAAGGACACATTACATATTACTAATCAAGCGTATTGGACCCTTGGGGCAGCTACTTCCATTCCGCTCATGCTATTGACTGTTCATACCGCTAGTGCTACAAAAAGGTTAGATAGTTGAGGTGGAGTCACGATCAAAATACAAAAGGTAGAGTTTGTACCTTTTGGAATGGGTACTGCAGGTATCAAATAGTCGGGGCTTCAAAAGACTATCTTGAAACGGGTCGGGTGCGACCCGTTTCTATTTGGTACACTTATAGTCTTATGACTTCCACCACTCCCCACCTTCAATCTATCGTCCTCGGAGGCGGCTGCTTTTGGTGCCTCGAAGCGGCCTATCAGATGGTTGAGGGCGTTGAGTCGGTCGTCTCAGGGTATGCCGGGGGAAATCTCGCCAACCCAACTTATCATCAGGTTATGCTGGGCCGTACCGGTCATGCCGAAGTGGTACGGGTGAGCTTTGACCCCGGCATTATCCCTCTCAAGGTAGTTTTGGAAATTTTTTGGGGAATTCACGACCCCACTACCCCAGGTCGCCAAGGCCACGACATTGGCTCGGAGTACCGGTCAATTATTTTGTATTCGAACAATGAGCAAAAACGGCTAGCCGAAGCCTCTAGGGAGGATATTGCAAAATTGTGGCCGAACCCTGTTGTTACCGAAATTGTGCCGCTTGAGCATTTTTACGAGGCCGAGAGCTACCATCAAAACTATTTTCGTAACCACCCCGAGCAAGGCTACTGTCAGGTTGTGATCAATCCCAAACTTACTAAACTTCGCCAGAATTTTGCATCTAGGTTAAGAAAGGCCTCCGAAGCATGATCAATACTCTCACCATTGTCACCCCGGATGTACTCGAAGATATTGCCGCCGAGCAACGCCTGCGCCAAACCACCGAG
>JAYUCF010000064.1:0-1224 GCA_043740495.1 bacterium
CGCAGCGGCGGGGGACGCCTCCTGATAGTGGGCGGGCATTCGGGCGAATTCAGCCTGCCCACCGCTATCCACCAATTTGCCGTGGCCGCCGGCATTGGCGAGGCCGTGGCCGTCCTGCCCGACAACCTCGCCAAGTTTCTCGGCGGTGCCTCCGGCACGGCTTTCGCGGCCTCCAGCACCTCCGGCTCACTCGGACGTGAGGCCCTGGGGCGAATTTTGGAGCTCTCAGGAGAGGCCGATGCAGTCATTATTGGTGCCAGCCTTTCAAATAATTCCAATACCGCCATGCTCACCGAGCGGCTGATTAGCGAAATCGACCGCCCAATCATCGTTGTCGATGAAGGCCTTACCGCCATGCGCCAAAATATCAGCGCCGTCACGAACAACTCCCGCGCGCTCATCATACTCACGATGGCTGAAGTCTTTAAGCTCAGCGGCGCGCTGGGCATTGCTATCAGCATTCGTGAAGGGGCCGGCCTCATTAACAAACTCGAAATAGTCCAAAACTTGGCCGCCGCCAGTGCCTGCGCCTACGTTGTGTATGGCAGTGAGATTATTGTGGCGGCAGGAGCCGACTTAATTGTGACGCCCATCAACTACCGCCTCAGCCTCACCCCGGCGCTGTTTTATGGTACCCTCAGCACCTTTTGGCTCCAAAACGCCTCCAATCCTACCGCCGGTCTAGCTACCAGTGCCTACCTGATAGCCCAAACTGGAGCCACCCTCGGTGACACCGACCGGCCTAGCGCCCCGGGCCTGGCTGCCGCGCTGGCCGCCACCCTCAAACAATCCGAAGACTTATAAATTCACCCTCCCGGCACCAAGCTAAGGGGCGACCGGGGGAGTGAACCCCCGATCGCCCGTCCTAGGCATTGCCCCCGTTACCGGAGACGCTTTTTGTCAGCCAAGATCGCTCCCCGACCTGGGGCCGTCAATAATGTCAGTTGAATCAGCTCCGACCAGGCTGTAGCCGTGGCTAACTTGGTACCCGGCATCAGCCACCGTTCGATCGGTGAGGTCCTTGTCGCCGCTGATAGCGAGCTTGGTCATCAACACACTGGCATCGACAACCTTTTCGGCCTCGAAGACCACGGCGAGCAGCGCGCTGCCCCTCACCATCTCGGACTTCGCGCGGCCGAAATTCCGCAGGAAGAGCTTGTAGACATCGGCCGCGATAATGCGGGCGTAGGCCTCACGCCGGGGATGGTTCAAGCCTCTGAACTC
>JAYUCF010000065.1:0-2031 GCA_043740495.1 bacterium
AGTCTGGGACTTCTAACGAAAATTCGCTTGCTATGATCTTAAATCTCCAAAACATTGGTAAAACCATTGGTACCAAGATTCTTTACTCCGACCTAGATCTCACCATCCAGGCCGGGGAAAAGGTTGGTCTCATCGGCCGCAACGGCATTGGCAAAACCACTCTGCTGGGCATAATGGACCGTAGCGACACCTCGTTTACCGGCAATCTGGAACAGCGCCGAGGGCTGGTGACGGCCTCGACTGCCCAGGAGCATCACGCTGTGGCCAACCAGCCGGTGCTTGAGTACGTGCTCGAAAACCTCCCCGAATACAAGCATCTCAAGCACGTCATCGATACGCATCCCGAGACTATGGGGGAAGACATGGACAAAATTGCTGCCTACACCGACGCCCTCGGCCGGTTTGGCGAACTCGGTTACTATGATATCGAGCAGCGCGCCCGCGTTGAGCTCGAGGACTTTCAGGTCCCGGCCCAGAGCATCGACGGCCCCATGAAGGCGCTCTCCGGTGGCCAAAAGCGCTTCGTGGAGCTGGTGAAAGTCACACTCAGTGAAGCCGACTTGGCCTTATTCGACGAACCTACCAACCACATGGACTATATTGCCAAAGAGGCTTTTATTGAGTGGCTCGAAGCTGCCCGACAGGCAGTGGTCGTTATCACCCACGATCGCGACGTGCTGGCGGTGGTCGACCGGATCGTCGAAATTAAAGACAAAGGTACGGTCAGCTCCGACGGTGACTACGAGACCTACCTCAAGTACAACGGCCGCACCACCATGAACGCCGTTGAGCAATACGAGTTTGACCAGCGCACTCTCGCCAACCTACACAATCAGGTCATGGAGGCTCGCCGCAAAAAGAATAAGGCTGCCGGCGCCAGCGCCACGCGATTTCGTATTATGGAAGACCGTCTGGCGCGCCAGTACAAAGAGCTGGGGGCCCGCATCTCCAAGCCGTCATTCTGGATTGATGCCGAGCAGCTGGGTGGCATGCAGAACAAACTCGTTGAAAAATATGATAAATATAAGGCCAAAAATATCCGCATCAATACCCGTGAGATCACCGAAGGTCAGCGGGTACTGGTAGACGTGGAAAATCTTTCGTTGGGCTACGGCTCGCCATTATTCGACAACATCAACTTTAAGCTCCGCCAGGGCGAACGGATTGAGCTCAAAGGGCGCAACGGGGTAGGTAAGTCAACGCTTGTTAAGGCCATCCTGGCCACCGCCGGCAGTACCAAGCTCGGCTGTACCATCTACGGCGGTGCCATTATTCTCGATACCAAAATCAAAATTGGCATCTACGAACAGGAAATCGATCCCAGATACCTCACCATGCCACTGGGCCAGGCCGTCATGGCCGCCTACCGCGACAATGACATCCCGGTGAATGACCAAAAGGTCCGTCAGATATTATCCGATTACCTGTTTGACCCGCAAGGCGACGGCCAACTGCCGATCGAACGCCTCTCCGGCGGCCAGAAAGCTCGCTTTCAACTCATCAAAATGCTCTGCGCCGGGCCGAACTTGCTAATTCTCGATGAGCCCACCAACCACCTCGACCTGCCGAGTATTGAGGAGCTCGAAAAAGCTCTTGGCCGCTACACCGGTGCGGTCCTCTACATTTCGCACGATTCATATTTCACCCGCGGGGTCGGCGGTGAAGTGGTGGAGATAGTATAATATTTCAATGAGAACCATTCTTCCCGCCGCCGCCCACCTCATTCCGGAGCATGCCGAGCGCGTATTCAAAGGTCAAATTTTCGACGTTTACCAGTGGCAGCAAAAGCTATTCGATGGTACCGAAGCTACCTTCGAAATGCTCCGGCGCCCTGATACCGTTGAGGTAATAGCTATTAAAGATCATCAGCTGGTTGTGCTCAACGAGTTGCAGCCAAACTGGAAGAAAAGTCTCAATAGTTTGCCCGGCGGGCGCCACGATCACCCCGAGGAAAATGAGCTCGATGCAGCCAAACGCGAATTGCACGAGGAAACCGGGATGACGTTCACAAATTGGCGCCTGCTCCGAGTG
>JAYUCF010000066.1:0-5683 GCA_043740495.1 bacterium
GTAACCATGAGCACAAAGACAAAAGTCGCCATTATCGAAGATGACATGGCGATTGTACAAATGTACCGGACCAAGTTTGAGACCGAAGGTTATGATGTGTCGACGGCGGCCGATGGGGTGAGCGGCCTGGAATTGATCGAATCATTTGAGCCAGACATTGTGTTGCTGGACTTGATGATGCCAAATATGAACGGCCTCGACATGTTGTCGCGGCTGCGAAGCCAGCCCAACGGGCGTAACGCCAAAGTGGTAGTGCTGACTAATATGGGCGACACCGAAACCGCCACCAAGGTCTTCAAGATGGCCGCCGATGATTACATCGTGAAGGCCGAAATGACGCCGAAGCAAGTAGCCGAGCGCGTGAAGGCGCTACTGGCCAAGGCTCCGACGCCCCCGAGCGGCCCAACTTCCTAGCTACATTACTGAGCGGCGGCTTGGGCAGCAATAATCAGATTATCGAACAGTGAGACGACGGTCATAGGGCCGACGCCGCCGGGGTTGGGTGTGATGGTGAGATCGTCGCGGCTGTAGAGCGCCGGGTCGAGCTCGCTCAAGGGGGAGCCGGTGTCAATGATGACGGCGCCCGGTTTGACCATACTGGGCTTGATGAGGTGGGGGTGACCGGTGCTGGTGAAGATAATGTCGGCCTGAAAAATCTCGGCGGCCAGGTTTTTGGTGTGGATGTCGCAGCGCACCACGTCGTGACCCGAAGCTTCGAGGCGGTCGGCCAGCGGACGGCCCACGAGCCTCCCCTTCCCCACCACCACAATACGGCCCTGGAGGTCGACGTTGTGCGCGGCCAGCAGCCACAAGGCGGCCTTGGGGGTGGCGGCCTCGAAGGATGTGCCGGGGGCGAGGCCGTCGACGTCTTTCTCCAGGGCGACCGCCGCGAGGGCGCGGGTGGTGATCCCAGGATCACTCAGCGGTAGCTGGATGATGATACCGGTGACGCCGGGGTCGCGGTTTAGGGTGTCGATCCGTTCCAGGATGGTGTCTGAGGTTTCAACGAAGAGGTCGACCGCTACGCCAATGGCCTCGCCGTATTTACGCTTCATTTTGAGGTAGAGGTCGCCCGCCTCGTTGTCTTGGGAGCGAATTATGGCTAGGCGAGGCCGGGGATCCATGGCGGCAACCATGGTGGTGTGGCGTTGGGTAATAAAATCGGCGATATCGCGCCCGTTAAGCAATTTCATATTAATCTCCTACTGCGACATCATACCAAACTTTGGCCAATAGTGAGCTCAAAGATCGAGTCGGGCAAAGACTCGGCGTTTCACTACCTCGGCAGCCAATAAATAAGTACAAACAATTCCGAGAATGGCGGCAAAGGCTGCAAACGGCAGCGGTGAAAATTTGAAATATTTGGCCAAGGGGCTGAAGACTATGCCGTAGCCGACCAGGACGGTCGCCAGGGTACTGATGACGAGGTAGGGACTGGGACGGCTCTGGATAAAAGGCAGGTGGCGCGTGCGAATGACGTACACCACGAAGGTCTGGGTAGCGACGGATTCGAGAAACCACCCCGTCTGGAACTGGTGGGGACCAAAATGAAAAACTACTAGCAACAGGCCGAAGGTGACAAAATCGAAGACGGAGCTGAGCGGCCCGAAGGTCCACATGGCGTGCTTTAAGCCGGCAATGCTGAGTTTGCGGGGGCGCTTGATGCCGTCGGGGTCGACGCCATCGAGGGGCAAGGCAAACTGCGAAGTATCGTACAGAAGATTGGTGAGAAGAATTTGGGTAGCTTGCATGGGCAAGAACGGCAGAAACAGCGAACCGCCGGCCATCGAGAACATATTGCCAAAATTTGAACCCAGCGACATCATGAGGTACTTGAGGGTGTTGGCGTAGGTGCGGCGACCCTCGATAACGCCTTCGATGAGGCTGGCTAGGCTTTTATTGAGCAGGATGAGATCGGCGGTGGCCCGGGCCACGTCCACGGCATTGTTGACACTAATGCCGATATCGGCGGCTTTGAGCGCCGGCGCATCATTGATGCCGTCGCCTAGGTAACCAACCACGTGGCCGCCAGCGCGCAGCTGTTCGATAATGCGCAGCTTTTGCTCGGGGTTCACCCGGGCGAAGATGGTGGTAGCTTCCACCGCGTCGCGCAGTTGCGGCCGGCTCATGGCTTCGATGTCGGCGCCGGTGAGCATTCCCGTGATATTCAGGCCGATATCGCTGGCAATCTTGCGCGTCACGAGCGCGTTGTCGCCGGTAACAATCTTCACCGCAATGCCATAATCAACCATCTTCTTGAGGGTGGATTTGACAGACTGTTTGGCGGGATCAAGAAAGGCGATGAAGCCAACGAAGGTGAGGCCATGCTCGCACTCTGGCTCGTAACGCGGTTGTTTGGGCAGCGGACGGGTGGCAACGCCAAGAACGCGAAACCCCTGGCTGGAGAGGGCGTCGTATTGGCTCTGGACGTCGGCCTTCACCTCCTCGAAGGCTCGGCCGCCGGCGTAATGCGAGCTGATGCGCATAATCTCTTCGGGGGCGCCCTTGGTGACCAGCATCCGCCTGGTCCCATGAGCCACCGCTACCGATTCGCGCTTACGTTTGAAATCATAAGGAATTTCATCGAGCTTGGTGTACCCGTGGATATCGACGTTTTTGAAGGCCCGGACGGCGGCATCCAGCGGATTCTCAAAACCGGTAGTGAAAAGGCTCGCCAGATAGCCATACAGCAGCACGCTGTCGGACTCGGTACCAAAGCCATCGACGTGCCGCACCAGCGCGATGTGATCTTCGGTGAGCGTGCCGGTCTTGTCGGTGCACAAAACGTCCATGGAGCCAAGATTTTGAATGGAAGCCAGCCGCTTCACGATCACCCCGTGGCGGGCCATACCGAGCGAGCCTTTGGTGAGATTGAGGGTGATAATGAGCGGCAGCAGCTCGGGGGTGAGCCCCACGGCGAGGGCGACACTAAACAGCAAGGATTCGAGAGGTGAATGCCGGAAAAACATATTGAACGTAAAGATAAAAATTACGAGGACCGATGTGATTTTAATAATCAGCAGGCTGAAATCTTTGATCTCACGGTCAAACTCGGTGGGCTGCTCGTCGGCGGAGAGCGCCCGCGCAATGTGCGAGAATTTGGTGGCGTGGCCGGTGCGCTCGACCTGCATGATTCCGGTGCCACTGATAATGCTCGATCCCAAATACAGCATGGCGGAGGGCGGTTTGCCCACCGGAAACGATTCGCCGGTGAGCGACGATTCGTTAGCGGCCAGGTCTTTGCCCTCAAGCACCTGGCCGTCGGCGGGGATAAGGCGGCCGGCCGTGAGCTTCACCACGTCGCCCGGCACCAGGTCGGCCAGCGGCAAACTCACCCACTGGCCGTCCCTGAGTACATCGGCTGTCACGCGGACACGGTCGTTAAGGGCGGAGGCGGCTTTCTCGGAGCGATAACTATTCACGAAGTCGAGCACGGTGCTCACCAGCACGATGGCAATAATGATGAAGAAGCTGACGCGGTCGCCGAGGAAGGCCGAAAGTGTGGCCGCGAATAACAGAATAATCACCAATGGATTAGTGAAACGCGCCAAAAATGCTAAAATTGGCGGAGTGGATTTGCCCTGCGCCAAGGCATTTGGGCCGTAGTGTTTGAGTCGTTTGGCGGCTTCTTTGGACGAGAGTCCGGCGGTATCGTTCTTCATGGTTATGCTTATTATAACCTGCCGGCAACCAAAAACCCCACCGGATGAAAAGTGGGGGTTTTGGAATAATTGCGGAGAACCGCGCCATCTCCTTTTTTTGGCCAAAAGACCAAAATGCGGGAGGTGGCGGGTTGTCATCGGCAGTCCGAGGGACATTTTCAGTCCGGTGGACCAGTCGATCGCTCAATTGCGGCGCAGGCTTTTTGGGGCAGCGGTGCGGCTCGGGGAGCTACCCGGGTATTGCAGCAAGCTGCAGTTGTGAGACCGGAGCCTCGCGTGCGTCCACTGGACTTTTTCGGAACGAGTTCCGATGCGTTTTCGTGGAGCACTAGGTGAACTCTGAATTTGAGAGTGCACTTAGTGCTGCGCGAGGTCAGGACACGGGGCAATTAACTCTTAAGTATTTTCAAATTATCTATCATACTAGCACAGGATTTGTTCCTGGTCAACGCTTATATAACTCTTATGCTTTTTCTGGAGTTACCCGACCGGATTCGCAGATCTTGCAACCATATTCCTGGCGGGAATCCCGCAGCCAGACTCGGACCGCTTGTGGCCAGCGCTCGATATCGGCGTAACCCAGGAGGTCAGCCACCCGGCGCAAAATATAGCCGACAAAACCATAAATGTGATACCCGCGCCATTCGGCCACGGCCCAATTCTTCCCTACCGGGAAAACGCTCACGGGGGCAACCGGATGATAGGCGGGTCGATCACGGCCGGCGCGAGCGCGAGCGATATCGGCGGCCACATAATCGGCATCGTGGACGGCGGTTTGGGCTAAGCCGGAGTAGGGCGTGGCGGCATTGTCGCCGATAACGTAAACATGGTCGCTGGCCTGAAGATGACCGGACACCATCACGCGGCCGCCCTTGGCGAGCTGAAAATGGGTGCCGTTGGCATAGTAAAAAGGGTTGACGCTGGTGCCGGCGGTCCAAACGACGGTGCGCGTGATGATAGACCGACCCTCGAGCTCCAGCGCCGCGGCGGTTTCGGCTTTCACCTGGGCGCCCGTGAGTACCTTCACGCCCAGTGATTCAAGCTGGCGCTGCACCCGAGCCGAAACGGCTTCACTGGAGCGCGGCAGTAGCCGCGGGGCGGCTTCAACGAGCTCGATCTGGTAATCGCGGGCCTCAATGCGATGATGACGCATGATGAGGTTGAGGTAGCGGCCAAGTGAAGCGGCCAGCTCGACGCCGGTGGGGCCGCCGCCGACCACGACGTAGTTGAGGTCGGGCTTGTGCTCGGCCAGGAGCTGCGTGTGGAGATGGAGTTTGAATTCTTCGGCATCTTCGATCGACTTTATGCCGTACGAAAATTCCTTGAGTCCGGCAATGCCGAAATAATTGGTGACGCAGCCAAGCGCCATCACCAGCTCGTCGTACTGGTAGTTGGTGACGCCGTCGATCGAGGTGACGGTGCGGGCCTCCGGATCGATGGCCACGATGACATCTTTAACGAGCTTCACGCGCGTACCATCGAGCACGTCAGTGAGTGGCAGGGTAGATTCTGAGCGCGATCCGCCGGTGGCCGAGTGGTAAAACTGTGGATAGTACGCGAAGGTGCTGAGGTTCGAGATGAGAGTGATGTCAAAATCGGTATGGCGGCTAAGCTGACTGGCAGCGCGAACGCCGCCGAAGCCACCGCCGATGATAAGAATTTTGGGAATTGAATGAAGTGTAGCGACCATATCTGTTGTAATCATAAGTGTAATTTGGAAAAACGTCTAATTGTTCGGCCTACTTATCTGTCAAGAGAAAACCCTTGGCCATTAATAAATCGCGTAAAATGAGATCCGGTTGATTGTATTTACAATATTGATAGCCCCAATATCATCGAGCGCGAAAGGGACTCATACCTTTATTTAGATATCCGATCCGTCCACTTCGACACCTGTTGCAACCGAGGTTATTGAAGGCTCAACTGCTCAAATTTGGGGACAAAATTCAGGTGTTTGATGAACTCATACGAATCGAGCTTTGACTGAGGGTCATCGGGGAACAAATCAAGCATGGTTTTAT
>JAYUCF010000067.1:0-2923 GCA_043740495.1 bacterium
GATTCCAGGCGATGGACGGCCGCCAGTAGCTGCCAAGGTGTGCCCGTTTGGGATTGAACTGCCAGGTAGCTGGCGGCAAAGGCCGGTTTGAGTCCGGCAGCGGCAAGCTTGGCCTGCACAGTAGCCAACGGACCCGTTATAGCGGTTGGTGCCTGGGCGGGCGCGGCGGGGGCCTTAGACGCAACGGTGGCGGCAGTGGCGGGCGACGCTATCGGGCTGATGGCTGGTCGGGCGGGCGCGGCCTCAGCCCAGTTCGGCGCAAAAGAGGCTTGAGCTTGTTGGTTGGCGCTGGAGGTGAACTGAATCAAATTGAGCAAACCGGCCAGCGCTGAGCTGGCGATGATCGTGGTTTTCAGATTGAAAGGCATGAATTTGGCCGCAATTTAGTGCAATCCGGTATTTTGGACTAAACGAAAGCGATAGTCAATCATAAGCGGCTTGGCAGAGGCAATAATCGGATACGGCATTAATTAGTATTGACACTAATATTATTTGCACACATAATAGTTTTATTCGAATCGAGCTTAAGCTTGAACCGGATGTATCAGCGAACGGTCAGCATCCATTCCAAACCAGGACTTCAGGGTCCGGGAAGGCACCATCATGAATGCAAGGCAGACCAAGCGGCAAACACATCAACCGGGGGCGCGTTTGGGTTTGCACATCCCGAGGTGCCAGTTCTTGGAGGCGCTGGGTGCCGTGGAGGCGCAAGTTTCCGGCGGGCACCTGCCTTCCCATCGGGACCTCGATGTAGCACAGCAGCGGCTTCTCGGGGCCTGTAGCCAGGTAGAGGAGTGTTTCAGCCATGGCGGCGTCCGAGCGGTCAGCTGCGACTTCGTTCCCGACCCAGTGCTGGCTGCCCAGCCGACCATTTTCCTCCACCTGAAGGACCTCGGCGTCTTGTCCCGCAAGTACGGGGACTCCGCCCCCGAGCAGACGCGCGACGGGACCGAGGATCCCCAGGCACCCTTGGTACTGGGCAACGGTTACGGAGAGTGCGCCTTCGCCTAGGAGCAAGATTGTTCGCTGAAATGCCGGCAGCCACATCACCTCATGGTGGTGTGGGGCCGGCCTTTCTGCGTTTTGCTATACTGGGGGCATGAAAGACTGCATATTTTGTAAAATCGTCAGCGGTGAGACTGGTAAATTAGTTTGGGAAAATGGCGTGGCGGCGGCGTTTTTGACCATTGAGCCACTAGCCCCGGTCCATATTTTGGTGGTGCCGAAGCAGCACGTGAAGAATATTGATGCCCTGGACGACGAGCAGCTGGCCGGCCGATTGATAATGGCGGTGCGCGAGGTGATCAAACTCTACGGATTGGTGGAAGCTAATAAAGTGCTAATACAGGGCAAAGACGTTGATCATCTACACTTTCACGTCATGAGCGATTCGCGGTATAGGGGCCGGTCCGAAGCTTAGCTTGTTGATTGAGGAGCCAATCTCTGGTAGGATAGTCAGGTCAATTCGATTATGTCCTAATGCTAGCCGAAAGGAGGTGATAACAAAATGCTTCAAGTAACACGCAAAGACGACAAAGAGTCGTTAGAGAATATGATTCGGCGCTTCAATAAGAAAGTGCAGCAATCTGGTGTACTCGGAATTGCTCGACGCGGCAAGTATTTCGAGAAGGATTTAACTAAACGCGCTAAGCGCGAAATCGCCATCCGCAAATCGGCTCGCAAGGCTGCTAAGGCCAAGGCTTATTTAGGTCACTAGGCTCAGAGTGCTACCCAGAACCCCCTGAGATGGGGGATTTTCTATGGCGCGAGCGGTAGTTTCGCCTTATGCCGGGTAAATGGATACAATATCATCACAAGATTGCAGGGTAAAGACGTGATTATTAGCGAAAAACTAACTGAGGATATGAAGGCCAGCATGCTGGCTGGAGATGCTCAGCGTACGGGTGTGCTGCGGCTGCTGAGGGGCGCCCTGAAGAACGAAGAGATTAAGATTGGTCAGGCGGTGGGTGAGGATGAAGCTTTGAAGGTGCTGCAGCGCGAGGCCAAACAGCGGCGAGATTCAATCGATGCCTACCGGACGGCCGGCCGCGATGACTTACTGGCAGTGGAAGAGGCCGAGCTGGCGGTGATTGTGGGGTACTTGCCGGTGGCTTTGAGCCCGGATGACCTGGCGGGGGTAGTGGATGAGGTTGTGAAAGAGTTGGGCGCCACGGATATGAAGCAGATGGGCCAGGTCATCGGCGCGGTGATAAAGCGGGTTGGCGCCACTGCCGACGGCGGCGCGGTGTCGCAGGCGGTGCGTGCCAGGTTGGGGCTATGAGCGAACTGCCTGACATCCATGTAGTAGTGGACGATCACAGCCGGCGAGTGCATCCCGATTCGCAGCCTGGCTTTATTAATGGTTTGTTACACGCTGTGCACGGTGTGATGCACGTCTTTGAGCACGAGCGCAATGCTCGGGTACACCTGGCGTTCGCTATGTTGGCGTTTCTGCTAGGATTGGTGCTGAAAGTATCGGACGTGGAGTTGGCGGCAGTATTTCTGGCCGTGGTGATAGTATTTTTGGCCGAAATTTTCAACACGGTGATAGAGCGAACACTGGATTTGATTGATATTGAAGAGAATCCGCGCATTAAATTAATCAAAGACATGGCGGCCGGGGCGGTATTGGTGGCGGCGGTGGCATCGACAATGATTGGAATTGTGATTTTCGGCCCGCATATTTTGAGGCTGATATGGCCGAATTAATTGTCCTTATGGGACCGACTGGCGCGGGGAAATCGGTCCAGGGTGATTTGCTGGCCGGGGAGCTGGGGGGAGTGCATTTATCGAGCGGCAACTTATTACGTCAAAATCCTCATGCCGCGGCGTTACTGGCCGGCGGAGCTTTGGCGCCCGCAGCTGAGGTAGAGGCGATCGTTAGCAAAGCCGTGGATGCGGTGGCGCCGGAGCAGCCGATTAT
>JAYUCF010000068.1:0-1796 GCA_043740495.1 bacterium
GCCTCAAGCGGTAATCTTTCGTCCAAACTCGCCGACGGTCTCGGTCGCGACCTCAGCAACAGCCTGACTTTCTTCACGATCACTTCCGACCCCGAAAGCGAAAAGCGCATTGATCTAGGCTTTACTACAACGAACGTGTCAATTGATGCTAAAGATGAGGTTGCCATGCTGGTGCTGATCAACCGCGAGCGTACCACCCGCGGCTTGTCGGCGCTGACTCTCAACGACAAAGCTCGAGCCGTTGCCCGTACCTACTCCACCGACATGTTTGCCCGCGGCTTCTTCTCGCACATCAACAACGAAGGCAAGAACCCCTTTGATCGCATGAAAGCCGGCGGGGTGAAGTACGGCAGCGCCGGCGAGAATTTGGCTTTGGCACCCACCCTCCAGATGGCTCACACCGGCCTCATGAACTCACCCGGCCACCGCGCCAACATCCTCTCACCCAATTACCGCACCGTTGGTATCGGCATCGTCGACGGCGGCCCCTACGGCCTCATGATCACCCAAGACTTCACCGACTGAGGCTAGTATCTTCTGCTATCATTATTCCAATGCCCCGAACCAATTTAGCCGAACATGACGAGAAGGTTGGATTAATCCAAGCTCAAATGGCCTCTTTCTATCGCCGTCAGGAAAAGGTCAAAATCTATCACGGCAGCACTAATTCTACCCGCCCGTTCCACTCGGGGCAGCCGCATTATGTTGACGTTTCGAGCCTGGGTGACGTCATTGAAATCAGCCTAGACGGTCAATATGCCATCGTTGAGCCGAATGTCCCCCTAGACCAGTTGGTTGCCGCCACTCAAAAGGTCGGCCTCATTCCCCCGATGGTGGCTGAGTTTCCCGGCATCACCGTTGGCGGCGCTATTTCGGGAGGATCGGGAGAGAGCAGCTCATTCAAATGGGGGCTGTTTCACAATATCTGCCTAGAATACGAGGTGGTTCTCGGGAACGCCGAAATCCGGCAGGCATCGCCTACCGTAAATGCGGACCTGTTTTGGGGGATGGCTTGTGCCTTCGGCTCACTTGGTATCGTGACTCTCGTGAAAGTTAAGCTAGTTCCCGCGACGCGGTATGTTCGCCTCCGGTACCGGCGCACAGCCAATCATCAGGACGCCTTAGCGCAGCTCGAGACGCAGGTCGGCCGCGGTCAGGATTTTGTGGATGGGATACTCTTTTCCAAAACCAACGGCGTCATTATGACGGGTTCGTACACCAACGAGGCCAGTCTTCCGGTCGCTCGGTTTAGCCGAGCCTATGACGAATGGTTTTATGTTCACGCTCAGAAGATCAGCCAAAGGCATAACGATTATGAGGAGATCATTCCCCTGCGCGACTATTTATTCCGGTATGACCGGGGTGGTTTTTGGTTAGCCAGATACGCCTTTAGACATTTACCGTTTAATCGGTTGAGCCGCTTTCTGCTGGCCGGCTTTTTCAAAACCCGGACTCTATATAAAATTCTTCAAGGATCAAATTACGGTTATCGCGTTTTGGCGCAAGATATTAGTTTGCCGGCTGATAAGGTAATCCCGTTCCTCGATTACGTTGATACCGCCTGCGGGATTTACCCCCTGTGGTTTTGCCCGCTCAAGCCAGGCGGTCAAGATTTCCTTTCGCCCAATGCCATCACTGCGCCGCTGGTGGTTAACGTTGGTGTGTAGGGGGAGCTGAAGCCTTCGGCTAAGTCTTTTACGGAGCGCAATCGTGAGCTGGAAAAGCTGGTCGGGGAAATGAAGGGCCGGAAAGTTCTATACGCTCACGCTTATTACTCAGAGGCCGAATTCTGGCAG
>JAYUCF010000069.1:0-4744 GCA_043740495.1 bacterium
AATCCAGTTATAGAAATAAGACCAGGTTTGAACCGGCTTTTCGCTAGCGGGGTGCGAGGCAAACTTGTAAGGATCATAGGTAATCCAATCGACGTACGCATCGCCGGGATAGCCCTGGATCCACTTGGTTTCGTTGCCGGTGTTGCCTGTGACCCACCAGGCCCACACCACGTTGGGGGCTCTGGGAGCGATGAGGTCGTGCACCCGGCGGTAGGCGGCCGCATAATGGGTCATGTCGGTGTCGGGGACGATGCCACCGTTGACGCGGTAATCCGGTTCCTGGTCAAAGGAGAACATGACCTTACCGGGCAGGGCGCCAAGGTTGGTCCCCCACTGGCTGAGGTAGGCATCGTAATTACCGGCAGCAATATCGCCCCAAGTGGGCATAGGCGAAACACCGGTGGTGGCGAGGTCGATGAGAGGGATACGACCCTTCTGCAAGCGCAGGGTTTCATTGGGACCAGGCCCGGTATTGTTCCACCGGTAGTAAGTGGTTACGACGTCGAGCTTGCGGCCGGCAACGTTATTTTCAAATGCAGTGTCTTGGGCATCGGTTCCGCCAGTGTAGGCCCCGAACCAAGCCCCACAGCTCGGTACTAGCTTGGCAGAGACGCCGCAGGTGGCGGCATTCGAATGATGCAACCACAAGAATCCCAATAATAATGCAGGTCCCAGGCAGCTGGCAAGAACGAGTAATTTTTGGTTTCGATTGAAGGTTAGCGTCTGGACGAAATGGCTATTTGTTCTCTTTGGCATAGTCTTTGATCGCTTAACCGGCTCTTAGAATCACTTAGTTTGTAAGTCTATCCATAAGTACTATAGCACTGTGCTGACCGAGCGGATATAAAAGCATTCTTGAGCATAGAATACGATGCTCCCGCCAATGACTTCTGCGATTTCAATCACAGTTGTGGGTTTGGAACATGTCTGTCAAATCATTGCCGGATCCGGGGGACGAACGTTACATAGCTGTTGGAACTACCTAGTAATTTTAACATATCCGCTTTATTTAGCCAAAGTGTCCCGCCATAAACATCGTGCTTATGGTAAAATAATGAGGATTATGCGTATTCCTGATGGTGAGCTCAAAAAACTACTCTTGGACTCGGGGCTGATAAAGCCCGAAGCCCTAGAAGAGGCTATGCCCAAGGGCGAGGGTGGAGATTCGCTGCAAACAGCCGTACTCAAGAAGAAGCTCATCAGCGACAAAGACCTCGTAAAACTATACGCCAAGAGCATCGACGTGAGCTTCGTGGAACTGGCAGATGTGAAAATTCCGCGCGAGCTGCTGCTGAAAATCCCAGAGCGCATTGCGCGTAAATACCAGGTGGTGCTATTTGGCATAGAGGAAGATCAGCTTCAGCTGGCGATGGCCGACCCGGAGGACTTCCAAGCGGCGGACTTCATTACCAAGCAAGTTGGTGGCAAGCTCAAAACCTACGTTGCGACGACGCCGGATATTTTGGCGGCGATCGATCAGTACAAGGGCAACATTTCGAACGAGATTACTAAGGCTATCAAAGACAGCAGCGCCGACGCCGCGAGTGAAGAAAAAGTGTCGGCTAAGGATTTGGCCGAGGATGCGCCAATCGCCAAAACTGTGAACGTGATATTGGAATACGCCATCAAGAGCCGGGCTTCAGATATTCACCTCGAACCGCGGGAAAACATTGTGCAGGTGCGCTACCGGGTGGACGGCGTACTGCGCGAAACGATGACATTGCCGAAGCCGATTCTGGCGGCGGTGGTGAGTCGTATTAAGATTTTGGCCAACCTGAAGATCGACGAGCACCGGGTGCCGCAAGACGGACGATTTAAGTTTGCCATGGGATCGAAACAGGTGGCGCTGCGGGTGTCGACCTTGCCGATCATGGACGGCGAGAAGGTGGTAATGCGTATTCTCGACGAGAGCGCCCGGGCGCTGACGCTCGAGGAGCTCGGGTTTACCGGCCACGCTCTGGAAACCATCGTACGCAACCTGCACAAACCGCACGGAATGACGCTCGTAACGGGGCCGACCGGATCGGGTAAATCGACCACGCTGTACTCTATATTGTCTTTGCTCAATACCCCTGGGGTTAATATTTCGACCGTCGAAGACCCAGTGGAATACCGCGTGGGGGGTGTGAACCAAACGCAAGTGAATACTAAGACCGGGATGACTTTCGCGGCGGGGCTCCGGGCGCTACTGCGGCAGGATCCGAACATCATTATGGTGGGTGAGATTCGCGACGGAGAAACGGCCGACCTGGCAGTGCAAGCCGCCCTGACCGGCCACGTGGTGCTCTCGACCCTGCACACCAACAACGCCGCCACCACGTTGCCCCGACTGCTCGACATGGGGCTGGAGGCGTTTTTGATCGCCTCAACCGTGAACACGGTGATTGGGCAACGGCTGGTACGGCGTCTGTGCCAGGTTTGCCGCACCAACTACGTACCAGAGGGGCCGGAGCTGACCAATGTGAAACGCGACTTCCAGCTCGATGCGGCCCTCAAGCGCTTCAATGATCTCAAGGATACGTCAGGAGCCGAACCGGAAACGCTGCCGGCACCAGTGCCGGAGCCGGCCATAGCTCACGTGGCCGCAATAGTGCCGACCGAACGGAAAAAAGGCCGCGTGATAAATCCCGACCACGATATTGAAACGGCCGGCAGCATCCTAGATAAGATCGCGGCCGACCCAAACATTATCAACCGCAGTGCGGCCGATGCGGGCAAGCCAAAGGCCGAGGCCGCGGCATTGGCCGCCGCGGCGACAGTCACGGCAGAGGCCCCGGCCGCGGCGGTCGCCGGACTGGCAGCGGACCCTCAAAACCTCAAGGCCGGGCAATTTATGCTGTACAAGCCGGGCCCAGGCTGCGAGGCCTGCGGGGGTATGGGATACCAGGGCAGGATGGGGATTTATGAGGTGCTAGAAGTCGATGATGCCATCTCGAAAATGATCGTCGGCCGGGCCACATCTGACGATATCCAGATGGCGGCGGTGCGGGCAGGCATGCTGACGATGCAGCAGGACGGGTTCGTGAAGGCCTTGCAGGGCAAAACCACGATTGAAGAAATATTACGAGTAACAAGAGAATAATCATGAACCGAAACGAGAGCAAATATGGGGCAATTTAGCTATAGCGCGCGCGACAAGACCGGAGCCATTAAGAAGGGTACGCTGTTTGCGGCCGATCGGCCGGCGGCTACTGCCAGCCTAGCCGAAAAGGAGCTGACGCCGATCCTGATAAAGGAAATGCTGGCCGACAAGGGTGGCGGCCTCAAGGGTCTGCTGTCGGGAGGCATAGAGCTCGGCGGCAAAGTAAAGCTGCAGGATAAGGTGATATTTAGCCGGCAGTTTGCCACGATGATTAATGCCGGCGTACCAATCGTGCAATCTCTAAACATTTTGCACGAGCAATCGGAATCGAAGAAGCTCAAAGTTACGGTGGCCGATGTCTCGAAACAGGTTGAGGGAGGCGCGACTTTGGCTAGTGCCCTGGCCAGCCACCCCGAAGTCTTTAATGCCATCTACGTCAACATGGTGAAAGCCGGTGAAACGGGGGGTATTTTGGATCAGGTACTCGACCGCCTGGCCACACAGCAGGAGAAAGACGCCGAAGTGGTCTCCAAGGTACGCAGTGCCATGATTTACCCCGCGGTGATAACCACTGCCACCATCAGCGCGTTTTTCTTCCTGATGACGGTGATTGTACCTAAGCTCGCGAGCATTTTTGAAGACGCCGGCGCGTCGCTGCCGTGGTACACCAAGGTGATGCTGGCGATATCGGGCTTTTTGGTACACGATTGGTTTTTTGTGATCGGCGGCACCGTGGGGGCGATATTTGCCTTTGCGCGGTGGCACAAAACGCCAGGCGGAAAGCGCACGATTGACCGTCTGATGTTAAAAGCGCCAATATTTGGACCAATTCTGGTGAAGGTCAATATCGCGCGGTTTGCTCGAACGTTCGGTTCGCTGATGGCCTCGGGCATCTCGGTGCTGGACGCCATTAACGCCACGAAGTCGGCCCTCGGTAATTCGGTTTACCAAGACGAGCTAGCAGAGGTGGCCCAGAAAGTGAAAAACGGCCGCCCGATGAGTGAGCACATCCGGGCATCCAAGAACTTCCCCGCCATTGTTGGACAAATGCTGAGTGTAGGCGAGGAAACCGGCCAGATTGACTCGATTTTGCTCAAGTTGGCGGAATTTTACGAGAAAGAAGTAGACACCGTGGTGGAGGGAATCACCTCTATCATCGAACCGATTCTAATTATTGTGCTGGGCGGCATGGTCGGATTTATTGTGATTTCAGTGTTCGGGCCGATTTCGAGCATCGGCAACTCGGTTTAGACTTCCCTTCTGAGCCCAGAATCAAGTGCCATTGAAGTTGACATTTAAACGTAAGCACTTTATGATTTGTGCTAAATAGAGCTCGGCTTTATTCGTCCACAAATACTGAGGAGGTGAGCACTCGTGTCTATAAAATCATTTAAAAAGCAGGGCGGATTCACACTCCTCGAGCTGCTGATCGTGATCGTGATCATCGGCATCTTGGCACTGTTAATCATCCCGAACATTACATCGGCCCCGAAGAAGGCGCGCGACACTAAGCGCAAGACCGACATCACGACGGTCCGCAAGGGTCTCGAAGAGTACTTCGTAAACAACAATGTCTACCCGAACGCGTTGACCGACCTCCAGGTTGGCTCCGCACCGATCGTTAAGGTATTGCCGACCGACCCGAAGGCCAACCCGAACGTG
>JAYUCF010000070.1:0-3097 GCA_043740495.1 bacterium
ATCCAAAACTCCGGCAACCTCAGCGAGGACGAAGTGAAGCACATGCAACAGGAGGCCGAAGCCAACGCCGAGACCGACAAGGCCCGCAAGGCCCTGATTGAGGCCCGCAACCACCTCGACAGTCTGGTTTACACCGCCGAGAAGACCCTCAAAGACGCCGGCGATAAAGCTCCGGAAGAGGACAAAAAGGCCGTCGAAGAGGCCGTCACCGTCTCCAAGGAAATTCTTGGCAAAGATGATGCCAATAAAGATGCCCTTGAGAAGCAGGCCATGGATCTATCCGAGAAAATGCAAAAAGTCGGTGCGGCTATGTATGCCGCCGGCGGCCCGTCTGAAGCTGGCGAACCCGGCACCGAAGGTGCCCCCGAAGAGGTTGAATCCCACGAAGATGAAGGCCACACAGATGGTCCCGTCGAAGGCGAAGTCGTGAACGAAGGTGGTAAGGACAAGCACAAATAGGCGAAGCGCAAAAGTTGACATTCACCCTCCAACTTAGTAATCTGGACCCAAGTCACCTCGCTTGGAGTCCAGCCTCGCGGGGCTTTTGTTTGAGGGGGCGGGGAAGTGGTAAGGTAGAACAAGTATGATAATTTATCTCGACGGCGAAAACGTCGTTCACCAGCTCATGGATATACTCAGGCGCAGCGGCCGCTTCCAAACTCGCGAAGATTTGCTGAATGTTAATTTAGTAGAGCTCATCAAGCAGCTCGTCGGCACCTCCGACTTTAAAGTGAAGTATTACACCACCACCCTGACGCTCGTCAAAACCGACGAAGATATGGAAAAACGCAGCGCCGAGATGATCGCCTGGACTGCCAAATGGGTTAACCACCTCACTGATCAGGGGATTGAGGTCATTAAAGCCGGTAAGCTCATGGCCCGCGACGGTATAACCTGCAAAAACTGCGGCCACCGCGAGCCGGTTTTTCGAGAAAAGGGCGTAGACGTGCGCCTGGCGGTCGACTTGGTGGTAGATTCTGATACCGAAAAAACCTTAGTGATTTGGAGCTCGGACGGCGACTTGCTGCCGGCCGTGGAAGTGGCCAAGAGCCGCGGCGCGCGAGTGAAAAACTTAGCTTCCAAAGATCAGCTCAACTGGGGATTAGCGCGCCAGGCCGGTGAGTGGCAGACCTACAAAGACGGCCAGCTCATCAAGATATTCGATAAAGCCAACGAGGCCACCGATGCCAACTAAACGCGATTATTATGATATTTTAGGAGTTTCCAAATCCGCCTCTCCGGAGGAGATTAAGCGCGCCTACCGCAAGCAGGCCATGGAGCATCATCCTGATAAGCATGGTGGCGACGATGCCAATTTCAAGGAGCTCGGTGAGGCTTACGAAACACTCAAAGATCCCCAGAAACGGGCCGGATATGATCAATATGGCCACGTCGGGGCGCAAGGCAACCCGTTTGGCGGCGGAGGGGCGGGCCAGGCGGGCGGCGGCTTCGATTTCAATGGCGCCGGGTTTGATTTCTCCGACATTCTCAATCAATTCATGGGCGGAAGCGGAGGCCAGTCCCAGCGTGGCCCCGCCCAAGGCCGTGACCTGGAAGTGAGTGTCACCGTAGCATTTATTGATGCCGTATTTGGCACCGAAACCGATATTACGCTCAGCCTGGATGACGCCTGTGAGCACTGTCACGGCAACGGCGCCGAGCCTGGGACCAAACTGGTGACTTGCACCACCTGCAAGGGCCGTGGGCAGGTCACGCGCGTGCAACAAACCATCCTCGGCGCCATGCAGCAAACGGGCATCTGCCCCACCTGCTCCGGTCGCGGCCAGATCCCCGAGAAGCCCTGCACCGTCTGCCGCGGCGCCGGTGTGTTGCGCCGCAGCAAGACGCTGAGCGTCAAGATTCCGGCCGGCGTCGACGATGGCGCCACCATGCGCCTTAGCGGCAAGGGCGCCGCGCCGCGGGGCGGGGGACCCAAGGGTGATCTCTACGTCCAAATCCGCGTCCGCCCCGACCGCCGCTTCGTCCGCAGCGGCCACGACATCCATTCTGAGTCCAAAATCCCCATGGCCGATGCCGCGCTCGGTACCGAAATCCAGGTCGAAACCGTCGATGGCAATGTTACGCTCAAAATCCCGGCCGGCAGCCAAAGCGGCAAGGTCTTACGCCTCACCGGCCGCGGGGTACCGGTGCTCGGCCGCAACACTCGCGGCGACCATCTGGTGAAAGTCAGTGTCGACATCCCCACTAAGCTATCACCCAAGCAACGTCAGCTGCTTGAGCAGTTTGCAGCCGAATCCGGGTCCAAAAAGAGTTTTTTCAAACGCTGAAGCCTCTGGCTGCCTGGTAATTCACCCTATTTACTGCGTAACGCCCAGTGCGTACCAGTCGGTTGGGTCCACTCCGGTCACGTTTCCGCCAGCGGCCACCGTCACTACCTCGTTTTGACCGTGCAGACCCATCGCGCAGTCAGACTTCGCGCCGCACGTCACGTATTTGTTGTAGTAGGCTTTGTATGACGTTTTGTAGTCACCCTGAGGTGCCTTGAGGCTGGCGTACACCGTGTACGTTCCGGCCGGCACCGCCAATTGGTAGCCAAGAGCATTCCCCGCGGCGTGGTCGACGCAGAACTTAACCGCCGCGTCGATGGTGCTCAACGCACAAACGCTTTGAGCCGGCGCCGTCCCGGCCGGGAACCCGACGCTGCCCGAAATTGTCCCTTTGGCGGCCGGACTTGGCGTGCTCGTGCCCGGTGTCGCGGCCGGCGTCTTACCGAGCGCGGCGACCTGCGCGTTGGCTCGGTCGAGCTCGCCTGACTGTGCATGATAAGCTACAAACCAAGCCACATTCGAGACAATTAGTACCAGCGCCACGATTAAGCCCACTACTTTAGCTATGCCTAGTCTAAACCTATCCATTCCGATCCTCCCATTGATACATCCGATTATGTTCTTCTAAAAAGCTTGGGGTCAAATTACCATCGGGTTCGCGGGTGGTATACTAAAATAAACCATAAGCGCCAATGCAAATGCCTGCCCTTAACGTCAATATCGTTATCATCGCCGTTATGCTGACGGTGATGATGTATGGGCTGCTCGCCGGTAAGCAGCGGCTGCGTATTCTCATCTTCAGCGTCTAC
>JAYUCF010000071.1:0-2713 GCA_043740495.1 bacterium
CCAAGATCGACACCTTCTCCGGCGGCGTCGTCACTATTGCTAACGGCGACACCAACCTACGCATTCCCGTAGCGCGTCTCGACGTCACCTATGACACCGCCACGGTCGTTGATCTGGCTTACCGCTATGGGCGCGAGGGGACTTGGATCAATCGCCTCCATCAACAATTTCGTGCGCTCCTGGGCCGCGCCACCAACTTTTCAGCCTATGGCTACGCCGACGACCGCCTCGCGCCCTACGTCGTTCAACTGGGTGACGACCTCCTCACTCCGGTGACCGATGCCAGTCTCAGCTTCGACTCCGGTAGGCCCCAGGTCACGCCGGCGCAGTCCGGCACCCGCCTCGATTATGGCCGCCTCACGCAGCTGGTCGGCGACCGCCTCTCACAGACCTCCATCGACCCTATCCCCGCGCCCGTCTATCAGCTCGGCCCCGTCCTTGGTACCGCCGCTCTCGCCGCCGTCACCAACCAGCTCGGCGGTTACTTGGCCGGCCCCATCACCCTCAGTTACGCCGACACCGAGACCATCATCGACCAAAAAACCATCATTTCATGGGTCGAAGTCGGCGCCCGGCCCACTAAGTTGTTCTTGAATTCTCACGACCTCGCCGACCTGTATCCGCCACCCGCCGCCGCCAACCTTGGTCTGAGCAAACCCGCCGTCGGGCGGTACGTCGCCAATCTCGCCGGCCAGCTCGACCAAACTGCCCAAAACGCCGCCCTCGCCATGCAGGCCGGTGTGCTCGCCATCGTCCAACCCAGCCGCACCGGCATCAAGCTTGATCAAGCCGACGCCACCGCCGCTATCATAGATAGCCTGGGACGCAGCTCCGGCGACCGCCTCCTCACCCTCAAGCTCGCGACTACCCAAGCCCCCGTCAACGAGGCCAATCTCGACTCGCTCGGCATCAAAGAACAAATTTCGGAGGGCGAAACCTACTTCCCCGGCTCACCCTCAACCCGCCTGACCAACGTCCGCGCTGGCGCCAAACGCTTCAACGGTGTTCTGCTCGCGCCCAGCGAAACCTTCTCCTTTGGCAAACTCCTCGGCGCCGTCGGTCCCGAAACCGGCTACGTCCCCGAGCTCGTCATCCTCGGTGATCATGAGGAAAAGCAGTACGGCGGGGGACTTTGCCAAGTTTCATCCACGGCCTTCCGCGCCGCCCTGGCCGCCGGCCTGCCCATCACCGAGCGCGTCAATCATGCCTTTGCCATAAGCTATTACACCTGGCCCTACACCGCTCCCGGCGTCGACGGCACTATTTATTACCCAGCCGTCGACCTCAAATTTGTCAACGATACCGGCCACTACATCCTGATGCAAACCCTCATGGATGGCGTCGACCTAAAATTCGACTTCTTTGGCACCAAGACTAAGACCGGTATCATCCGCGGGCCCAACTTCGTCTCCGGGACAAACGATGCCACCCAGCCTTCACACACCGTATTCTACCGCGATGTGCTCGACCTCGCGGGTAACGTCACCAAGACCGACACGTTCAATACCTATTACAAATCCAGCAAGGACTTCCCAATTACTAAGCAGTTCAATTAGGCTCACCTCGCAAAACGCTTGACACTACGGCTTTTGTTCGGTAAACTTTAGATCAAGTTAAGCCTGGGAGGGTAACCAATGGCAGAGCCACTAACCAAACGACAAAAACAAGTTCTCGACTTCGTATCTCAATTCATTGAGCTGCACGGCTACGCGCCCAGCTATCGTGAAATTGCCACCTATTTCAAATACGGATCCGTTGCTACCGTGGCCGAGCACATTGAGTCACTCGTGGGCAAGGGCATGCTCAGTAAAAGTGATAATGAAGCCCGCTCAATCCAGCTCGTCAAAACCGACGTCGACGCCACTCCCAGCATTTCTCTGCCGATTCTTGGTCTCGTGGCGGCCGGCCAGCCCATCGAGACGCTTGGCATGCACCCCGAAACCCTCGAAGTCCCGCCCTTTATGGTCGGCCGCAAAAACTCCTACGTCCTCCAGGTCAAAGGCGACTCCATGATCGACGAAGGCATTCACACCGGCGACTACGTGGTGGTGACGGAGAAACCCGTCCCTTCGAACGGTGAGATGGTTATCGCCCTCATCAACGGCGGCGAGGCCACCCTCAAGCGTTACTACAAAGAGAAGACCCACATCCGGCTTCAGCCCTCCAATGCCGCCATGGATCCCATTATCATTGAGCCCGGTACGCCCATTGAAATCCAGGGCGTCGTTATCGGCCTGATCCGTAAGTACTAGGGCACACTGCAATGAATCAGACTTCATTCAACACCTTTGAGTGCCACATGTACGTCTCACCCCGCGGAAACATGAACTTTATGCTCCCGGCCGAGTCGGGCCCCCAGCGCATTGCCCGACTCGAACCGCTCGCCTACGACAAACTCATTGATCCCAGCTTTCGACGACTCCTGGCCGCCTTTGAGTCGGTGTCAAATCCACGCCATCCCCAGCCGCTCCAAACTGTGCAGGTCTAACCAGCGGCAAATTAACGGGGGATATGCGCTCTCATGCTTCACGGTCTGCGTCCAAGGCCGAATTCTACCCTATGGCCAATTCCTATCCTTTGCCCTGTCAGAGTCTTGAACGCAACCCGCGACACCCCTCAAGCGCGCTGAAGGGGATACGCAGTTTCGAAGTGAGCGCCTGACAGGACAAAGTATTGATTACTAATAGGGTGGAGTTCGCTCAGTAGAAAATCG
>JAYUCF010000072.1:0-9686 GCA_043740495.1 bacterium
GATTATGTATTCGCAACTGACGATATCAAATTTGATTCATCAAAAATTCTATCAACAGGTTACTCCGACCATTTGCCGATATACGTGCAGTTCGCGCTGAACTAGCTCTGTAGGCTCAGATACTGATATTATGATTAAGACATGCAATTCAAAGCCACAACTACATTAGATAAGGCCTTCGAGGTCGGAATCCTGCTGAAAGGCCTCGATGGCATCCTCGAGATCATTGGCGGCCTCATTCTGCTTTTCATCAAGCCAGAATTTATCAGTAAAGTCGGAGTCTACCTGACCGAACACGAATTATCCGATGACCCGCACGACTTTATTGCCTCGAATATTTTACACTCTACCCAAAATCTCGGCCGCGGGGTTCTCATCTTCGCGGCGATCTATCTGTTGTCCCATGGTATTACCAAAGTCATTCTGGTGGCGGAAATCTTGCGTAATCGGTTTTGGGCATACCTGGGTTTAATCTATCTGACTCTTGGTTTCATCATTTATCAAACCTACCGCTTTGCTTTATCGCCCTCGTTAGGTATGGCTCTGTTCACGATCTACGACGGTATCGTCGTTTACTTAACCGTGCTCGAATACCACAAACGCAAGGTTAAATTAGAGTCGCCTCCCTCATAGGTGCAAGTTCTATCCGCTCATGCTTGTTGTCCGGGCTTAAGACGGCCATAATCGCCGAATGCGCCGCACCACCAAGCTCAGTCTGATTTGTGCTTCCTCATTGGCGGGGTAATGCTGGGGCGGGTCGGGTTGGCGGTTGGCCCCGCGCAGCTCATCGCAGCACTGCTCGCTGCGCTAATGCTGCGCCGTACCCGCTTGCTCACCACCTGTCTACTCCTGGCCGCCGCGGCGCGCGGACTGTGGCGCGCCACCGTCTGGACAGGCGACCAGCACCAGCTAGCCAGTCTCATCGGCCAAGCGGTGACCGCCACCGGTACTCTGCCAATAATCCGAGTACTGGCGCCACCGGCCAGGTAGATTTCAAGCTTGGTGGGCTCCGAATTAACGGCCGCAGTGTTCCCGGCACTCTCAGCGTGCACGAGTTCCCGGTGCGGCTGCAGCGCGGTTACCGGATTCAGGCTATCGGCAAGGTCGGACCGGGATTTGGCAACGCTGTAGCCGAAATCGGCTTTCCCAAGCTTACGGTGCTGTCGACTTATCAGGACCCGTTCGAACGTTTTCGCCAGCGCTTATTTGTTGGTGTCAAAACCGCCCTGCCCGAGCCCATTGACTCTTTTGGTCTCGGACTCCTCGTAGGTATCCGGGCACTGATCCCCAAGGATATGCAGGTTGAGCTTACGCTGGTCGGCCTGTCGCATCTCGTGGCCGTCTCCGGCTATAATCTCACCATCATCGTGGCGGCCGTCGACCGGGCCCTCAAACGCGCTGGCCGCGGTGTGGCGTTGGCCATCTCCCTGTGGCTGATCGCCGGCTTCCTGATCGTTACCGGCGCCAGCGCGTCTATTGTGCGCGCCAGCCTGGTGAGCATCTTATCCCTCCTCGCCAGCTACTATGGGCTGCGCTTCAACTCGCTCACTCTTATCCTCATCGTGGCTGGAGTCACGGCCGCCGCTGAGCCAAAATATCTCACCTATCTGGGTTGGCTGCTGTCTTTTCTGGCTTTCTTCGGCATCATGTTAGTGGCACCGGTCGTTGAGGCCCGCCTGGGACACCCCAAATCTATCCCCGTGCGGCTGTTCATAGAATCATTCACCGCCCAAGTCCTCACCTTGCCTATGATTCTCTTCATGTTTGGCTAATTGACTATCGTAGCGCCCCTCAGCAACCTCGTTATTCTCCCTCTGGTGCCATTGGCCATGGCCGTCAGCTTCGTCGCTGGTCTTGCCGGTATGCTCTTGTTCGCGTTTGCCGGCTGTCTAGCCTGGCCGGCCATGCTCGTGCTCAGCTTCATCAAAGCCGTCATCGATCAATTTGCCGCCCTGCCCTGGGCCGGCCGCACCGACCACATTACCCTCGCCGTGATGCTCGTCATGTATGGCGTGATTCTCGCTGGCACTATCGCGATTAAGCGGGCTAACTCCCGCCGCCGCCGCCTTGAAAAGCCGAACTCGCATTTGCTCGAGCCCGTCAAAATCACCTAGCAGTCTTTTGGGATGTATCGCTTAAGCCTGCAATTGAGCTCAACAATGGTATAATTACCATAATTTCTATCCTTAAACGAGGGCAACAGCCATGTCCGGTCACTCCAAATGGGCCTCAATTAAGCATCAAAAGGGTATCAAGGATGCCCGCCGCGGCGCCAGCTTTACCAAATTTGCCAACCTGATTTCCGTAGCCGCTCGCGCCGGCGCCGATCCCGATACCAATTTCAAGCTACGCCTAGCCCTCGATCAGGCGCGCAAATCCGGCGTACCCAACGCCAACATCGATCGCGCCATCAAGCGCGGCTCGGGTCAAGACGGCGCCACCACCTTCGAAGAGATCACCTACGAGGGCTACGGTCCCGGTGGAGTAGCCGTCATCGTGGAGACCGCCACCGACAATCGCAACCGCACCGCTCCCGAAGTGCGCGCGGCTTTTGGTAAGCATGGGGGCTCGCTGGGTACCGCCGGCTCCGTACTGTTCCAGTTTACCCAGCGCGGTGTCATCGTGACCCCGGCTAAAGACATGGACGCCGCCACTATGGACGCCATCGAGGCTGGTGCCGAAGACGTGGAAGAGTCCGAAGGCCATCTCATCGTCTACACGTTGCCCACCGACCTCGATCATGTGCGCAAAGCCCTCGTGGCGGCCAAGCATCAGATCGACAAGGCCGAGCTGTCATTTGAACCCAACACCATCGTTGAGGTCACTGATGAGGCCACGGCCCGCAAGCTCATGAAGATGATGGATGCCATCGACGAGCTTGACGACGTTACGGGCACTTACGCCAATTTCGATATCTCGCTTGAACTCATGGAAAAGTTAGACTAACCCCGGTGAGAATTATTGGCGTAGACCCCGGCACCGCCACCACCGGCTTCGGTATCATTGAGCACAATCACGGCCGGTTTGTATTCGTTGACGCCGGGGTCATCACCACACTGGCGGGGACTCCCATGCCCGAGCGACTCATCACACTGCATACCGAGCTGGCCCAGATCATACGCGAGACTTCGCCGGAGCAGGCCGCGGTTGAATCGCTATTTTTTGCGACCAACGTCACCACCGCCATCACCGTTGGGCAGGCTAGGGGAGTCATCCTGCTCACACTCGCTGAGGCCGGCCTGATTGCTGCCGAATATACCCCCATGCAAATCAAGCAGGCCGTCACCGGTTATGGCGGCGCCAAAAAACCTCAGATTCAGGAAATGGTCAAAACCTTACTCAAGTTACCGCACATTCCCCGGCCCGACGACGCCGCCGACGGCCTGGCTATTGCCATCACTCATGCCAACCAAATGGTCCTTAGCGTGCGGACGGATCATACAGTTTAGCGTAGTAGTGATTGAGCATTCGAGTAGCCGTAAAATTGTTCAAAATCAGCTCAATATTGGCCCGCATCATCGTGATCCAAGCCTCCGGCAAACTGTCTGCGTTGCGGTTGTAAAACAATGGCGCAATCGTATGTTCAAGCGTGTCATACAGCGCTTCCGCCGGGTTATGTTCCGGCACTTCCCACCCGATTGGTTCGATCTTCACCTCATCAATCCACCCGTCAGAGGTTGAAAATTGCAGCGCCCCATTGAGGCTGGCTTTCATTCCGGAGGTTCCGCAGGCTTCATATCCGCGAACTGGTGTATTTAGCCACAAATCAGCCCCACCCACCAACATTTTGGCGCTTACCGGGTTGTAATGAGGAAGATAGGCGAACCGTGGCTCCAGCTCTGGGCGCTTGGCCGCTGCTATCACCCGCTGCATCAATTCCGACCCTACAGTGTCGGTAGGGTTGGCCCGTCCTGCCACCACAAATTGCACTGGCCGTGATGCGTGGTGGGCCAGCTTTCCCAGGCGCTTCAGGTCGTTGATGAGTAGCTCGGGCCGCTTATATGACGCCATGCGCCGGGCCCATACCACGGTCAGAGCCTCAGGATCGAGCCGATCGCCAGTTTGGGTTTCGATCAACTCGAACAGAATCCGTTTATTCTCGACGTGCCTGGCCCATATTTCGGCGTCGGTCAGTTCGAGTGGCGCTTCGCCCCAATTATCCGCCGCCCAGCGCCCGCGATAAATTCCGTTGGTGATTGTAATCAGTTTGCTCTTGGGATGATCGTGCAGCTCTGCATCAACGTGAATTTTAGATACTCCGTTCGCCCGCTGTACTATTTCCATCAACAGCTTGGTATCAGAATAATCCCCGGTCGGCAGGTCTGCCAGCTCCTTCAGCTCGTCGATCGTGGCACCGTGCGACTCGAGCATTGGACCCAGCTGATGGGTAACGCTTCCCCAATCAAGCAAAATCCCCGCTCCCGACAAAATCGTGTGCTTGGTACCTACGAGTCGTTTGCGCACCGCCGCTACCGCCTGTTCCAGCGATAGCTCGGGTTTCGCCACCATTTCGCGTAGTGCCACGGCCAACCCAGCCAGCGCCGCGTGGCCTTCGTTGAGGTGATACACATCCGATTTAACGCCCAGCTCATCGAGCATCGCCGTCCCACCGAAACCAAGGCAAATCTCTTGCGCTAGCTGCAGGCTCGGATCCGAGGCATACAGCCGGTCACAGATTGCCCGGTCGGCAGGAGCATTCTTTGTCAGGTTGGTATCGAGCAGAACCAATCTGGTATTGCCCCAAGCCTTCACCCAGGCCTGCATTACAACCCGGCGCTTTGCAATGTGCACAGAGACTAAGATCGTCTTTCCTAATGCATTTTTCGCAATTTTGAAACCGTTTACCCGCAGCCGCTCGGTCATTGGCCGCTGGTCAGGATCGTCGCCGGTAAATGCCAAGTGGTATACCAACCCTACAGCGCTGAAAGCGCGGTTTTGGGCGGCCGCCTCCAGCACCATATCGGCTGCCAAAACTCCCAACCCCCCGGCATATATCGGCATATCATCAGCTATGGCATATTCTACCGAAAAATAGGCAACGGTCGGCTGGTTCATAAGGTTCCTTTTGTCTTTATGTGAATATCATACCGTAATCTGTTAAGATGAGGGCTATGTTGAAAGTTTTCAAGTTGCACCGGACCGTTCGTTCTGCCCTGCTCTCAAGCAGGGTTACGGGGGAAATCGGTAACCACGGGGCTAAAACCAATCTGGAGTCGCTCAGCCGTCTCCAAAAATCCGATCCCTATGTCACCTTCGGTATCAAGGCCGTCGAAGTCGCTGCCAATAATCATGACTTCACTATGCCGAAGCTGATTGAGATCGTGTCGGCTTCGCTTGGTATTACGGCCGATCGATTCAAACAAGACGGGCCCGGGTTTATCGATGCCAGTCTTACCGGTGAGCGTCTGAGCGAGATGATGGGGGTCATTGAGGACACTATTGCCAATGATGGCCGGATAGTCCTTGCCACCTCGCATCCGGGCTCGCTCCTGGCCTACTATTTGCGGCTGGCCCAACTCATCACCAGTCGTGGTGGATCGCTGGCTACCACCTCCGCCCCCGTTCTGATCGCCCCCTACCGTTGGATCGACTCGGTTAACGGCGTCTATGTGCTCACCGATGAAGGCGGCCTCCTCCATACCCATGATTCAGCCGGCTTCGACCTTTTCCTATCCGAATTGCCAAAAGTACCCGATCTAGTCATCGCCGACCATGGCTATGCCGGCGCAGCTATCAACCGTCACATCAAAACTATTGCCATCCACGATGTGGATGATCCTGGGATTCCCGTCGCGGCCTACCTCGGCTGTGATGTTCTTGCCATTCCGATGAATGACAATCAATTAAATCAGCCCACCGCTACCGTCATCGACGCCGTGCTAGCTGCCACCGTTGCCCCGTGATTGAGCTCGACTACAACCTTCTCGAAGAGCTGGAGCACCGGCTGCTCCCTCTCCTTACCCGCTTCGGCATAGCCGTCGAGCAAATCCAACCCATTGGAATTATTGGCCGTGGTGCCAGTTCCACCGTGTTTTCGTTGCTAATTAACAGTAAATATCATGTTCTCAAGGTTTATAGCTCCCACACCTCGTTTCTCCGCGAGCAGCGCAATCGCCGACGCCTCATTTGGCCGCCCAGGATTGTATTGGCTAGCCGTCAAAATGAAAATAGTTTAGGCTATGATCTCATTATTACCGAAGTTCCGGAGGGCAGGAGCTTCAACTCTGAGCACCTCCTAGATTGGGTACAGGAAAAAATGGGCCGGCATTTGCTCGAGCTTCATAGGCTCCGCCGCGCCCGCAAGGTGGGCACACCGGGTCTTAGTCGTGCGCTCGATGACGTCCTAGACGGTGCCTTGAAGGCGGGGGATATATACGGTCCCAGCGGCCGCGAAATAATCTCGGGAGTTATAGATGACGTGCGAACCTGGCTCAACCATAACTCCGCACTTATGCGAGTACGAAGCTCTGTGCTTCACAATGACCTATGGTGGGACAACATTATCGTCGCCAAAGACGACATTTTTCTGATAGACTGGGAATCTATGAAAACCGGCGATTACGCCGAGGACCTGGCATTCAGCAGGGTTATGATGGACTACGTATCTCCTCGCTACCCGGAGCATAAATTCTGGCGAACGCAGCGCAAAGAAGACATCGCCGACCGTTTTTGGAATGGCATTGTAAATATGTACGCCCACGAGTTCGAGGATGAAAGCTTACCCGACCGGCTAAGATTCTACCTTGTCCTTCAAACCTTACGCCGCTTAAGTGATATGGCCTATAGGGATTTCGCCCCGAATGTCGAATTGATCACTATTTGGATCAATCAACTCCCAGGCTTTTGGGAGCACGGTGTTGAGCCCATCGAAAGCCGGTTTAATTAGACCTCTGTTCAACTTGTCCGCCGCGTATACGATTGTACTTACGCTTATATTTTTCTAGGGTATCTTCAACTTTGCCGTGCGGCATTTGTCGCCGTAGCAAATCTATAACGTAAAGCGAATCATATATATCTAGCTTGTTCTCAAGCTTGTAGACACTGTTTCTCCACAATATAGCAGCCTCGTAATCGCCCCGCTTTGCCGCCGATTCTTCCTCGCTTCGCATCATCTCTACGAAGGCGTGCCACGTGCCTTTGTCTCCGCGTTCCAGCGTTAGTTCTTTGAACGGCACCCGCGGCTTGTCGTCCCGGCGATCAATCTTTCCGCTACGCTGCCAGTCGTAAGCCATATCCAAAATCTCGCGGTACAGCCTTAGCCCCCGAACGTACGGCTTTGGGGCAACATCTGGCAGCTGCTGCAAGATTGTCAGTAGATCATGAGCGCCGTGCTCGATGTACTCTATCATCCACCACGGCTTCGCCGCTGCCCAATAAAACTGATCGGATGCAATCGCGCAGTCGAGCTGAGCTCGTAGACCATGGTAATCCTGGTGGGAACTGGGCAACTTCGAAAACTGCTCTATGGTGTAGTTGAGCAGGTCCCATTGCAATCGGTGGATATCATTTTCGTGGTCATTCCAAGATATAAACTGTACACCCCTGGCGATGTCATCTTCGCTCGATGCCCAGGTACAGGCTACGGTCTTCACGATCTTTATTTCGCTGAAGTTATTTAGCACATCAGACATCCGGACCAAATTAATCTTTGGTTCACGGAACATGGCAAACAGCAGCTCCTGGTGTCCAATCTGGTGATGTCCGAATACCTCGCCGTCCATACCGGTCACTATGTAGCGTTTTTTATCTAGTTCGTCCCCAGCAGCATCCTTTAGCTGCTCAATATCGCGCGCAACCGAACTCACAATTGAGGATAGGCGGTGTTCGCGAAACATTGCTTTAAGCTTGGTACCATGGATTTGGTATATTTTGGTATAGTCTACATCCCCGACATGCCCAGTTGCCGCCAACTCGTCGAGCATCACCCATTCAAATCCCGCCTCCTCTAGCAGTGGCGCCATTTTAGGGTCCCAAGCCATTTCGGGTAAGAAAATACCCTTTGGTTGGTAGGCGTCACCGAAAAAGTGTCGATTTGTCTCGTCATTTATTTCAATTTGTCGCCGAACCTCCTCGTCCGGTAGCAATGGTAATATGGCGTGATATTTCCCCGACCCAACAAACTCCACTTGACCCCGGCGCGCCGCTTCCGCGTACATCTCGATAACGTCGCCGTGGCCATACTCCGCTAGCTGATCTAAAAGTACGCCGGTAAAGTTAATCGTCAGGCGTGCCGCGGGATTATTCAAAATTCCCTGCGCCACCGGGCGGTAGCATTGCGCCGTTATGGCATCAATAATTTCTCGCTTTTGGCGATATGGCTGGTAAAAATGTAATAAATTAGCCCAATACATATAAAGCTTCCCCTGTATCGTTACTGCTTACCATCGTTTAGGTATCGCCCAAGTCTTCCCGGCCTTCTCTTTGAGGGCGGCCTTATATATTCGAACGTACTTTTTGGCCGGAATCTCCCATGAGTACGACAGCGCCATACTCCGAATCATCAGATTCCACCATCGGTCTTTGCGCATCCATAGATCTAGCGCTCGCCCGATTGCTTCGGCCAATGCCACGCCGGTGTATTCGTCGAAAACAAAGCCGTTACCCGTGTGGTTTTGTTGGTTGTAATCGCTAATCGTGTCGGCCAGGCCCCCAGTGCGTCGGACCACCGGAATCGTACCATACCGCAAACTCACCAATTGACCTAGCCCGGAGGGCTCAAATAGGCTTGGCATCAAGAAAATATCCGATCCGGCATAAACCAAACTCCCCAATTCCTCCGAGTATGGACGCAGCGCTACTTGGTTTGGGAATAGTTTCATTTTGTCCGTTAAAAATTCAGTAAACGACCCCGATGCGGAATCTCCCACGACTACCAGCTGGATGCCTTTTTTCATCAAGTCATCGAAGATCTCGAATACCAGGCTAAAGCCCTTTTGCTCAGTAATGCGCGAATTCATGCCCAGTATAGGCACGTCCAATATGGGTAAATTCAGGCGGTGCTGCAGCGCCCGCTTGTTGTCATACTTGCGGTGCAAAATTTCAAAATCGTAGTTTACTGGCAAATTGTGATCAAACATTGGGTTCCAATACGAATAGTCCACCCCGTTGCGAATCCCGAAAAACGTTCTGGCTCTGGGAATCAGCGCCTCGCTCAGGCCGTGGCTGGTTTTTGGTTGGAGCAGTTCCTTGGCGTACTGCTCGCTCACGGTCGTCACAATATCGGCGTTGGCGATTCCGCGCTTGAGAAAGTTGATATTTTGCACCTTCTGTAAATCCGTTGGCGGCAAACCCTCGCCGCAGTCGCGCTCGTCTTTGGGGATGGCCCACTGGTCGGCAATGGCTACGTAGGCACTATTGTGAATTGTCTCCACCGTGGCAATCCCGGCGAACGGCGACGTCGACGGCAGATACTTGATAATATTTGGGATCAATCCCGCGTGCCAATCGTGCACATGAATAATGTCGGGCACCCAATCGAGTGTGTCCAGTAGACGAAACACGCTCAGATTGAAAGCATAAAATGGCAAATTGCCCCTTTTCGGGTCGTAGATAGCTGCCTGAGTACTAGGGAAGTAGAGCGGTGATTCCAAAAAATAGATCGGGACTTCCTGTGCCAAAATGCTGGCGCCGAAGCTTACCGGTGTGCGCTCGCCGCCCACGTTGAGGCTGAAGGTTTTGCCGATTGG
>JAYUCF010000073.1:0-2048 GCA_043740495.1 bacterium
ATCGCCGCAATTTTATAAGCAAATGATGGTGGGCGTGTTTGAGCGCGTATTCGAGATGGCGCCGGTGTACCGGGCCGAACCGAGCGTGACGACCCGGCATATGAGCGAGTACATTTCGCTCGATGCTGAGGTGGGATTCATAACGTTCGATGAACTGTTGGCTATGGTTGGCGAGCTTCTCGGCCACATGGTGGGGTATGCTTGGGAGCACAACGAGCCAGATCTGCTGCTTTTGGGCGCGGTAAAACCAATGCTGCCCAGGAAACTGCCTCGACTTAAAATGAGCGAAGTTCATGAGTTGTACCAGAAGGCTACCGGCGAGAAAGCGATTGGCGAGAAAGACCTCTTCCCAGCAGAAGAACGCTGGATCTGCGAATACGCGGCGCGTGAGCTTGGCTCGGAGGCGGTGTTTGTGACCGACTGGCCAGCCGCCGAAATGAAGTTTTATCACCTAGCCGACGACGAGCACCCCGAGATCGCCGTGCGGGCCGACCTGATATTTCGCGGAGTCGAGGTCGTGACCACGAGTATGCGCGAACATCGGTATGACAAGCTGGTGGCGCAACTGAAAAAAGTTGCCGGGGGCGACCCGGAAAGTGATGGATTTAAATACTTTGTGAGTGCATTTAAATACGGGATGCCGCCGCACGGCGGTTTTGGCATGGGTCTGGAGCGTGTGACGCAGGAGCTGATCGGCTTGGGCAACGTGAAAGAAGCCAGCCTGTTCCCACGCGACACCAAGCGACTAGCCCCATAGAGTTGGATGAGCGCTACGTCGTTGATCGAATAGTACTTATGTTAGATAATTGATCCGTGAAACGCACACGTCTTCCCAAGAAACCTATGTTGCTTATGTTCGGAATTGGCTTACTAGTTGTGATTGCCGGGGGCGCAGCTCTAGGCGGGTTAAAGTCCTGGGGGCAGCCGGCCGCGGCTCTCGGCAGTACTCCGGCTGGGCGTAATGACATTCGGAAAACTCAACTCAAGCTCATGGCGGCGGCTTTAGTACGCTACACGGCTGAGGTCGGCAAGGTGCCGGTGGCGATACCCAACCACCAAGTGGGAATCTGCTCGGGCGTGACGGCCGCATGCAAGACTGCCGGAATGATAGATCTGACATTTTTGATTTCTAGGGGCGATATTACATCACTGCCGAGCGACCCGGTGGGCGGCCACGAACGCTATAGTACTGGATATACGATCGGGCGAGACGTTGGTGGCCAGCTGACGCTAGCTGCTCCGCGGGCGGAGAATGGCGCCGTAATTACGCAGGCCGTTAAGTAGCCCCCTTGAATAGCAAATCCTGAAAGCTGAATTAATTGTGGATTCAGCACTCGGGGTGTGCCCTCACCCTCGAGCCTTAGCTCGAGGGTGAGGTGAATCAAGCTGGGTTAGCAGCCTGGTTCGGATAGTATTCCCATTTTCGAGGGAATGTGTTGACGGCTCAGGAGCAGCCGTTGGGGTTGGGAACCCCGGCGGGAATACCGAGACCATTTGTGAGCGGATCCACATTGCTGTTGAAGACATTGTGGGGTTTGGTAACGTCGATGACGTTGAAGTGCAGGTGAGCCCCGAATGAGGCACCCTGATTGCCAACCGTGCCAATCTGTTGACCTTGGGTGACCGGCTGGCCGACCGTGACAGACATGGTATCCATGTGGCCGTAGCCAGTAATGATCGCACCGGACTGCACGTCGACGTAATTGTTACCGTAGCCGGAGACCGGCCCGGCAACCGTGACTGTGCCGCTGGCTGCGGCATAAACTGGTTTACCCAGAGCCTGCGAGATGTCGACACCAGGGTGAAATTCTGATATCCCCAGCAGGGTCCGCGGGCCATAGCAGGACGAGATGCTGGAGCCGGCCAGTAAAACCGGCCAGACAAACGTCCCACCCGATGAGGTGGCGGGCGGACATCCGGCCGACAACAACGCAGGAACTACGCTGCCGCCATTGGCCTGACCGACAAGCTGCGAAGCCATTAGTCCAAACTGCGCGTAGTAATTCGGGTCGGCGTTGTGCTGAACAGCGTGCGCCGCCTGGGTGACG
>JAYUCF010000074.1:0-2038 GCA_043740495.1 bacterium
TTTGCGCGAAATGCAGCGCCGGGGCATCCGCACCCTCGGCCTGGTCAACGTGGTGGGCTCCACCTTGGCCCGCGAGGTCGACGGAGGCGTTTACCTGCACGCCGGCCCCGAAATTTCCGTGGCCTCCACCAAAGCCTATACCTCGCAGGTACTCGCTCAAATCCTGGTGGGCCTCCAGATCGGCCGCGCCCGTCACCTGTCCATAATTGAAGGCAAAGCCATCGTCAGTGCCCTCCAGGACCTCCCCGCACAGGTTCAGTCTATCCTCGACCAGCACGCCCAGATCAAAGCCATCGCCCATAAACTCGCCCACCTCAACAACGCCATGTACCTGGGCCGCGACACCCTCCTGCCCGTAGCGCTCGAAGGCGCCCTCAAACTCAAGGAAACCGCCTACATCCACGCCGAAGCCTTTCCCGCCGGCGAGCTCAAACACGGCCCCATCGCCCTGGTTGATGACAATCTCCTGGTGGTCTTCCTCCACCCCAAAACCGCCCTCTACGATAAGTCCCAGTCCAGCCTCGAGCAAATCCGCGCTCGCGGCGGTCAATTGCTCATCATCGGTACCGAGGGGGACCAGTCGCTCAAAGACTTCACCGATAACGTCATCTACATCCCCGCAGCCAGTCCCTACACTTTGCCTCTCCTGGCCAACATCCCCCTCCAACTCTTTGCCTATTACGTGGCCTGTGAACGCGGCACCGACGTCGACCAGCCCCGCAACCTCGCCAAATCCGTCACCGTCGAGTAATTTTGCCATAATCTGTAATTAGCTTTGCATAGTGCTTCGCGCTCGGCCGGATTCGCCGCCCCATGGTACTTCGGTCGACCTCGATCAAGCCGAATTTGGGCCAAAAGCCCTCGTGCCACTCGAAATTATCGAGCAGACTCCAGTAAAAATATCCGCGGCAATCTATGCCTTCGCTTGTGGCTTTAGCAATGCTCCCCAGTGATTCCTCGATGTACCAAGCCCGGTGTCTGTCTGCCGCGTCCGCCAATCCCGATTCGGTGACGAACATCGGTTTTTTATAGCGGGCCAGTCGCTTAAGCACTTCATAATGTCCTTCCGGATGCAGTTCCCATCCCATATCACTTTTTTGCGCCAGTTTGCGCCGGTCAAAGCTCCGCTTGAGGTAAAACTGCACGCCCAGCCAATCCGAATGCGGAGCCAGCCGCTTCACGAAGTAGTCATTGGCCATCTGTAGTAGGTGGTACGTGGCTTCGAATAGCGTTTGACTGGTACTGAACCCGACTTTAAACTCTGGATTTACCGCCTTTAGGCCTTGGTAGGCTCCTATATGGGCCTTCACCAGTCCCTGCCGTACTTTGGAAAAGCGGCCCGGGGTTAGGCGCTGCGGGGGCCATTTGCCCCAGAGGTAAGCCAGGGTCGAGTAAACTTCCGGCTCATTGAGGGTCGAAAAGTTGTTTACGTAGAGTTCGAGCACCTCCCCCATGCGGCGTGCATATTCCGCAAAATGCCTCACGACCAAACCCGATTCCCACCCACCCTCGGCGGCTGCCCACACCGGGAGCGTAAAGTGCCATAGGGTGACGAACGGCTCTTGACCATGCTCCAAGCAAGCTTTGGCCACGTCTACGTAGTGGTCGATCGCTGCCTGATCATAGACGCCTTTTTGAGGTTCGATCCGCGACCACTCCACCGAAAACCGAAACGCTGTGAGCCCGAGTGACCGGGCCATTGCCAGATCTTCCTTGTACAGGGCATAATGTCCGACCGCCTCTCCGGAGATGTAGTTGCCTTCAGCTTTAGCGGCGGCTTTAATCTCGAGCCATATCGGGGACGGACCCTGCCCATAATTCATGCTGGAATTGGCTTGAGCAGCCAGCCGGGCAGCCGACTTCTGCTCCCACTCGGTCCAGTCATTATGGTTGCCGCCCTCCACCTGATGCGCGGATGTGGCGCTTCCGAATAAGAAATTCTGTGGGAGTCGGTTCATAAAAATACCCTATTTCTGCGAGCTTAGTCCTCGATCGTCGGCCGGATGTGGGTGACGTCAGATGGACTGAGGCGAAACAG
>JAYUCF010000075.1:0-6658 GCA_043740495.1 bacterium
GCACCACTTCGCCCGCGCACAGTTTGTGGCACTGCTGTGGCTGGTGGCGGTGCGGGTTGCACTCGACGTAGTACTGGCATTGATTGCTCTGGCTGAGGACCGGCGAGGGCAGCATCCCAAGGCTGGCCCTTCGGGCAAGATCAAAGCCTTCGCCGACGATCTGGCTATGATCGCGGGTTATGGCGGTATGATCGCCTTTGCCTTCGGCGCTTCGGGACGTGGCCTCACCACAACCGCCGAAGCGCTACTGCTGGTGGCTTGTCTGTTCGCACCCGTGAGCATCTACCAGCACACACGCAATCTGCTTCGTGGCCGTAGGACCTGACGGTTGGCAGACGTGCGGGTTTCCGAAGTAAGCTGTCCGGCCCGATATCTGGGCCGGACAGCTTACGAAGCTAACACCGAATTTATACGACACTAATAATTATTGGAGCACGGCTTTGATGCGGCGAATGCCGGCGGAGCTGGATTCCTCTTTTTTGATCTTGAAGGTCTTACCATGCTCAGCCAGGTCGCCGGTATGCTCCACATGAGGGCCACCGCAAATTTCTTTGGAGTACCACTCCCCTGCCGGATCGCCGGCCGTATAAACCTTCACAATGTCGCCGTATTTATCACCAAACGCGCCCAAGGCGCCCTCTTCAAAGGCCTGCGCCGGCGGGATTTCGCGAAAACCCATGGGCCAGTCTTTGGCAATGTTGGCATTAACGAGACGTTCTACCTCGGCGATTTGCTCCGATGTCATTTTTTCTCCGTGGCTAAAGTCGAATCGCAGCCGTTCCGGGGTGATGTTGGAGCCGCGCTGAATAACGTGGTCACCCAAAACCAGTCGCAAAGCTTTATACATGAGGTGAGTGGCGGTGTGATATTTGATCGAAATGTCGCTATGGTCGGCCAACCCACCCTTAAACTGTCCGACGGTGGCGGTGCGGCTGCGCTGTTTTTGCTCGGCCATTAGTTTGTCGAAATCGACTCGCAAGGCCTGGTCAAGTTCAATCCCGAATCTATTGGCCTCTTCCAGGGTTAGTTCGTATGGAAAACCGTACGTATCAAAGAGTCGGAATACATCCTCGCCCGTCATTTTCTTGCCGGGAATGGGTTGGAGATTGGCTTTAATCTTGTTTGTACCGGCATTTTCGACGGGACCAACGATCCGCAAAAAGGTATGCTCAATCAGCTTTACGCCGCGTTCGAGCGTTTTGCGGAATTGGCGCTCTTCAGATACGAGGGTATGAATGATCGACTGCTCGCGAGCGGCGACTTCCGGGAAATCGTCGCGGTAGAGCTCGGTGATGACGGGAACTACCAGCTCGAGGAAGTCTTCCCGCAGATCAAGTGCTAGTGCCTGGCGAATGGCGCGGCGGAGGAAGCGGCGCATCACGTAACCCTGGTCGGTGTTGCTCGGCACAACGCCATCAACCGCCAAGAAGACGGCGGCCTTGAGGTGGTCGGTGATGATGCGCATCGCGACCTGGTTCTCGTCGTAACTCTTCCGGGAAAGCGCCTCGAGCTGTTGAATTACCGGATAGTGCAGACTGATTTTGAAAACGTCGGGGCTATTCAGGGAAGCGGCAGCGATCCGCTCGAGTCCGCCGCCGTGATCGATGTTGGGCGCTGCCAGCGGCTCGAATTTGCCGTCGGCAACTTTTTTGTAGGCCATGAAGACGTTATTTCCGATCTCCATGAAGCGGCCACAATCACAGTTGGGGTGGCAATGCGGACCCCATTTGGTATTGTGTTTGGTGCCAAAGTCATAAAACATCTCGGAATCGGGGCCGCAGGGGTCACCGATCGGGGTGGTTTCGGGCCCGCCATTACGGCTCCACCAGTTTTTGGATCCGTCGTAATAAAAAATGCGTTCCCCGGGCTTGATACCGCGATGGTAGCCGTCGGCTTCGGAGCCAATGTCGGCTAAACCGGCGTCAATCCCCCGCTGTTTGAAAAGTTTTTGCCAAATTTTGGCAGCCTCAACATCCTTGGGAATATCGTATTCGGGCGCGCCGATAAAGCAGGTAATGTAGAGCTTCTTGGGATCGAGCCCGACCACCTCGGTCAGAAATTCAAACATCCAGGGGACTTGTTCGGCCTTAAAGTAGTCGCCGAGGCTCCAGTTGCCGAGCATTTCGAAGGCGGTGGTGTGGCGGTTATCGCCGACTTCGTCGATATCGTCGGCGCGGAAACAAACCTGGCTATCGACCAAACGCACGCCGTCCGGGTGGGTTTGGCCAAGCAGATACGGGATCATGGGCTGCATACCTGAGCCGGTAAACAAAGTGGTAGCATCCTCCCGAGGCACCAGGTTGGCGCGCGGAATAATGGCGTGGCCGCGGTCGGCAAAGAATTTGAGATAAGCGGAGCGAATGGCGTTGGTTGTCATGGGGGGTATTGTAGGCGATTTTAGACAAAAATTGTAGCCTGAGGCGGTTTTGGGCAAAGAGAAAAGCGGTCTATCGATTGCCGATAGACCGCTGATCCCATTTTGCGTATTCAGTTATTGGCGTGCCTGGGATCGGCAATTCGAGCCTCCTTAGCAGGCTTGGGGCATCTGCTGGGGAGCAGGGACCGCAACCTGGCGCTTGGTTTGGGCCGTGAGGAATGCCTCGATACTCCGGATTGATCCGGTGTCCTCGATAATCAGGACGTTGCCGCCGGCTTCGACCATCAGTCCGCGCAGGTTCTCGCAGCGGTTTGAGCTGAGACTGCTTGGCAGCTGCCGCAGCATCCGGTTTTCGATACCAATGGCCTTGTTTTTCTTAACCGTTTTCCGCGCCGAGGTAGCGGAGTTGCGGCCTACGGCGAGCAACCATCCGGCCATGGCTGCCACTTCCATCCTGAGTTTCTCGGTCGGCAGAGCCGCCGATGTGTCCAGGATGGATTCCGTCACCAGGGGGTTGCGGCTGAAGCTGCTGGCGAACAGCGCCTTAAACTCAATGACGTTCGGGTCTGAATCCATAGGGATTCACCCCCTCTCTAAAACTGGTAGGTGCAAAATGGGCCAGTTTAGCGTAATGCATAGATTGACGAAATTTCAACGGCAATATTTACAGGCTCTCACGAGATTAGGCTATAATCCCACCGCCGAGTACAACTTCGCCGTCATATATAACGACCGACTGGCCCGCGGTGATGGCGCGCTCGGGGTGTACCAGGGTGACATTGCCGGAGGAGTCAATGCGGCCGTCTATCAACTTAGCCCGGTGCCGGCTGCGAAATTGATACGCGCCGGTGGGGGTCGCGGGACGGGCGATCCAATGCAGTTGGCCGAGCGTGAAGCGATCAGACTCCAGCTCGGGGTCGGCCGAATCGGTGGTGACATAAACGGTATTGATGGCCATATCCTTGCCCGTTACGTAGTAAGGCCCACCGCCGCCGATGCCCAGGCCCTGGCGCTGGCCGGTGGTGTAGAACACGGCTCCCTGATGGTCGCCCAGCTGAGCGCCTGTAGCGCGGTCGAGGATGGGTCCGGGCGAGGCCTGAATGTACTGACCCAGAAACTCGCGGATACCGACCTCCCCCACGAAGCAAATACCCTGCGAATCGGGCTTGGCGGCGGTGGGCAGTCCAAGACCGGCGGCCAGGCGGCGAACCTCGGGTTTGGTGAGCTCTCCCAGTGGGAAAACGGTGCGCCGGAGTGCCTCGGCGGTGACACGGTAAAGGAAGTAGGTTTGGTCCTTGTTTGAATCCTGGGCGGTGAGTAGCCGGCCGCCGGCGGTGCGGGCGTAATGCCCAGTGGCAATGAGGTCGGCGCCGTCAGCCAGGGCGGAGTCCAAAAACAGCTTAAACTTGATCTCCTGGTTGCACATAATGTCGGGGTTGGGGGTGCGGCCGGCTTGATATTCGGCCACCATCACCTCCACGACTTGTTGCTTATACTGGTCCTGAAAATCGAAAACTTTAAAGGGTATATCGATGACGGCCGCCGCGGCGCGCGCGTCAGCCAGGTCTTGTTTCCAGGGGCAGGCTATGCCGGCGATATCGGCGGTCCAATTCTGCATATACACGCCCACCACGCGATGGCCGCGGACCTTCAGCAAAGCCGCCGCCACCGAGGAGTCCACTCCCCCGCTCATACCTACATAAATAGTTTTCATAACCGGACAATCTTACCGATTTATGGCGCATTCGTAAACTACCGCCACGGCCGAGGTATTTAAATTACATCAAATCGTGAGGCTATAACTAGAATTGGCTGAAATCAGTGCGACGGCAATTCGTCGGTTTTTTGTTTTCCCGGAGCAAGGGTAAAATCGTAGGATTTTTCTCCAATCACGGTTCTTGCAACCAACGGGGGGATATCATCTCCAGCGGCGGCGCTATCGGCGGATTTTTTGAATTCTTTTGCGGGCAATTCCATGACAAGCCCGGCGCCTTTACTGACTCCCAGAAAACGATCACTATAACCCCCGAGGCCGACTACGTGCTCTTTGGTATAAGGGCTAATTGTGTCGTAATGGGAGTCAACCCAAACAACTAGGCGTCGATCGGGTTTGTCTTGCATGTATCCGGAGGCAACTCGGGCGATAGTAGCCATTGTGCTGCGAACCCGTTCGGCTATTTCATGAGGACCTTCAGCGCCCAATTCTTCCCGCTTCAACTTGTCCTCAGGTTCATCGCGCTCAAAATATTCCCAGAATGGTGTACCCTGGCCGGTATCGGTGGTTTTGCCGTACTTATCGCTCAGGTAGGCAACGTATTGGGCGTCACGGGTTTCTTGCTCGGTTTTGTCGGCTTCGGCCACTCCTACACCCTCCAGCACCCTTAAGTCCTTCAGGCTCTCAACGGGAAGCGGGCCACCGTCGCCACCTAAGTTATTAATTATATCTGAGCTGTTAATTCCGGCAGCTTCGATGCCTTCCAATACTTTTTCGGCGGTCTCATAGGCTCGACGATGCTGGCTGGTGGCACCGGTCGGAGTCGCCAATGAGCCATCGCTGGCGAATACCATGACGTCGACGGTGCCACGCTCTGCCTCAGTTATCGAGTTCAGAACTTGCTCCATCATGGCTTTGGCTTGCTCCTTAACGGCATCGGCAGCTTCAGCTTTGAGTTGACCGAATTCTTCGCCCGGGGCTAAGTCTTCACGTCTATCCTGCGCGTTAACCTGCAGGACGATCAGCGCTCCGCCGGCTTCAATGACCTCACCATTCTCAGTTCGCGGGGCAGGAATTTCGAGACCGGTAATCTTCTTTGGTAGGGCGGCATACTTGTCTGCTTCGGATTGTTCCTGGAGAGCCTCGGCATGCAACGCTTCAAGATCGATTGACGGTTTACCCGGTATTTCTGGAGAATTTAGCTCGGTCATAATTTTGGCTTGTCCTCTTTATTAAATCGCAAATATTGCAGCCGTAACTCGTCTGCTCGCTTAAGCATATCATTTTTCGCCCAGATATAGGGCTCATAGTCTGGGCCGGTGACGACTCGATCGATATCGATTGGAGGCCTCATAAAACTCTGAGTAATCACCTCAAATTTTTCGCCCTTTGAATTTACGGCTGTTCCCCAGGCATCCTCCTGTGCGCCGTAGTCGACAAGTTCCCACTCTCGAACAAGTTCGAGCTCGGGAGGGGTGATTTGCCAAATCGTACCGTAGGCGACCCCGTCGATATTTGGTTGAGAGACGTACATCTCAAATTCTGGCCCCCAGCTGCCCGTGATGAGATCCTTCGGGGACGAGGGAAATGGACTGTCTTTAGGAATCTCGGTTCTAAACTGATCCGCTCGCTGGATGCAGACTTCATAACCTCGCAACTTACCCGGCTCACCGATGATATTTTCACGACCGATCATATGCTGCATCATCGCCAGATCTTTGTTGGTGCCGAAACCGAAATAATAGACCACTTGATTATCGTCACTGAACTGAGGCATCGGCATTAGCTGATCTCCATAATTTATAAATCAGTCTTGGCGTAGATCGACTGAAGATGATTTATCGCAGCATCGACTGAATCGAACTTTGGGACACCTTTGTCAGCCCAGCCGAGGATTTCGCGTCGATGGTTTTCAACTTGCGCGAGATGATCGGAGGTCGCTCCACCGTCATAATTCAGTTCGCGCTGCTTGATATAGTCGACATGCGTATCCCAATCCGGGATGACGATGGCGTCGGGTTGAAGCCAGTTACAGGCGGACCCTAACATCCAGAAACCTAACCTTTTGGCCTGGGCAGTGATGGTGTCGCAGCGCTGCTCAACCGCCTCTATCACCTCAAGCTGCTCCCACCAGGCGCCAGCTGGCATGGCACGAGTTTTGCGCCATAGTTGGTCAGCGTCAATCCAGTGCTGCTCGCCCGCCGCTTGGCCTCTCACGAAATGGCTTTTCCCAATGCCGGACGGTCCCAAGATGAAAAAACCTTGCCTATGGGTGATGTAGCGCTTGGCAAACTCAGAATAGACGGCTGTGCCGTCAGCAAACACGAGTGGAGTATCGATCTCGAGAAGTCCATCTTGGTCTTGCAACATAATGTACTAAATATACCAGCCAAAAGAGCTTTGGCATATTCAACCTCATAGCTTTGGTCGCTCGTTCGGAAATCCCGCCGCAGACTCAGCCAGGAGCTACCTGAGTTTATAGGGCGACTTCACGAGTGCCAGTAGACCTTTAATTTTCGACGGCGCAAGGTCGGGCAACGGGGTCGACGTTTTAGCCAAAACGTCCG
>JAYUCF010000076.1:0-24659 GCA_043740495.1 bacterium
TCCTGGCGTCACGGCACCACTTTGCAAACACTGGGCGGTCGTGGGTCCAACGGTTGGCAAGGTTAGTGCGTAGGCCGCACTGCTCGCCCCAGCCTGCAATGTCACTAAGTTTGCGCCGCCGGAGTTGGCGAATGAGAGCTGTCCGGTCAGCCCGGAAGCCTTGCCCAACACTACAGCATTACCCGATGTATCGACAGTCAGGACTTGGTTGCCGGCCGCGTTTTGGACCTGGAAGGCAGTAGTGGAGTCATTACCGGTGGCCGGCTTGAAAGCCACTTGACCAGTATTAGTAACTCTGGATACGGTCGAACCTGCGACTTCTAGATTAATCAGGTAGCCAGCGTTTTGCACACGGTTGTTAACGACAATACCGTTGACCGTACTAGAGTTGTTGGTTGTGGAGGTACTGTCGATGCCTAAGCCTTGAACGGTACTGCCGGCGCCGCTACTGGTATCAGTCAGTATGATCTCGTGACCGGTCTGGATGCCGCCGGCGGTCGTACCAGTTAGTACCAACGTGTTGTTGAGGTTATCGATATTGGTCGAGCCACTGCTGGTGGTCTGGTTCAGACAGAGCCGCGCTGCGCTTAGCCCAGAGCAGCTGCCAAGCGTCCCAATTGTCACCTTATTGCCAACAGTGTCGACGTTTACGAACCGACCGGCAGCCGAGTAGATAGAGAATTCATTATTGTTACCTGCCGTGTACTGCAAATTAAGTGATCTGTCGGGAGCTACGTTGACCTTTCCAGGTGTACCAGATCCGGTCGAACTGCCAGGCTGCAGGGTGATATCTCCACCGTTACCGCTAGTTGATGCAGCATTACCAGCGGTAAACGTTACTCCCCCCCCATTACCCGTTGCACCGGCCCCAGAATTGCCGGCCTGCACTAGTGCCGCGCCGCCTGATCCAGTACCATTGCCGGCAGCAGACTGAAGCGTTACAGCATTACCTGTAGTGTTTGCAGCCGTTTGCGTATTGACGCTAATGGTGCGATCAGCACCAACCGCGAAGGTCAAATTGCCCGTAATCTGGGTGTTCTTATTCAGGTTAATTATCGATGCGTTGGTGGTCCCGATGTTGATTGCCCCGCCAACCGTACCGGTCCCCGAGTCAATCGTGACTCCCCCGCCGACCGGCGAACCACCGGTACTATCACCACCCTTGAGGGTTAGAAGTCCGCCGGTAGCGGCCGTGACCCCGGAATCGTTACCGGCCTGTAACGTAAAGGCGGCGCCTGTCGAAGTCGCTGATGTGTTGTTGCCCGGCTGGAAGACTAGGCCCGTTGGAGCCGTTCCAGCCAAGGTGGTGATATCAGCGGCTTGAGCACCAGCAAGAGTAATGACACCGGCGTTACTGAGGCCAAAGTTTGGCGCCACAATCAGGTTAGCAAACGTACCAGCAAAGTTAATACCGTTAGTAATCACGCCGCTACCAGTCTGAGTAATCTGGAACCCGTTCGTAATCGTCCCGAGCGTACTTGTGACTTTGATACCGCTGATAGTCGTGCCCCCGGTGGCATTACGGTTCACAGATATACCGCTAGTCTGAATGCCACTAGAATTGGTCGTCGTCAGAACCAGTCCGTCCGCTGCCTGGGCTTGATTGAGCACCACCGCCGTGGCCGCCGCGCCGCTTGTGGCGTTCACCGTAAGGCCGTTTACACCGTTAACCGTGGGAGTAATGGTGTTCTGGAGGGTGCTAGTCGGAGCCTGCAAAATACAGGTTATGCAGGTATTGGCCGATCCGGCATTCACTGCGTAGACCGCGCTGCCAATGCGCCGCATGGGCAGCATTTCCCCGTCGGGCGTACAGGTCGCGAAGGTTGCACAGCTCGAGGTAGTGTTGGGCGTACCGGCGATGTTAGTCGATAGCCATAGTACCGGCTGGTTGAGATCAATTCCCACCAACGTCGTAATGGTGCCAAGGTTCACCGAGAAATAGCCGTTCTTCACCGTCACGCCGTTACCGGCCACGTTTAACCAATCCTCAGTCCACTGCAAGGTACCGGTGGTACTTTGGCAGTCTGGCAGACTGGTACAGAGGTTGTCGGTGGCAGCCAGGCCGTCACCATTCTTGTAGATTTTGAACTCCATGTTGTAGTTGCCGTCGGCCACCACGGCTCCGGCCGCGTTGAGCAAACGGCCTTGGTAGTTCACCTTGTTGTTGATACCTGCGCTTGGCGGCACAGCCTCAGCCGGACTAGCCGGCAATACCCCGCTCAACCCAAATAGCCCGACTAGTGTCAGGAGCGGTGCTGTACGGGAGATAAATGTTCGGATTCTTCGCCTGAAAGTTGGCTTCGAAATACTCACTACTCACATACAACTTACGCTTGTAATCATACCTGTTGATGAGGCTAAACACAAGCTTTATGACACACAAAATACGTCGAAATTATACGGGCCTTAAACGCCCTGTATATTGCGGCTCCGCAGCTTACTAATTTCACGCCGTTCGCCCAGCCAAAAGAAGATTACCATCGCCAATGCCAGCAAATACAGCGGCCAAGCAGTCAGTAATGCCCCCGGCAAAGCTCCGAGTCCGTCGCCCTTAGTTGCCCCAATCTTGTCCACCGGACCATTCACTACCGTAATCAACTGCAAAAACGCTCCGTTGCCCTGCGCGTCGGTCACCCGCAAGATCACCTGATACGTACCGGGCCGGTCATAAACGTGCTTGCCCGCCACTGCCCCGTCTATGCCTTGGCTCACCAGCGTAGTTTTACCGTCGCCCCAATCCCAGCTCACCGCGTACGGCGGCACCCCGCCCACAATCACCGCTCCCCGAGTAGCCTCCAGGCCGGGATCTACCCCTAGCACCGTGGTGCTCACCTCTAAAAATAACTGCCGACCGGTGGTACCGCCGGGCAAATTCAGGGTCGGCGCATCGTAGAATACGTTCACTGCATTCGAGTTTGGGCCAAACTGCCCCAGCGCGTCCGACACCCTCGCCACGAGCACGTTAGACCCGTCAAACAGATCGATCAACAAGGAAAATGTCCCGTTGGCATCGCAAATTGTCACGCCCCCAAACACATCGTTCTTCGTGATATTCACAAACGTGTTCACCGGGCAGGTTCCGGACACGGTAATCGGAATCGTACTAGTGCGCGTGCCGGTGCGCGGCGTCACGATCACCGGCGCCGTCGACGGCGCCGGCCCCCTCACGGTGCCGCTCAGTCCCACCGACCCCGACTGCGGATTTACCGCCGGTACCGCCGCCTGCGTCGCCAAGCTCGAGCCAAGCAGCAGCACGCCCACTAAAATCAATGCAAACAACAGCCCGGAATACGAAGTGTGACCATGAGGCCGTACCCTCCCGGAATGTTCATGCGGCACAAGTTGTAATAAACCGGCTTTCATGCGCTTAGTTTAGCACAAGCGTATTACTGCCGTCGGCGCGCCTGCGCGATAATGTGGTCATTGTAGCGGCGCAGCGCGATCTTCAATATGAACCAGAGGACAATCAGCCCAACCAAACCGAGTAGGATCAGCTTCCACGGAATCACCCAGAACCCAATTTTGCCCGTGAGAGTCTTGCCGTTCGAGTAATTCAGCTCCAGTTTGGCCGTGTAGTATCCGAATAATTGCTTATTTTCCAGGCGCTGCTCAAACCGGCGTACACTGTCGGGCAACACATTGCCGCCCTTATCGTTGACCGCCACGGAGGCTACCTTTTTACCCGTCCAGCTCATAACGTCAATCGTCCCCTTGACCTTCTCGTGCACACTCCCCTCATTGCGCACCCTCACCAGAAAATCCACTGGTCCGTGCTCAAAAAAGCTCCCCTTCTTAGTCACGAGATCTTTGCCCTTTTGAATCGTCTGTGACGTCGAAAATTCTGCCAAACTCACCTTCTCGGTGATCGTGCCGCTGACTTTGAGCAAAATCAACGCTCCAATACTAGCCGACAAAGCTACTCCGGTACCCTCCAAGTTCGGCGGCACCGCCGTGAAGCGCACCACGCCGAAGTGACCGCCCGGCTCAGCGTTAGCCGGCACCACAATCTTAATCGTGTTGGTTTTGAGCTCCCCGGGCGCCAACCGCAGATCCGGCACTCCCTGTACCCAAAACTTCAATGAGTAACGCGTCGCGCCCGTCTCATCCAGCAAAAGCTTGGGTTGGCCGCTTTCATCGGACCCTGCCCCGAAGTCATCAGCCATGCCCTTGGCGATCAGCTCACCTTTGGTGACGTTGCGCACCCGGATATTAGTCGTCAGCGTTTGCCCGGGATTGGCCGACAGTTCGATCACCGGGGGCGATATTTCCAGCCCTTGGCCAGCCGAACCAGAATCAGCCGCCGTTGCGGTGGTAGCCACCAGCAACGGACCGGCCGTCAAAAAGAAGGCCATCAAACCGAAAACCGAACTCTTCAACCACTTACACATTACAAGCAGTGTATAGCATAAGTTTGATAAAGCGCAACATCTAGAATTTAGCCGTACTAATATATGTCATGGTGGCCGTATACACACCGGCTGCCTGGGCCCCGCCGATATTTACAATGTAGCTCGAAGTAAAGGTATTGGCGTTGGTGGGAAGGGCTGCCTGAGCCACGCTGTCGCCCGATCCAAACCGGTACGAATTGGCCGCCCCGTAGGTGCCAGAAAAAGTTCCGCTACCTATACCCACCGGGTCTGCCCCCACCGCCGGAGTCGCGTTGGACCGCAGATTCAACCCAAACTGACTAGTCCCGATGACGCTGGCCGTCTGCGCCGCTAGCGCCGGGATGGTATTCACGCCCGACGCCAAGGTGGTGCCGTTGATAGTCACCGCATAGCCGTTGGCGGCGTTGGTTTGGACCTGCATCACACTCGTGCCACTTCTGGTTAATACTGGCGAAAAGTCACCAAAATCAATCGCACTTCCCGCCACCGTGGTGCAATCCGGCCCAATCGAAGTCCCCACACAAAATACCAGAATTTCCGGGGTCACCCCGGTGAGTTGCACCGGCTGCGCCGTGCTTAGAGCCACCGTACCGTTGTCCGTCAAACCCGTTGCCCCGTCACTGCCGGTGTACGTCGAAACCCGCACGAAATACGACGTGTTGGTAGCCGCTGGATTGGTAATCGTCCCCAGCGTGTAGCTCAGTGCCACGCCCGAGTTAATGTTGGCCGCTACCCGGGTAATGTACGGCGCGCCGTTGGTAGTGTTAACCATCGCAAATCCCACCGCCCCGCTTTGGGCGGTCAAGCTCGCACTGGTAGTCACCACCCCGGCCGGTAGTGCACAGGCCCCCGTGGCCGCCGTACAAAAATCAAACTTAATCGAACCGATATTGGCAGTAGTGGCGGTGGTGACGTTCGCAGTGTAGCTCGTAGTGGCCCCTTGGGCGCTCGACCCCACCTGTACGCTGCGCTGCGCCAACCCGGCCGCTGTAGCACTCAGTGGCGCCAGCACTAGCGCTAGCACCGCCAGCCGTAGAAGTCCCTGCCGTGATATTTGAGTTAAGTACTTCATGCCGTTGCGGTTCCCGTTGTTATTACTCTTAGAATGTCGCTGTTGCTATATATGTCATGGTCGCCGAATACGCCCCGGCCGCTTGGTCGCCGCCGACGTTTACGATATAGGAATTAGTGAACAAATTGGACCTGGTGACCCCCGCCGCACTGCCCACCGTATCGCCAGTGAAGTAACGAAAAGCATCCGACACGTTGTAGCTGTTAAAGCCGGTAGCCGTGCCCACGCCAGACACATTGGTGCCCACGGCCGGGGTAGTATTGGCCCGCACGTTTGTCCCGAACTGGCTCGTACCGGCCGTTGATGCACAGCTTGGAGCGCAACCGCCGGAGTTTAACAACTGCGTACCCATGGCCGGGATGGTATTCACCCCGCTTGTGAGCGTGGTGCCCGTAATCGTAATACTATATCCAAATTGAGCATTCGTACTCGCGCTCATCAGGCTAGTGCCGGTATTAGTCGCCACCGGAGAAAACACCCCTAGTGCCACAGCCGAACCGGTAATATTAGTGCAATCCGTACCACTCGTACCCACACAGAACACCAAACTCTCCGGCATCGTACCGCTGACGACAATCTGATTGGCCGTATCAAACACCACCACTCCGTCATCCGTCGAAGCCCCACTTGTATCAGTTGAAGCGTAGGTCTTAATCCGCATCCAATACTCAGTATTTGTTGTGGTTGGGTTTGTCACAGTACTTAATCTATAGCTAACCGCCTGCGGCCCCGTGACACTCGCTGCCACCCTAGTGATATAGGGCGCGCCATTAGCACCGTTCACTATGCTAAAGCCGGTAGCTCCGCTCTGCGCACTCAGGCTGGCGCTCGTCGTCACCAACCCCGTCGGCATTACACACGCCGAGTAGGCGGTCGTGCAGTATTCAAATTTGATCGAGCCCACATTTCCGGTCGTTGGGATCGTAAACGCGACGGTCTGGTTTGTTGAAGCCCCGGCGGCCGATGAATCGAGGGTTAGACTTCGATTTGACACATTCGCCGCATACGCTCCAAACGGCGCAGCCAGTTGTAACCATAGGGCGGCAGCTACTATTCGAGGCAGTAATCGTATCAATTTCATGTCTGTTTTGGCCATTTTTTCATAATACTTATAGCAACTTTTCTTCGCTAGTAGTGGCCCGTCAGCTCATAATCCTAGAAGGTACCGGTAGCAATCCAAACGAACGTAGCACTGTAGGCACCAGGCTTGGTGGTTGGGCCGGCCTGAGCGGCGTAGGATACCTTATAGGTAGTCGTGGTTGTCGGGCCAGCCAGCGTAGCGACTTGCTGGGCCGAGCCCGATACGAACTTATATGAGTCACCTGTACCGTACCCACTGCTCAAGGTTGGTGCAGTACCGCCAGTTGGTGCAGCGCTGGTACCCAGACCAGTCGCGGTGTTTACGGCCAAATTTATCCCGAAACAGTCATTGTTCGGTGCACCTGTGGCACATGCTGACATCGTCTGAGTCGCCGCACTTGCAATAGTGTTCGCGCCCGAGACAAAGTTTGTCGCTGTCGTGTAAGTGATCGCGTAACCAGAGTTCGCGTTGGTGTCTACGTACATCAGTGATACTCCACCCGATGGCGTCCCACTCGTCAGGATGTTGTCCGCGGTCGTACCCACACCCACCGTTGTACCAGTGATAGCCGCGCAGTTGGCCCCCGAAGTTCCGGTGCAGAAGGTCAGGCTTTCCTGAACGTTGGCCGAAACGGCGAGTGCCGATGTGGTCGACAGCGCCATAGCACCGAAGTCGGTACCTGGGTAAGCCGGCGCGGTAGCGGCAATGTCGGTGTAGCTTGAGACACGAACGTAGAAAGATTTATTGGGAGCCGTTGGGTTTGTGACGGTGTTCCACACGATCGTCACGGTCGGAGTACCGGTAACGGCTGTAGCTGCATGGGTGACAATAGCAGAATTACCCACGTGAGCCCCGGCGGTAAAGGCTGCCCCGTTGCAAACCGCACACGTGACACTGCCCAGGCTTGCGGTTCCGAAGGTGGCGCCCGCCGAGTTGCCGGCATTGGCACAGGCGATGCCCCCGAGCGGCGAGTCGCAAATCTCCACTTTAAACGAGCCTAGCGTCTGGGCCGCTGTCGCTAAAGTAAAGGTGGTCGTATAAGTCGAACTGGCGGCCCCGACTGAGCTCGACAGTGTCGTGCTGCGAGACGTAATTTGGGCGGCCGCTTGCGACGTTATTGGTAGGGCTAAGGTGGTCAGTGCCAACGCCACCACCGTCGCTCTTGTGGCGACTTTGCGGAGCAGCTGACTGTAGTGGGCAATTAATACCTCGCGTCTACTTTTCATTATTTTAGATTCCTTTTTAGATATAGTTTCCATTGATAGTAAATTAGCATAAGCTTTATATAACAGTCAACAGTTTTTATCTAATACGTGCCGGTAGCCACTAAGACAATATTTCCAGAGTACGCCCCGCCCGGCGTAACCCCGCTAATATTCGCCAAGAATGTCATAGTATAGTCTGTCTCCCCCGACGTTTTCGGAGCCGAAGCTATGGTCTCGCCCGAGACATAGCGCCACTTATCTGAAACGGTATAGGGCCGAGTGGTGCCATAGGCTCCCGTGGCCCCGTCGCCGGCCGCCCCGTAGCTAAACGTCGATCCGGGCACTTGCACTGGATCGGCTCCAACAGCCGCGACAGTGTTGAGGACCGTATTAATCCCAAACTGTTCGGTGCCGGCGGATGAAGCCGTATCGGCAGCCAGAGCGGTCAATGCATGGACGGAATTAGTTGGGGGTGAGCCGACAATCTGCACCATATAACCGTACGATGTATAGTTCTTGACGCTAAATGTAGCCGTAGCCGTACTCTTAAGGGCGTTTGACAACGTACCAAGACTGACGTTGACGGTATTAACAATAAACGTAAGGCTAGGCTGCGCCGTAGTATTAAATCCGGAGTTGGTCTGGAAGTTCGTAGATGCGCCGTTGCCCACCGCCGTTTCGCCTAGGCTCGATCCGCCGTCGTCGATGCTAGGATTAAAAGTGAAGTTGGTGGAGGCTGAGTTGAACTGACCATTGCCCCCGATCTCCCCCTCGACTATTTGATAATTCGTTGACGCCGACGACGGATCACCGGGCGTGCCGGTAGCGGTGCCGGTTATACCCAGCACCAGGGCGACGGATATTACAAACTGTCTGGTCCACCTTCTCATTACCTTTTATACTGCCGTATTTCTCCAAAATTCGCAATCCGCTTGCGCTCTGATGGAATATGATGAGCACAAGCGTTATAATAAATGGGACTAAATAAGTGTGAGCCAGCTATGCCTCCGGGCACTCCTCCCCCCATCGTTAAACCCAAACTGACCAAGCCCAACCGAGGGGCCAGCTGGAACTACCTCACCGGCCGGGCCAACCTGATCGGCAGTATCACTTCCCTCTTTGTCTTTTTAATGGTGGTCGGCGGTGTGGGCGGCTACTACTATGCCCAAAGCCGCAAAGCCGGGCCCGCCGCTACCAAAACCACCATCTCGAATCTCACTCCCGAAGAAATCGCCAAGCTCAGCGAAATTGGTAGTAACCTTGGCACCTCCGGCCAAACCCTCAATATCGGCGCCAACGCGCTCTTCCGCGGCACCGCCAACGTCACCGGTGATCTCACGATTGGCGGAAAATTGAATGCCAACGGCCCCGTCACCCTCAGCCAGCTCAATATTACCGGCACCACCGGCACCACCGGCCTCAATGTGGGTTCCAACCTCAATGTCACCGGCAACACCTCGCTCCAGCAAAGCCTCAGCGTGGGTGGGCTTACTTCTTTGGGGGGCGGTCTTAACGTGGGTGGCGCCGCCAGCTTCAACTCCATCAACGCCAGCACTCTATCCGTGAGTACCATCAATATCTCCGGCCCGCTGCGGATCAGCCATCTGGCCACCCAGGGCCCCACGCCGATCTTCGTCACCGGTACGGCTGTGGGCGGAGGCGGCACTGCCAGCATTAGCGGCAATGACACCGCCGGCACTCTCAACTTCAATACCGGCTCGAGTCCCCCCGCCGGGGTGCTCGGCACCATCACCTTCCGCGCCGTCTTCTCCGGCACCCCCCATGTATTGCTTTCCCCCCTCTCCGGCGCCGCGGCCGGCACACCCGTATACGTCACTCGCACCACGGGCGGCTTCCAGGTACGTACCGACTCGGCTCCCCCCGCCGGCACATCCCTGAGCTTCGACTACTTCGTGACGCAATAAGTTGTTGCAAAAATTTTCACAATAGGTACATTATCCTTTATGGATGAGTCTAATAATCAAAGCAGCGAACGAAGTCGGACCAAGAAATCGAAAAAGTTCCTAGCAGCCTTTCTTGTAGTATTGTGCACCCTTCTCATTGCTTTAAGCACATTATTTTTTAAACTTACCCACAAAACCGCATTGCAATTTCCGGCGCACATTGCGGATAGTTTGAGTTATCCGATCTATTACCCCGCCAATGTCACAAACGGCTATCAATATCAAGCCGACAGTGCAAACATCAAAACCAAGCTTCTCTTTTTTACCTTGGCTCATGACTCAAAAAGCATTTTTGTTACCGAGCAAACCGTCCCTAATTCGGCGATCAATTTAAATAGTCTGCCCAAATATACCAGCTTAAACGTGCCTATTGGTCAAGCGGTGATTGGCACGGGTCTGGGGAACCCGGCGGTTGTCATCATTACTCCTTCGACGCTCATACAATTAACCAGTAATAAGGGTGTTACAAAGACCGACATAATTAGTATTGCCCAGGCCATGGCTCGGCAGAATTGATCGGCCACCAAACCTTAGCGGGCCGTGCTGGTGGTACCCAATAGCTCGAAGTAGTCAATATACATATCCAGCGTACCGGGTGTGCCGGTAGACTTCCAGGAAGTGTAAGCCGGTGCCACCATATTAGTCGTGTTATAGGTTATGCCGGTGACCGCTATCTTCGTACCGTTGATGTAGTAGTCAATCTCCGTCGATGAAACGATGATAATCTCGAGCCGCGCCCAAGTGCCAGCCGTTGCCGTCACCGCCGAGTTGCCGCAGGTTTCGGCCGGAGTCGCATTAGCGTAACAATACTGCCAAGTACCGTTACTGGCCTCCTTCCAATAGACCCCTGTGGTAGGCGCGGTATTTGCCGTGGTTTCGTTATCCAGACCCACCAGTACCGTCAGGTTGCCACCGGTAATGTTAACGGCGGTCTTCATGTCGATTCGACTGGTACCTAGCAGGGCGCTACCTAATCCTAAGCTCATAGTTTGTCCCGTACCGTTACCAGTACCAGTTTGCCGGATGTCAATGATACCCGGGCGGTCCGCTGAAGCGGCCGGAGCGTTACCACCGACGGAGTTATTGTTGTAGGTCAGGGCGCCGGGGGCGCCAATCAAACTGTTGTACCAGTTCAGGCCACCGATTCCGTAGGCGCCGGTCACTAAAGACCCACTGTTGCCGCTCATAAATTCATCATACAGATCATAGCTATGGTCTCTTGGTGGCACGCCGCAGTTTACCCAGAAACCGTTTTCACCGCACAGGAACTGACTGGTGCTGTTGTTGTAATACATTCCGCCATCGACTTCGGGTGGCGTGGATGTGCCGTTATTATTGTTTAGGGCCAAGACGGAGGTGCCATTATTCGATGTACCACTGCCAATTTGTATGACGTTCGTCAAAGTATTAACAGTCAACTCGCCTCCCAAGGTGATAATTCCAGTCGACGTAACCTGCAGAGTAATAGCCGTAGTATTCGCAATATTGCCGATCGTGACCCCGGTGGCAGTGGTGGTGCCAAGGCTCAACGTGCCGGCGCTGGCAACATCAAGCGCCGGTGTCAGGAAGCTAGTGTTGGCCTGGCCGCTACCGCTAATCCTAAAGTCCGCCGCTTGGTTACTGGTGTTCTGGTTTTCAATTGAAGTCGCACCGGCCCCAGCAAACTGCCATGAGGCCGCGCCATTCGTGTTGGACCATACCATGGTGGCGGTATTGCCCGGGGGGATTCTAACACCGCCCAAGTTATAACCGGTCGTGCCAACGTTTGAGAGGTAGAGTAACCGTCCGTAGTTTGTATTAGCCGTCGGCGTCGGTATAGTAAGCGTTTGATTAACCGTTGTTTGGAATATACTAATTGACGTGTAAATATCAACGGTCGTAGCAGCCGTGCCAATCGAACCGCCACCGACAAAGTTGCCGAGAGCCAAGGTAGAGTTGAGTGTGGCGCCGTTGTTCGTGAGGACACCAGAGCCGGCGGCGTTGCCAATGGTAATGGTTACCCCAGCCGTACCCTGAAGGGTTATACCTGTCGTATTCGTCGTGCCGCCGATGGTAACACCGGTCGCCGTCGCCGTCCCGAGGTTAAGTCCACCCGATATTGAATCAACTAGTGGCGTAGTTATACTCGTATTCGCCCGTCCCGTCCCCGAAATCCGGAAGTTAGCCGTCTGATCCGCCGAGTTTTGATTCAGAACGCCGCTGCCGTCTGCCCCGGCAAAAGTCCAGGCGGCACCGCCGACCGTATTGTTGGCCCAAATCATTGTAGCGGTGGAGCCTGCCCCAATTGTTGTCGTCAGCAGTGTAAAACTAGCTGAACCGGTGTTGGTGAGGTACAGCAAACGGCCATAGGCAGTGTTGGCAGTCGGAGACGGAATTATCAACGTTTGACCGGCCGTGGTCTGAACTGCAGAGACATAGGTGTATTTGTCGACCGTCGCAGCAGCTCCGCCCGCATCCCAGCCGCCCGTTGCCAAGTTTGCCATAGCGTAAGTTGTATTGACGGTCGAGCCGTTATTTACCAGTGCGCCGGTACCGGCCGATGCACCGATCTGGTTTGTCCCATTGTGTGTAGTTGTAATACCCGTTCGACCGATTGAAATAGCACTGGCGCTCGTCACGCCCAAGCTGATCGTGCCTTTAGTCCCAGTGGATGCGCCCACGTCAATACCGATACTACCCGAGGCAAACGCCCCCGAGGTGACATCACCCGATTGCACCGTCAAACCGCCGGTCACTGCCCCCGCGGCGTTCGGGGAGTTTATTGTCGTACCGGCAAAGCCCTGCACCGTCAGCACGCCCGCTCCCGTACTCCAGGTGGCGGCCGTGGCCGATGTAATTGTGAGAGCATTCCCCGCCGTCGTCACGATTTGCGACGCCGCATTACCTGCCAGGGAAATAGCTCCGCCCGACTGCGTCAGCGCACCTTGCAGCGTCAACGACTTACCGCCTGCCAGCGTCGTATTCTGGTTGATATTGACGCCCGCCGTAGCGTTAGTGGTGCCAATAGCCACTGACCCGCCGGCGGTGGTGGCATCAAGCAGCGGAGTCAAAATTGAGATATCGGCCCGACCAGTCGCGCTAATCCAGAAATTCGAAGCCGACTGTTGCGCTGCAATCTGATTCTGAATGTAGCCCGTACCCAGAGTAGCCGGTGCATAGTTTGTACAGTTGGCGTTCGAGCTGGCCGCGCTAGTACAGATGATGCCGCTTTCGTTCGGAATTTGGACGATCTTGCCAAAAGAGGCCAGCGCCGCGAAAGTAAGCTTTGTGGCTCCGCTCACCCCGGTCGCCGTAAACTCGCTTCCCACATTCCCCTGCAAGCTTAATGTGGGTATAGTAGCCGTATTCTTGCCGAGTGTAATGGCTGTGGCATTCGCTCCGCCAATCGTAATCGAGTTGGCCGCACTCGTATCGAGCGTGCCGTTAGTATTGTATTGCAAGCTCGTTAGGCCGCTCACTGCTCCCGCCGCCGTAATACCGCCGGCATTATTGTTGACGCCGCCGGTGATCGAAGCGCCGCCGGCAGACACCGTCAGAGTACTCGACACGCCGAGCGTACCGGTGATATTCGAGTTGCCGCCCACCGTAATCCCGCCCGACGTCACGGTAATATTGCTGGCCGAAGTCACCGTGCCCGTAAAGTTGGCCGTGCTCGAGATGGACTGGCCGTTAAACTTACCCGTGCTGCCGCCCACTAGCGTATTCACGTTGCCGCCAAAATCTACTGCAAACTGACTCACGCCAGCTTTTTGCAAATCGAGCAAATTCCCGCTTGGCGCACCGTTGGTGTTGTTGACCGCAATCAACGCTTGCCCGGCGCTGGGATTACTCGAAGCCGTCACCAGCAGCGCCGAGTTGGTACCCGAGTTCACCAGGCTCAAGTTACCAGCCGCAGTCCCTGTGTTTTGCGTAAAGGTGTACTGGTAGCCGGTAAAGTTGCTCGTGGAAGCTTCATTGGCGCCCGGGCTCTTCGCCAGGTAACCGCCCGCACTGTATGGCTGGTAGGTGGTGTTGCACGAGGCAGCCAGTGAGGTACAAATTGCAGCTGAGGTATTAGAACCGTTCGTGCCCAAAGTGTAGGCCACCTGCGCCGTCGGCGAAGCGAACTGAATAGTAGAATAATTCGCCCCGTTATTGGCCTGAATCAGCAAGCTGCCGCTGCCCTGAATCGTGGTCGGCGCCCCCGCCCGCCCGATCGTCACCGCCGAGGCGCTCGTCCCGCCCACCGTGATCGCGCCGGTGGTGCCGGTGGCGCTGCCGCTGTCGATGCTTACGGCGCCCGAGTTTGAGGTGGCTCCCAGCGCATCGCCGGATTTCAGCGACGTCGCGCTGGTGTTGGCCGAAGCCGAGTTGGTATCAGCCGATTTGAACGCTCCCCCGCCGGTGATCACCCCAGACGCGGTCACGGTACTAGCTCCGCTGATGGCCCCGGCCGCGGCAATCCCGGCACTGTTATTGGTAATTCCGCCAGTAGTAGTGGTGAGCCCGGTAATGTTAACCGCGTTGTTGAACGTACCCGTCCCCGTCACCGCAATACCACCCGAGCTGGCGGTTATCGTATTGGCGCTTGTCACGGTACCGGTGAAGTTGGCCAAGCTCGAGATCGTCTGAGCGTTGATCGTCGAACTGGTAGTCACCGCCCCCGCAGTATCCACCGAGAACCGGCTGCCGGCCGTCACCCGCAGATCAATCAGGTTGCCGCTGGGCGCGCCGTTGGTGTTGGTGGCCAAAATCACCGCCTGGGTCGTCCCCGGATTGCCCGCCGATGTCACGCTCAGTGCCGAATTGGTCCCCGAATTTATCAGTGCCAGCGCTCCCGCCGCCCCGGCGCTGTTATTGGTGAAGGTGTACAGGTTGCCAACGAATGTGGCCGTCGATGCATCGCTGGCATTCTTCTGCAGGTACGAACCGGCCGTCTGGTAGGTCACGGAACAAGTGCTGGCTGTGTCAGTGCACAGCTTTCCGCCCGCATCCGGGAACAAAATGCTGCGGTTCGCCGTAGGCGTGGTGAACCCAATCGTAGTCTGGAAGGTATTGGTGGCGTCGTTCAGGATGAAACTACTCGTGGTAGCCAACCCCTGAATCGATACTGCCGTACCCGCTGCCGTGGCCCCGTTATGACCAATGGTCACGTTCAGCGCATTAGTGTTACCGATGTACACGTTGCCGTTGAAACCGCTGCCGTTCTTGGAGCCGGTATCCAGAGTCACATTGCCAGTGCCGCCATTGCCAGCCGTCGCGTTACCCGACCGCACCGTCACACCGTTGGAAGTCCCGCCCGCCACATCGACCGTAGCCAGCAAGGGTGCTAGCAGGCTGGTGGCCGCCGTCACCGTCCCCGTAAAGTTCGCGGCACTCGATATCCGCTGGCCGTTGATGGTGTCGGTGGTGCTTGTGCCGCCAGTCTGCGTTACATTGCCAGTCGAATCCACCGCCAATTTGCTAACCGCGTTTACCTGCAGATCAATCAGATTACCGGTAATTCCAGTCGCGCCATTGGCCAAAATCAGCGCCTGCCCAGCCGCCGGGTTACCGCTGCCCACCACCGTCAGCCCCGAGCCGGTGTTCGAACCGTTATCGAGTTTCAACACGCCACTGGCCACTGCCGCACTACTGTTTGTAAAGCCGTACAGGAAGTTCGTGGCCGTCACCGCAAAGCTCGAAGAATCGACGGCGTTCTTGGCCAGGTAGCTCCCTGCTACTTGATAGGTTGCCGAGCAAGTGCTGGCCGTATCGGTACACAGTTTGCCGCCCGCATCCGGGAAGTTTATTGCCCGGCTGGCCGTGGGCGTAGTAAAGCTCACCGTGGTCGTATTGGCCCCGTTGGTAGCCGCAAACGTGCTCGTGGAATTGCCCTGCACCAAAAACGGCGTGGTCGTGCGACCAAGTGTCACCGAGCTAGCCGTGCCGGTACCAATCCCCAGCGCCACCGCCGTGGCCGTATCGACTAGCGGTGCCTGCAGGCTAGTGGCCGACTGCACAACGCCGGTCACGTTAAGCGTACCGGACTGCGCCGAGCCGTACGCGAGCTGCGCAAAGGCCGCCGCGCCGAGTCCCTGCAATTTATCCGAGTTAAACGCGTAAGCCGCCGCCGTGAACTGAATCCGCGGGCTCATCTCACCGTCGGCATTGAAGTTTATACCCAAATAAATGTTATCAGTGTTGAAGTCCACCGCACCCGGCAGGCTGGTAACGGATCCCAAATTGGTTTGGAATACGCCGTCGGTCACCGTCAGGCTCTTCGTCTCAGTCCAAATATTCGACCCGGCGGCGGCCACCGAATACAGGCTAAACACGAACGTGTATGACCCACTCACCACATTAGTGCCGTTGCCGTTGGTCACTTTACCCTGAAAGTTAATCTGCTTATTGATGCCCGCGGCCGCCACGGCCGGGCGGACCGGCATTGCTACCAGACCGATACTCACCAGTACGCCAAAAACACCAGCCGCCGCAATGGCCCTAGTGGCTGTGTGTCGGCTGATACCACCCGATAGTACCCTGATGATTCGACTCACTCTGAGACGATTGGGTCGCTTCACTTTCTCACACAGTTACACTAGAAGCATAGCCGTTTTACAGATAAAACACAAGCACTTTCAGGCTCGAAAATGAGGGTCCTTAGCGAGGCTTCTTCCGGGGCCTCAACCACAGCCACCACGCCAGTCCCGCGGCCGCCACTAGTGCCAAAATTCCCACCAGCCACACCGCCAATTGGCCCACATACCAAAACCCCGTCACTTTGGTCGCGGTTGTATCGATTCCGTCATAGCGGTAAGTCGAAACGATCGTATAATGGCCCGGCAAAGCCGCCATCGTCAACTTAGTAAAATCGGTCCTGTAGCGCCTAAAGCTCTCCGGCAAAATCACTTTGCTGCCATCGTTGATGGCCGCCCGCTCTACCACCCGCCCGGTCGGATCCTTCACCTCCACGGTACCTCGCGGCACCACATGCACATTGCCGGCATTTTGAAACCGCTGCTCCGCCATGGTGGGCAAGCGCCAAAACTGCCCATTCGAGTCCTGACTAGCCAGCCTGAGGTCGGCTTGGGCACCGCCTTCTTTGGTAACCAGCACCAACGATGACAGTACCTGCTTCACCCCCACCCGGTCCCCCGTCGGTGCCCCCGGATCCGTCACCACCGTGGCGAGTACCGCCCCGTAATGCCCTCCGGTCGCCAGCGACTGTCGATTTTCGATCGACACCAGTACGCTCGCAGTTTTGCCAGCCGCCACAAATACGGTATTTTTCTCAAGTCTCATCCACGATGCCAATCCGTATTTGTGCTCCAGCTCACTCGTGGGCGAGCCCAAAAACGCCACCCCGCCCGACTCATCCAGCGACCCGAAATCTACTACACTGAGCTCAAACGTTTGATCAAGACTATTGCGGTTGGTTAGTTGGAGCGTATATGCCGCCTGCGGCTCGGAGCTCTTAATGGCAAGCTGCTCAAACGCTGGCGACACCACAAACCCGCCAGTACTAGCCGCGCTAGCCACCCCCGTCGCCATGGAGCCCAATATAATCAAACCTAGAATCCGCCACGCCATGTATCGCATAAAAGCCCCTACCGCCGCTTGCCGATTTTACGCACTCCGCGGACTGCCCCGCGAGTCGCCGCGTACACCCCGGCCCCGATCAGCACGATTACTAGGAGCACCCCCAGTAGGAAGCGCCACGGAATCACCCAGAACCCCACCGTAGCTTCCATCGGCACATCCCGCGTGCCGTCGTCATACACCGCAAACAGGTGCGCCGTGTAGTACCCAAAACGCAGGTGCGGTGAGACTTCGCCCGCCCCGGCCCCGCCGTTGCTCCACACCATGTGCATCACCGCCTGATTCTTCTTGTCTAGCTTCACTTTGCCGTCTTCGGTCACTTTTTCGAAGTGCGGAAACCCATCTTGCCATTCGAGCGGGAATAAGCGGTTGGAGCCGGGGAGAATATTCCCCTGCGCATCGTTGATGTCCAGACTCGCCAACTGCTTTTTACCGCTTAGGATGAAAATATTGCCGTGCGGCACCGCGTGCACATTGCCGGTATTCTTGAACTTCACATCAAACGCAGAAGGCAAAAATTCATATATCCGGTGCTGCGTCGTAAACGAGACTAGGCCAAGCTCCCGCTTGGCGTTCGGCACCTTGGCGTCGAGCAGCACCAGCACTGCCGACCCGCCGTTATACGCCGCCGTCGGTTGGGCTTCTCCCGTAGGCGCTTTGTCGTCCCCCGTCCTCGAAAATACTACCGCGTAATAATACCCAAAAGCCGCTGATTTCGGCACGCTAATGGTCATCTTTACGCTCTGCCATACATTCGACGATGCATCAAACTCTGGCTTGTCGAACTTCACCCAATCGAAATAGTCATCGCCCAATGCGCGGTCCAGCAGCCGCGGTTTACCCTCGTCGCCAAACGCTGAAAATTTCATTAACGTTACTTTGAGGCGCTCCGTATCCGGGCCAGCCTGCTTTACGCGCAGATCGGTGGTCACGGTTGTTCCGGGCGGCACCGACAAACTTATAGGTAAGGGTGAAGTCACCAAATTCAACGGCTTCGATGCGGCTGCACCGGCCGCCGCGGGCATCAAAAAGCCCCCCACCACCAACGCGCTGAGCATGAACACCTGCACTACCTGTTTGGATCTGGATCGGTAAACTTCGGTCATGCGGGTCTCTTGATTAAAAATTACCGGCTCCCACCACCGTAATCGTATCAGTATAGTCGGTTGCGGCCGGGGTTGCACCGGAGATTGCCGCGCGCTCAATCAACGTAATCACGTCGCTATTAGCCGTTCCCCCTGTGCAGGCCGCAATTGGTTGGAAGGCCGCGGACAATGTGCCGCCTGAAGCTGTCCCTATCCCATTGTACTCAGGATCAATTACCAACGTGCAGCCGCCGACCGCATCAGTTGTGAGATCGGTATCGAGCACGTAGCCTTCCACGCCATTCGACAGCGTCGAGGGGACGCCATTGACAGTACCAGCCACCGGAATCGTATAGGCCGCCGTGGCTGAGCGCAACCCCTGTTGTGAATCTTTCGCCCAAGCTATCCAGCCGCCTTTGGCGTTGGTCAAAATTGTCACGGTCTTACCCGTCGTGGACACCGTGCTGGTGGGGTCGAGATTAGTCGTAAAGGAGTCAGTATTGCCACCCAGCGTGAAGGAAAAAGATGGCGGCACTACCGCGCTTACCACTATCTGATCATCGGAAATATTGGCCAGTGCCACTAATGTAGTGTCAATAGCGACACTAGCGGCCGTCTGTGTTCCTACCGAAGCCTGCTGGCTTGAAGCCGCCCCGACTGCCGTCGTCAGGGTACTGGTAGCCGCAAAATTAAAACAATACAAGATGCCGACCGTAAGGTCGCCGGAACCAAACGTCACCACATTAGCCGGACTGGTAGCCGAAGTTGCTGTAGTAATTCCGGGCCAAATCGTCGAGCCTGCCGGTATTGGGCTCGTATTCACCGTCCAATTGGTGGCGGTCGCATTCACCGTGTAAGTCGAAGGGAAGGTCACTAAAACCTTACCCTCAGTTGCTACCGAAGCCGGCTGCGCACACACCGTGCCGCCCGTGGCCGTGTTGATCTTCATGCGGTCAAGCCGAATATAGGCATTTTGGAAGCCAACGGCCGCCAGGGCGTTTAGGGGGATGAACTGAGCCGATAGCCCTAAGGTTAAACCTATGGCTATCACTAATCGATTTACAGACCGGCTGGGCCAGCGCAACTTAAATACCTCAATCACACTATTTCTATAACAGTGTAATCGAAAGCATAAGCAGCATGCAAGTAAATTACATGAAAATGCTTAGATAATAAGTTTTTGCTGGAGCGAAGCTCCTCAGGGAGTCGTTACCGACCGCCCTGAGCAGCCTCCCTCATAGCCAAAGGAGGCTTCTCATATATGGTTTAGAAGTTACCCGCAGCAACTACCGTGATGACATCGACGTAGTCGGAGCCGGCTGGCGTACCACCGGCAATGGTCGCTCGCTCTATGAGCTTCACCGTGTCACCGTTGGAAGTAGCCGGAGGGACGCCAGTGCAGGCCGCCACTGGTTGGAAGGTGGCGGATAATGTCCCTCCCTGTGTCGTACCTACTCCGTTATACTCAGGGTCGATCCCTACGGTGCATCCCCCAGCCGCATCAACCATCAGGTCAGCATCGACCACATACCCTTCGGTAGCTCCATTCGCTACCAATGTGCTGGGCGTTGCGTCAATCACACCGCTTGTATTGATTTTATAGTTCGCCGTAGCCGAGAAGAGACCTTGCTGCGTATCTTTGATCCAGCCAATCCAGCCGGACTTAGCATTAGTGATTACCGAGAATGTCACACCGGTGGTCGAGATTATATTCAGCGGGTCAAGATTGCTGGTGAAGGCATCGGTATTGCCCCCCAGAGAGAAGATGAAGTTCGGAGGCACTACTGCGCTCACTACAATCTGGTCGTCCGCAATCACGGCCGTTGCGTAATTGGTTGAGTTAATTATCGCCGGAGTACCGGTGTTATCTCGTGAATACATCAACCCAATCAATGAGTTGCCAGCCGACCCATTTGTGAGCGTATTGGTCCCGGAGAAATTGAAGCAATATTGTGTACCAGAGGTAAGGTTACCGGACGGGAACCTTACGGTGTGACCGGTGACGTTCGTCGCAGTACCGATACCCACCCAGGCCGTCGCCCCAGCCGGTAGGTTGGCGGTCGTTACAGTCCAGTTTGCAGCTGTAGCGTTTACTACAAAGTTCGTACCCACGCCCTGAGTTGGAAACGTTATCTCAAAATCACCGTATATGACCGACGCAGTCGACGGCGTAGCGCAGATTGTGCCCCCCGTTGGCGTTAAAGCTTTATGACGATCTAGCCGCAAGAAGCCCTGGGTAAACTGCGGTGGCGGTGCAGCCTGGGCCACCCCCATAAATGCAGGAGCAACCAACTCTGCAACAAGAGCGGCTACGGTGGCGACAACTAATTTTAACTTAGACTTTTTCATGTATTTTTTTATTTCTTACCGCGTTTTTGCGATATTTTTTATGGAACTTTTTAAATACTTATTCACACCTTAGGGCATAGCGCTTATGCCTGTCAATACTTTTTACAACGTTTCTTATCCACAACAGCTCGCGAGCCGACTACGTCTGCTAAAAACTCGCCGATGCAATCGCCGTGAGCGTCTCCGTGTAATCGCCGGATGCGGGCGTGAGAGGCTTAGTTTTGGCCTTCAAAATCAGAGACCCACGGCCCGCCGTGATCGGCGCCGGCGCGCTAAAAATCTCGCGAATCAAGCTGTCAGCCACTCCGACATTCGAGGCCGCGCCGTTATATGGCGCCGTCAGAGATAGCGGGCCGCCCGAGCCTTGGGTGGCGCTCACGCCCTGTGCGCCGAACCCTTCGGCCAAAGCTCCGAGATCGCCCGTAGCCGCCGCAATAGTGTAGGCACTGGCGAGGCTTTTGAGGCCGGAGTTCAGTCCGCTCAGGTACACCTTGCCGCCGGATTCACCATTCGTACCCAAGCTCACCCATATCCGGTCGGGCGAATCGGTAACCGTACTCACCGGCAAACTCCCGAAACTAATCTGATACGGGGGGCTCGTGCTGATATCCGTGGGCGCCACGTCGATATCAAATGACAGCTGAGGATACACCGTGGCCGCAGTCGTCGTCGGCCCGTAGCCGCTCTCAGTATATTTACCTCGGAAGGCCTTGGCTTTCACGGTATACACAGTACTCGGCGCCAGCCCCCGCACCAGCTGACCCGCCGCGCCGCCCCAGGCCGCGTACGTTTGGTAATCAGCAAAGCTCAAGCTCGAAGTCACCGTAAAATCACTCTTCACATATTGGGTGGTGGCAAAGTTATCGCTCGAGATGGCCACCGCAAATACCGCATCGCTCGGGTTAATCTGCGCATCAATCACCACCTTAAGCTTGTTATACCAGAGGGCTCCGTTGGTAATCGTCGCCAACGGCACATTCGCCTGCTTCGCGTAAGTCTCGCCTCCACCGGCTGTATAATTGTTCGACGCTCCCGAACCCGTGACATCCCCGGCAATGCCGTTAATCTTATAATTGCTCGAGCTTGTGCCGTTGGTGCCACCTGTCCCGAAACCGTACGAATTTAGCTTAAAGTTGTTACTTGCCGGCAGCGCCGCCAACAATGGCAATACCAACCACATCGTCAGGTTCTTCATATTTGTCATTGCCGCCACCTCAGGGTCGGCTCTACCGCCGCCATAAAGTCAACCAGCACATCCTCCGGGTTGGAAGACGTCATCGACAAGGTGAATAATTTCGCCTGATGGGGCCAAAACAGCGTTACTTCAGATTTATCTGCCTTCGACATCACCGCCACCTTCTCTCCGCCCAGCTTATCGGTGCGCTCTTTGTAAGTCTCCGGATGAATATGGCGGAATTTATAGCTGGCATCATCATCTACCAGATTCGACGCCAACGGCCGCACGCTTATAGCCATCGTCCGGCGATAATCTTTCTTACTCGATATATTGTACTGTTCCAGCGCCTGTGAATCGTTCTTCAAATGGATTACCTGGTCGAAAATTGCCGGATACACCATTTCAAAATACAATCCCGCCAGCTGGTTCGTCGTGGGCTTAGGCATTACCGTGGCCTGCGCGTCAGCCAAAGTGGTCGTAGCCGTCGCCGTCACCGGGCCGTTCACGAACTTCATAAACCCTACGATCACCAACCCTAACAATGCCCCCATCACCACCAGCGCCGCCAGCCAGGCAAATCGATGCCCGGGCCGCTTGGCTGGGGCGGCTTCCAGCGCGTCGACGTCCCCCGTTGCTTCAGCCGCCGGTTGTACCCCATCCGGCGCTTCGCTTGGCTCAACAACCGCGCCCTCCCCATGCAATTTGCTGGCGTATCTAGCTTCCAATCTGGAATCGCGCTCGATCATGCCAGCGCCTCGATCTGCCGTTGCATGATGTGCTTCTCGCGTCGTTCACCGAGCCAAAACGAGATAATCATTAGCAGTAGCAGTATCCACAATGGCCAGATCACCAACAGATTCGACACCTTTGGCGGACCCACAGCCACCTTGCCGGTGGCGCTGGCCCCGGTAGAATCGTTCACAATAGTGGTGAGCTGCAAATAGGCCGTGTGCCCTGCCGCGTCCGCCGCCCTGATAATCAGCGGATATGATCCCAAATAACCCCCCGCCTGGTGATACGTATGCTTCATCGTAAACGGCCCCGGCGCCAGTCGCGTGATAACGTCACTCGTGCCGTCGCCCCACTCCACGCTCACGGCGTACGGAGCCTGCCCCCCGATCAGCTCAATCGGCCACACTACCTCCTGCCCCGGCATCGAGCCGCGATAGTAATTAACCGACTGTATAATCAATTCTGTCGAAAACCCGAATCCCCCCGGCGGTTGATTGAGTGTCACAGTGACCGTCGGTGACACCGGCCCGCTTTGATCCAGCGCATTATACGGCAGTGCCGTTAAGTCGTTGCGCCCAATCACCAGATCCACCGGAATCTTGAAGTGCCCACTCGCGTCGCACAAAATGCTCCCCACCATAATGCCGTTAGTAAACACCTTTATGAGTGCCTTCGCGGGGCAGGTGCCCTCCACGGTGATCGGGTTAGTAGTGAAGACTTGGCCGTTAGCCGGTGAGGTAATAATCGCCGGTTTATTTGGCCGCGGACCCGGCACCACCGCGCTCACATCGTATCCACCCCCGCCCGAAGTCGCCGCCCTGGCCGACCATGTAAAGCTCGCCAGCAGCACCCCCACCACCAGCACCAAAAAAGTCAACAAAGCATACGACGTATCGCGATGAGCAGCGAGCCGGCCCGTCTGGGAGTAATGCGTATACCTCGGAAACACTAACATTAATAAGATATTACCATAATGCTAGGCTTGCGGTATGATAGCATAAGCGAATTGTGAGTGAGCAACAAGGTACAACCGTGGCCGAAGACCCCAACATCCAATCCCCCGCCTCCGACCAACCGACGCCCAACCCGGCCCCGGAAGCTTCAAATATTTCACCGGCCGCTACCGAGAACGCATACGACGCCGCCGAATCGGCCGAAGCCCCTAAAACCCCGGTAGTACAGACCGACCCGCTAGCGGACGGCACCGTCCCCACAGTTCTTACCTCCGGCTCTAGCCACAAATCGGTCGCCAAAGGCCACGCTTCCATCACTAATATCTACCGTAAAGCCGACATCCTCACCACCGTCCTCACGTTCGTCGGCGCGCTAGTGGCAGCCGGCATCATCTTCGGCATTTACTCCTACATTACCCGCACCAAAACCTCCACCGTCCCAGCGCCCAAAGTAACTAACCTCGACAAATCAGAGCTCGCCAAACTCAGCACCTTCTTCGACGGCAACTCCGCCGGCAGCTCCAGCCAAGTACTCACCATCAGCTCTTCATCGCTCTTCAATAGCCGAGTGGCTATGGCCTCCGACCTCAAGGTCATCGGCGGCTTGCAGGTCTCCGGCGGCACCGCCCTGGGCGACCTTACTGTCGACAAGACGACCACCCTTGGCGTCACGAATATTCGCGGCCAGCTCGTTGTGGCCGGCCCCGTCAACTTCCAGAGCCCGGCCCAATTTGGCGCCGGCGGCACCGTGAACGGCAACCTGGCCGTCACCGGCAACGGCAGCTTCGGCGGCTCCATCTCGGCCGGCATACTCAATGTGCGCGACATCTCCGTATCCGGCACCATCAACCTGGCCGGTCATCTGTCAATCAGCGGCCAAACCCCTGGCGCTTCCGCGCTGTCCGGCGCCGGTGCCGGTGCCAGTGCCAGTGTCGACGGCAACGATACTTCCGGTACCGTCATCATCAACACCGGCACTATTGCGGGCTACCCCAGTCACTTCCCCGGTGCGCAGCTCGCCACCGTATCATTTCGCAATGCCTATCCGAGAGTTCCCCACATCGTTATCACTCCCATCGGCCAAAGCACCGGC
>JAYUCF010000077.1:0-2328 GCA_043740495.1 bacterium
TTCTGCCAGTTATTGATCACCTCGTGGTGTTCACCGGCCGGCTTGGCCACAATGCCGGCGAATTCCGGGGCGACTGCCTCGAGAAAATCGCCCAGGCCCGCGCCATAAACCCTGATCTGGAAATCGCCGTCGATGGCGGTCTCGACCAAGAAACCGGCCGCCAAGCCGTCGAGGCCGGGGCCAATCTGCTCGATGTTGGCAGCTTCATCCACGACGCCCCCGACCCCGAGATTGCCTATATTGCGCTTGAGGCCATCGCGGAGGGCACCAGCTGATCTCGCCAAAATCGATGATTAAAGTTATGCTTAACCTATGACTCACAAGCAGCTCGAGCTTCAAGCAGAGCAAATCCGAGAAGACATCATCAATATGCTCGTGGAAGCCGGCAGCGGCCACAGCGCCGGGCCGCTGGGCTTGGCCGATATTTTCACCGCGCTATATTTCGAAATTATGGATCATCGGCCGAAGGACCCGGACTGGGCTGGTCGCGACCGACTGTTTTTGAGTAATGGCCATTGCGTGCCGGTGCGCTATGCCACTATGGCCCGCGCTGGGTACTTTCCGGTGTCGGAGCTAAAGACTCTTCGTAAATTTGGCAGTCGCCTTCAGGGGCACCCCGAACGCCTGCGTCTGCCGGGCCTCGAATCTACCTCCGGACCGCTCGGCAGCGGCCTCAGCCAAGCGGCCGGCCACGCGCTAGCCCTGCGTATGGATGACTCGCCCGTCCACGTGTACGTGGTTACTGGTGACGGTGAGCTCGACGAGGGGAATATCTGGGAGGCTGCCATGTTTGCCGCTAAATACAAGCTCTCCAACCTTACCGCCATTATCGACCGCAACCATATTCAGATCGACGGCAACACCGAAAATGTTATGCCGCTCGGCGACGTTGCCGCCAAGTTTGCCGCCTTTGGCTGGCATGTCATCGAGATCGACGGCCACAATTTCCAAGCCATCATCGACGCTTGTAACCTCGCCAAGGCCATCGCCGACTCGCCGGTCGCCATCATCGCGCACACCATTCCCGGCAAAGGCGTCGACTACATGGAGTACGACTATCATTTTCACGGCTACTTTGCGGACGCTCCCGGAGCCCCAGCGGCTAAAGATCAGGCTCGCATCGCGCTGCACGAACTGCGCACCCTCGGCGGCCAAATTAGGAGCGAACACGAATGATCGAACCAGGACAATATCTCGCCGACAATCTCTTCTCCAAAGAGGTTAAGCAGGAGCCCATCCGCTTTGGGTTTGGCCGCGGCCTGCTCGAAGCCGGGCACGTTAATAAAAACATTGTCGCCCTCTGCGCCGACCTCACCGGCAGTACCAAGATGGATGATTTTGCCAAAAGTTACCCCGAACGCTTCGTCGAGGTCGGTATCGCCGAGCAAAACCTGGTAACCGTGGCCGCCGGTATGGCGCTGGCGGGCAAAGTGCCGTTTGTATCCAGCTACGCCGCTTTTTCACCGGGCCGCAACTGGGAGCAAATTCGTACCACCATCTGCCTCAACGACACCAATGTGAAGGTCGTCGGTTCGCACGCCGGTGTCTCAGTGGGACCCGACGGCGCCACTCACCAAATGCTCGAAGACATCGCGCTCATGCGGGTGCTTCCGAATATGATTGTGGTGGTGCCCGCCGACTCCGTGGAGGCCAGTAAGGCCACTATGGTGTTGGCGTCACATTATGGGCCCGCTTACATCCGGCTGGCCCGCGAAAAGTCACCCGTGGTTACTACCGAAAAGTCACCGTTCTCACTCGCCAAAGCTCAGGTGCTCCGGCTGGGCAAAGATGTCACCATAGTGGCCTGCGGCACGATGGTCTACCAGGCACTCGTGGCCGCCGAAAAACTCAGCCAAAAAGGCATCGAGGCGGAGGTTATCAACGCCGCCGTGGTCAAGCCGCTCGACACCGTCACTATCGTTCATAGCGCCCGCAAGACCGGCGCCGTGCTCACCGTGGAGGAGGCCCAAATTGTCGGTGGACTCGGCGGCGCCGTGGCCGAAACCCTGGCCGATCATCACCCCGTACCCATGACTCGGCTCGGTATGTTCGACCGCTTCGGCGAATCCGGCGCCCCAGACGAGCTCCTCAAGCATTTTGGCCTCACCGCGCCCAACATCGCCAAACAAGCCCTTGAGCTAATCAAGCGCAAAGGGTAGATTGCCAGTTTGCCAAGCGGACGTCTGAGCGTCACAATAGCATTAACATAAGCGAAACCACCCAACCCATGACCAACACGGAAGCTGCCCGCGCGCTCTACTCCCGGGCTAAACAAGAACAATTCGCCCTAGGCGCCTTCAATATTGACGACCAGGCCACGCTCGTCGC
>JAYUCF010000078.1:0-3759 GCA_043740495.1 bacterium
ATCAACGAAGCCCACTTGAGCAAATTTAAAACCCTCGACCGTACCGCCGCCGCCATTTTCGAGCTGGCCGACTATCTAGGTGACCACCCGGTCTACAAAAATGGAGATAATACTCTCGTCCGGGAAAAGATTGCTCCCGAAGATCCATTGGCTTACACCTCCAGCGGTGTGAACGGCTGGGCCGTTTCCGGAGTTCAGGTCGCGGTTGACTCCACCTCATTTACCGCCGGTAAGTCTGGGCTGCGTATCGCTGTCAAATCCGGCCTGCTCGGTCGTCAAATCATCGGCCCGCTGGTTGCGGCTATTGATATTGCGCAAACTCTGGGCTTAACCCCAGATCAAATCAGTGCCGGCCTTGCCAAAACCAAGCCCTACGAACACCGCATGCAGCCCCGGCAACTGGCGGGTGCCTGGGTCATCGACGATACCTACAACGGTAACAGCGACGGCGTGGGCGCGGGGCTGGCTTGGCTCGCTAGCATCGAGGCTCGGCGGCGTGTCTACGTGACCCCCGGATTGGTCGAGCAGGGGAGTCAGACCGCCGAAGTCCATCGCGCGATCGGGCGGCAGATTGCTTCGGTCGCGGATCTCGTGGTTCTGATCCAAAATTCGGTCACGCCCCACATCCGGCAAGGTCTAGAAGAGGGCAATTTTAAGGGTGAAATCATCCTCATTGATGATCCTAAGAAATTTTATACAAACCTTGAGCATTTTATAGCCGTCGGTGATGTTGTCTTAATGCAAAATGACTGGACCGATAATTACGCCTAATTACGCTTATTAATATTAGTTTCTATTTTGACCATTCCTAGCTCACTGAGTGAAAAATCGACCGACGAAACTGCATGACCATCACCTCGTCTTAACGCTGTTTGCTGGCGCGGTTGTCCTCGGATCGCTCGCGTTACTCACCCGCGGATTCTTCTACGGCCCGGGCGGCTTGTGCCACCGGCATCTTCGCTGCTACCGTTCCGTATACAGACATGGTCTCAGTCCAGATGAAGTTTCGCACCTGTCTGCGCGCTTCTACTTCGCTCGCTAATACCTAATCAAAATGCTCCGCTCATATTTAAGAGTGGAGCATTTTCGAGGCCCAAGAGCTCATCGAAGTATCCAGCCTTTAGGCCAACTAATCTTTAGGCTTTAAGCCGCTTCGATTTCATCATGGTCGAATTTGCCAAAGCCCAAGGTCAGGGCGGCCACGGCGATCACAATGTGGAGCAGGGTGTCGGCCATGTTGTTGGATACGAGTCCGAGAATGTCGTTCTCGCCGTATACCAGACCGAGCAAGGCCACCAGGGCATAAACTACCCCAAATACCTGGAAGTAGAGCCTGGAGTTGCGAACACTGGCGTAGCCCGCGGCCAAAGCCACGAAGCCGCTCACCAAGTGAATAATGTTGTGAAGAGTGTTCACATGGAACAAGCCGAGAAGATTACCGTCCGGAGTTAGCGCCGGTACAAAACCTAGCACGCCGATAAGGACGAATACCGCCCCAAATACTTTAGCTGCTGTACGAATCATTGATTAATCCCTTTATTTAGTTAGGTAAACTAATTATATTAGTAATAAGCCTGCATGCAATAGTAAAATTTTCCATACTTATTAACGGCTTAGCAAAGGCATCATAATGTTTTTTCTCCCCAACAAAGTCCGATTTCGCACCTACCAGGCTGGGCTTATACAGGCCAAGGCTCATCGTGCCCTCACAAATTACATGACAACGTCACTGGCCCCGCACGAGCTATCGCTCCCGGAGTGGGCGTTGCTTGGCCTGCTTGCCGAACACCACAACCTGCGGCCGAGTGAGCTGGCCGACCACCTTGGGGTGAAGCCACCCGTGGTCACGGCATCTCTCAAACATTTGGATTCATTGGACATGATCTCCCGTGATACCGGCGGCCCGGATAGTCGGGTCGTAGTGATTTCGTTGAGCGCACATGGGAAAGTTCAGGTAGAAAGTATCGAAAAAATCCTTCGAATTGAGCTTGGGGCTTACCTGAAGGACATTAAAGTACCCGAGCTTATGACCTATATTCGAGTGCTAGAAAAACTGGCCGATAAGGCTTAGGGTTACGGCCGTAAACTCGAGGCTTAACGAGAGCATCGTTTCACGGTATAATCAACTACTGTGAACCAATCCCATACCCGAAATTTTTGTATAATCGCGCATATTGATCACGGCAAATCGACCCTGGCCGACCGTATGCTCGAGCTCACCGGCACCGTCCACAAGCGTGACATGCAGGCGCAGTTGCTCGACTCTATGGATCTCGAGCGCGAAAAGGGCATCACCATCAAGCTCCAGCCTGTGCGCATGGCCTGGAAGGAATACCGGCTCAATCTTATCGACACCCCCGGCCATGTCGACTTCAGCTACGAAGTGTCGCGCTCGCTGGCTGCCTGCGAAGGTGCCGTGCTGGTGGTGGATGCCTCGCAGGGCATTCAGGCCCAAACCCTGGCCAACGTCTACCTCGCTATCGAGGCCGGCCTCACCATCATCCCGGTGCTCAATAAAATTGACCTCCCGGCCGCCGACCCCGAGCGTGTGGCGTCCGAAGTCTCGAGCCTCCTCGGCGTCGACCCTCACACCATCCTGCGCGTGTCCGGCAAAACCGGCGCCGGCGTGGCCGAGCTGCTCGACCAAATTGTTGAGCAGATCCCTCCTCCCAGCGGCCACCCCGAAGCCCCTTTACGCGCTCTGGTGTTCGACAGCGTCTTCGACGACTACCGCGGCGTTATCCTCTTTGTCCGCATCGTCGACGGCCAACTGGGGCGCCACGACACCCTCCGCCTCATTAATGCCGCCACCGACGGCCTGGCCGTGGAAACCGGCATGTTCGCGCCCAAACAGACCGCTATTCCGCTGCTCGAAACCGGCCAGATCGGCTACGTGGTGACCAACCTCAAATCCATCGCCGAGGCCCGCGTGGGGGATACCGTCACCCTTAGCGCCATCCGCGCCAGTGAGGCCCTTCCCGGCTACAAGCAGGTCAAGCCTTTCGTCTTCGCCGGTTTTTTCCCGACCTCCAACGAGCAGTACCCCGACCTCAAAGACGCGCTCGAAAAACTCAAGCTCAATGACGCCGCCCTCATCTACGAGCCCGAATCTTCCCAAGTATTAGGTTTCGGTTACCGCGTCGGCTTCCTTGGCCTCCTGCATTTGGACATCATCCGCGAGCGGCTCGAGCGCGAATACGGCCTCGATATGGTGGTCACCAGCCCCAGCACCGACTACATTGTGCGCAGTCATGACGGCACCGAGCGCACCATCCGCTCCGCCGCTGATCTGCCCGATCCCAGCCACATCGAGGAGGTCCGTGAGCCGTGGATTACCGGCGAGGTTGTGGTGCCCGGCGACTACATCGGCGGCGTTATTCAGCTCGTCAATCGCATCCGTGGCATCCAAAAAAACCTCACCTACGTCGACGAAAAGCTCGCCCTCATCGCTTTCGATGCCCCACTCGCCAACGTCCTCACCGACTTTTACGATTCCCTCAAATCCATCACTAGCGGGTATGGCAGCTTCAACTACGAGCTCGCCGCCTACCGCCGCGAAGAGCTCGTTCGCGTAGACATCCTCGTCGGCGGTGACATGGTGGACGCGCTTTCGCTGATCGCCCACAAAGACGAAGCCTACCGCGCCGGCAAGCAGATCGTCGAAAAGCTAAAAACTCTCATCCCCAAGCAAAACTTCGAGGTCAGTCTTCAAGCGGCCATCGGCGGCAAAATCATCGCCCGCGAAGACGTCAAAGCCGT
>JAYUCF010000079.1:0-12396 GCA_043740495.1 bacterium
ACCCCCGGCCGGCAGCTAACGTGGAGATAGATAATATTCCAAATATATTAACCAAGTGGGACCATTTATGGCGACGAACGCCCAGATAAAGATTAGGACTACGAACAATAGAATGCCTATTATTAGGCTAATGAACAGGTGAGGTAATACTTTTTTCGTAATGATGTCGTTTAATCGGCTCTTCTTGACCGGAAACTGGTCTTTTTGCATTGCGTCAAGCCAATCGTCTATTGGCAGCTTGGCAAGGATATACTTAAGCGTAATCAGCCCAGCAATCCCCCCGCCGGGTATTGCCGCACCTCCAAGTGCTGAAGACATTTGCGCGCCTCCACCTTCGCCGCCACTTAGGTCAAAACAATACGTTCTAGCGGCCGTTTTTACGACTATCTGATACAGACTAGCATAGACTCGCCTTACATCTGTGGCGGCGATGTCTCGATACGGTACTTCTGGCACCAAGGCCTTGTTAGCATTATCTGATCGTTTGTATACTCGGAGATGGTGGTCATCATCAAGCGACAGCGAAACTGCGATTGTATTGAGGCTGGATAGGCCTTCCTGGAAACCAGTCTCTGCCCTCATAATCGACTGATACGGCTTCGAGGTGATTAGTGGTGGACCTTCTTGATTTTTAGTTTCGTCTAACATGCTTTTGTTCTTCTGATCTGATTACAAGACCATCTTAATATGCTAATGCTAACCTCAGGCGACTCAACGGTCAATCTAATTGTATTGGGCCAAGGTGACTTCGCCGCTGTAGTGACTAAACCCTAGTTCATCCAATTTCTCATACATCGAGTTCAAACTAGGTTAGATGGTGTTCCATCTACGGCCAACTAGGTCTACCAAAGAAAAACGCTCATCTCGTATGGGTGTTTTTCTTTGGTTTCGGTGTGATTCGAACGTCGCCGGTTCGGTGGAGGGCAGCAGAAGTCGCGAAGCGACATTACCCGTGCGACTACCATTGCAATTATTTATCATAAGTGTTATAATACAGCGATCATCCAAATTGGGTGATCGGTTTACTGCTGCATCTGTGGACACCAGCGGTGCGAATTCCGCTTTCCCGAGAACTTGCCCGACGCCCGGCGCCGGTACTAGGTACATTCCCTACAACTGAAAGTTGAGGTAAATCCGCTATGTCGGGAGCTCTTACTATCACGATCACGCGCGACATCATCGGCGGGCTCGCGGTGATGATTCTGCTAGCTATCTTGGTTGGCTTCGCCGTTTGCGCGATCACCGGAATCATTGCTTTCACCCACATGGACAGTGGCGGCAAATTCGCTAAGCTCGCAGAGCTTCTCCAGTGGCCGCTAATTGTCATGGGCGCGGTCTTCGGAGCCGCTCTTGGCTTCTGGCTGATGCTCCACTAAGCAGTCCGCCGACGTCTCTACTGCCCTTGAGGCACCGACCGCTCGTAATTTGAGCGCGGTGCCTCGGGGGTGTTTTACTTTTGAAACCGGTTCCGACGAACGATCTCTGCCGCAATCTCGTTCCACTTCGAAGCAGCAGGCCTACCAAGTTATTATTGTCCGAATTTTTCTATATATGCCTGATTTAGGCCTATGGCAGGGGATAGTGTCTGGGTTCCAGAACCAATGGATTCGAGGCTCTAAGGGGAGCGAAGATGGCTGGGCTGGTTGTCATGGTTTTCATAGCTGAGTAAAGAGGGTTTGTCAAGAATATAGAATATATAAAGGGGTAGACGAAATTAGCGTATTCCTATCTGTTGGAAGCTTCTGAAACGGACCGATCGATCGGTCCATTTTTAACTCCTTTACCGGCTGCCCAGCGACACGTGTTGATCGGCGGTGTTAATGTAACGAAAGCCTATGCCTATACCGACGTCAGGCAGGATAATGCCGTCCATTTTAGGCGGCTACTTCGAGAGCTTTTTTGGTTTATCAGTCTGATACAAAAATGGGAAAAGCCCCCGGCGAAAGGCCGGGTGGCACTTCCGCTAGGGGCTGGCGTGGGGCTCATGACTCAAGGTGCGCCATTGTGGCGTCCCACCAGGGTTCTTGGCTGAGTTGGGCGATTAACCCCTGAGTCTTGGCGCGGTCCGGGGTACCTTGGCGGTAATCAGAGGCGCTGAGTAGGCCGACAATAATGAGCACGTGGAGTACATCGGGCTCCCCTTGCTCTAGACGGAGTAGTCCCAGATGGCATTCTGTTATGCGATGATGCACGAGTCCGCGATGGGCTTCGGTAATGGAGTCGTCACCCTCGGCCTCCTCATATATGGCTAGGGCTGTCTCGTACTTGCTGGCGGCGTCGGTCCATTCCTGGGCATCTTCGTAGAAGTAGGCCATGGCTTGCTGTTGCTCGGCATCCGAGCCATGGTTGGCGATCTCGGCCGTGAGCAGGCGCTCCTCGGCGGCCCAGCCGTGATCCCTAGCGGCGGCTTCGGCGAATAGCAGATAGCTGAGAGCGCTGACGGTTTCGCCGGCTTCGAGGCAGATGAGGCCCCGACTGATAGCTAGCGCGGCCCGGGTTTGGACATTCCTGGCGCCTGGCCCGACGAAGTCGACCTGCCGGTTGGAGGCATCCAAGTAGCTGCCCCAAAGGTCCCGAGCCGGCAGGCCAGCTCGGAGGGTAGCGACAAGCCGGACATGAAGCAGCCGGAGCGGCTGATCTTCCGTGAATCCCCACGCGGCGGCGAGGACATCGATTGATTGAGGTGCGGTAGGTACTACTTCCTGGTCCTCGGAACCCATGGCTCATCCTTTTCCTCGAGGTGGTTGCGAACCATATTATAACATGATTTCCAGTTCTCGCTTGATATGCGGGATTTGGGCGAGTGGGCAACCCGGCGGTTGGGGCGTCGCGGGGTATAATGCTACCTGATGAATGAAACCATGAGCCAAACCGAATTGATTTGCCCGGTGTGCCGGCGGCCGCTGGCGGTCAGCGAGCGAGCTGTCGGCTGTGAGGCGGGGCACAGTTTTGACGTGGCACGGGAGGGGTACGTGAACCTGCTCGTCGGCAAAGCGCCCGGCGCGCTGCAGGGCGATAACGCCGAAATGGTGCGGGCGCGGCGGGCGTTTTTGGCGCGCGGGTATTACCGGCCGCTCGCGGAGGCCGTGGCGGCGGGGGTGGGGGCGGACCGGCCGCGGGTGGTGGCAGATTTTGGCTGCGGTGAGGGGTATTATTTGGGTCAATTGATGAGGTCTCCGGGACTTGAACATGTCCGGGCGTATGGCACCGACATCTCGAAGCCAGCCATTGTGGCGGCCGCCAAGGCCTACCCCGCGGTCCGGTGGGCAGTGGCGGATACGAACCGGCTAATCCCGCTGGCGGACGGGTCGGTGGACGCGGCCATTAACGTGTTTGCCCCGCGCAACGCCAAAGAGTTTGCGCGGGTGATACGGACGGGGGGCCGGCTGGTGATAGCGATGCCCGGCGCGGGGCATTTGGCGGATTTGCGCGAACGGTTTGGGTTGATCGGGATCGAGGACGACAAGCCGGCCAAGACCAACGCCGGATTGACGGAGTTTGAACTGCTTGATACCAAGCGGTTGACAGACGAAATTCGGCTGAGAGCGGCGGGGTTGCGGGATTTGCTGGAGATGACTCCCAATGCTCGCCACCTCAGCGAGCAGGCGCGGACCGAGATCGGTAGCCTGGGTGAAACCGCTACTCATATAGAATTTGAGGTTCTAATATTTGGCCGGCGGTAATTATCAGCTATACTAAAAACATATGAATTTTCCGAAACTGAGCATAAAACGCGCTCAGCTGATGAGGTGGGGGCCGTTCGGGGGGGTGGCTATTGCCTTGCTGGCAAGCGCGGTAGCCATGGTGTTGATGTGGCCGCAAGCCAGCGTAAGCGTGGCAATAGACAGCAACCTACCGGCGAAGCTGCAGGCCGAATACGGCCGGACGGTGAAGGCGCTGCACCAATTTGAGGCGCGGCAAAGCGAGTTGCACGCTCAGGTGGTAGCCCCGAGCGAGATAGACCGGCAGCTTTCGATGATATCACTCGATGCCCAGAGTGGTCAGTTTGTGGCGGCCCGTAATGATATTAGGTCGCTAAAACAAGCGGTGGCCAACTGGAATTTGGAGCTCAGTAGCGGTCCGAAGTCGGTGGCTGCGAGTAGCAACCCGAGGCCCGCGGCAGCGGTGGGCGGAGTGAGGGTGCCGATTTTGCTATACCACTATCCCCCGCCCGATTTTGACGCCCAGCTGACACATCTGGAAAGGGCCGGCTACACCGTGATCGACCTCGACCAAGCGTTGGCCGGACTGCGCGGCGAAGCCCTGCCGGCCAAGCCGGTGGTGATCACCTTCGACGATGGGTTTTCGGCGCAGATGTCGGCCTTTGAGGCTTTGAAACGACACAATATGAAAGCCACGTTCTACATCATCTATGGCGGCGAGGCCAGCCGGTGGTGCCTCGGAGCCGACCGACGCTACAATGATCCCCTGCAGCCCCCTAACGGCTGCGGTGATGGGTATCTGAACTGGGACCAAGTAAAGTTGCTGGACGCCAGTGGCCTGATTACCATCGGCGGCCACACGATTAACCACCGCAACCTGGTAACGCTGTCCGAAGCCGACCAAAGATTTGAAATTGAAACCGGTAAGGCCATGCTCGAGAAGCAGCTGGGGCACAGTGTGCGGCATTTTGCCTACCCTTACGGCCAATTTAACAACCTAACTATAAAAATTGTGCAGGAGGCCGGGTATCTGACGGCGGTGACGACTATCCCGGGGATTGATCACCCGGCCGGATCGGCCTTTACCCTGCGGCGCGAGCGCAACGCGTTTGCACTGCCTTAAACGGTGGGCATTCCGAGTTTTTGGCTGATGATATTGAGCACTTCACGGGGAGTAAGTTCGGCTTTCACGAGATATTCGGCGCCGTAGGAGTGGGCGGTGTTGCGGTCGGACAACTCGGAGGAGTTGGTGAGCACGATCACGGGCATCTGGGAGAAATCAAATCCGTCGTTTTGGAGCGCCGAGAGCACTTCGAGCCCGGAAAGTTCGGGCATGTTGATATCGAGCACGGCAAGGTTAGGATGGTCGGATTTGACGGCTTCAAAGGCGTCGCGGCCGTTATTTTTCAGGATAACGCGAAACCCGGCGCTTTCGAGCTTAATTTGGTACATGCGCGAAATGAAAGGATCGTCTTCGGCGATCAGGATGGTCTTGACGTCGGTATCGACAGCTGCGGCCGGGGGGGCGGAAACTGGTGCCGGACTATTATTTGTGGGATCTGGCATTGGCGACCTCGCGGATTGGTGTTGCTGGATTAAACGGTAACTCGAAACCAAAGGTCGAACCTTTACCCTCGACGCTATTAAATATGATTGTACCACCCTGATCCTCAACCACCCGCTTCGCCAGATAGAGGCCAAGTCCGGTACCGTCAGGGCGAACGATTTGGGCGTTGTCGGCCCGGAAGAATTTGGTAAAGAGTTTACGCTTGGCTTTGTCGGGAACGCCGATGCCGGTGTCGCGGACCTCCATCCTAACCTTGTCGCCGGACTGCTCGAGCACCACACGCACCTCCCCCGTCTGCGTGTAATAAATAGCGTTGTCGATAAAGTTCATCACCACCTGACGGGTTTTATTGTCGTCAATTTCGGCCGGCGGGAGGAGTCCGGGCGGGCGATCGAAAATGAGCTTAATATTCTTGGCAGTGGCATGAGTGGCGAGCTGGCGCACTTCGTCGGCAATCATGGCCACCATATCCGTGGGCTTGGTCTGGATGAGGAAACGGCCGGCCGACAGCCGCGACACGTTGAGGAGATCGGAAATAAGGTTCACCATCCTTTCCGACGAGCCATAGGCGAATTCCGCAAACTCTTTTTGAGCGGGCGTGAGCTGGCCGGAGTCGCCCTCAATCATCATCGAGAGGTAGCCCTTGATGGTGGTGAGGGGGGTACGCAACTGGTGGGAGGCCATGGAGATGAACTCGTCCTTGGCTTTATCGAGCTCTTTGAGGTGATGGTTGGCCACGCGCAAGCGGTTGGTGGCGTGGTCCACCCGCGCCTGCAGGGTAAGGTTGAATTCTCCGATTTGGGCGTAGGCTTTGGCGTTTAAAATAGCCACGGCCAGCTGCTTACCGATGATCTCGAGCAGATCGATATCTTGGTTCGAGTAAATGTCCCCGGACAGCTTATCGCCGAGCAATAGATAGCCCACGAACTCTTCGCGCGTCTTGAGAGTCAGCGCCACCCGAATACCGTGCTCCTCCATGAGTTGCTTGGTTATACCGCCCTCGATCTCGTCAGCTATAATCATCGACTTGTTGAGGATTGCCAGCTCGGGTGCCACCATTAGCCGCTTAGGCAGCTGCCCAAAGTGCTCGACCCGGTAGACGCGATCATTATTGAAAATTACGAGCTGGCCAAACCCAATATGCAGACTTTCGCACAGTTTGGTGATGGTGAATTTGAGAATGCGGTCGAGATCGCGTTCGGAAACGAGGATTTTGGAGAATTCGTTGAGGACCTCCTGGGAGTCGTAGCTGTTGCGGTAAAAAATGCGGTCGGTGACGCGCTGGAAGAATTCTTTCAGCGGTTGAAAGGTAAACGCCAAGACTATGGCGAGAAGAGTGTAGATGGCGGCCTGATTGAAAGAGGTAGCAGTGTTCGGGAATAGCAAGCTAACGATGCCGAAGGCCGTGGTGGCGTAAACGCCCTCGAAAGTTATGAGCACCAGCAGGTAAGTAATGGCGCGGGTAACAACTAGCCGGATATCGAAAAGCCGCTGAGTGGCGATGGCATAGGCTACGCTGCCGGTAAAAAAGAGGGTGTAGGCGGAACCGAAAGGCAGCAGAGCATTGACCTGAAAGAACGCCACAAGAACGAAATTCGTGACGACAATCAAGCCGAAGGTGACGCCGAGCCCGAGAATGACATATTTGAACTGCTGGCGCACCAGCTGTTTGGATTTACGGTACCGTCGGACGAGGGTGACCACAGCAACGCCGAGCAGCGAAAGCGTTTGGGCTAGAAACAGCACTATCCCCGGCCCTGGAATGGGACTGGGGCCTTCCGGTCCCGGCTGAAGGTGACTAAAAACATAGGGTGTCAGGGTGAGAGCCATAACAATGCCCGTGAATACTGCGGCGGGGACAACCAGCCGATCTTTGGACGGGTGCGCCAACGGGAAGGCCCGGAAAGTCAGAAACACGGCCAGGTTCAAAAGGGCGGCGGTGAACAGCACAATGCGCACCAGCATCAGCTGGATGTTGGGCGATGAGTGGACCGACAGGTAGTTAGCACCGCCCCAGAGGCAAAAAGCGGCGGCCAACATCAAGAAACGACGGTTGGTGACGCTTTTGGGGTTCTTCAAGAAGACCAGTAATCCCAGGAGGACATTGGCAAGTAACGCAAAGACAAGGATAATGATCTCAAGCATAATCTTTATTAGCATAACTACTTTGATCGGAAACACCAACTTATGACGAATTATTCGGCTTGGAATGTCTCAACCAGGGATTTCCCCTCCAAAGCCCCCATTGAGCGTCAGATCGCGTTTTTATGCCGCTACGCGACTCTAGCGCCGTCGGTGCACAACGTGCAACCGTGGCGTTTTGAGGTGGCAGGCAGCGCACTGCGAGTTTATTTGGCAACGGAACGCACGCTCGAAGCGGGCGACCCAACCGGGCGCGAAAGCTGGCTAAGTATCGGGGCGGCCATCGAGAATTTGATAGTGGCGGCGGAATATTTCGGACTTAACGCCACCGAGACACGGCGCAACGCCGGTAGTATCGAATACGAATTTCTTCCCGGTGAGTCCAGGCCTGAGCTGGAGTTGCTCCTAAATGCCGCTGTACGCCGCGCCAGCAACAGAGAGCCGTATTCCCTTACTCCGGTGGCGCGCGAAGCCCTCGACGAGATTTCGGGAGGTAGGCATGATGGAATACAGGTAGTAGCATCGAGTGATAGAAAACTCATCGAACTAGTCGCTAACCTAACCGGCCGAGCCATCGCAATTGCACTGGGCAACCCGTCGTTTCGGGACGAACTGAGCTCACTAGTGCATTCTAGCTGGACGAAAAAATCTACCGGCATGCCAGGGTTCGGATTGGCAGTGTCGGGGGTGAGGTCATTGATAGAAAACAAACTTATCCGCAGTGGGGTACTCGCTGATGCACAAGGTAAAAAAGAGCATGACGTTCTAATTCGCAGCGGGGCAATGGTGCTGGTATTTAGTGAGGGTGATACGCAGCCCTATTGGATTAGTGCCGGGCGGGCCTATCAACACGCTGCGCTGGTGGCAACGGCGCATGGCCTTGACACTGCAACTATGGCCGCGACAGTGGAAGCGGCGGATTTTCATCTGGATGTAGAGAGGTTTTGCAACGCGAGCGGCCGGTTGCAGGTGGTAATGCGCATCGGAGAGGCCGCCAAGGCCGCGCGCCATTCACCTCGGCTGAACGTGGAAGACGTACTTACATTTTCTTCATAGCTCGGTCGAGAATCCGAGAGTGCTGGCGATGACGGAGTTTGTGCTTAATACCAACTCGGCCTTCGATAAGAGTGTTCTCGAGCGAGACGATGGTGCGCCCAGATTTGAGCGGCTCCGAGAGAGCGAGTTGACGCACTGCAAAAGCCACCACGGCCCCCGCAATCATGGCAGTCCCGCCCAGCTGAGGCTGGGTGGGCAACGTGGAGCCGACCTTTAAGAGCGATTTCTGCATATCGAGCGGGACATTTTTGGTACCAATAATGGCGGTAGCATACTTGAGCCACTCGCGCTGAGACATATCTTGGCGACTGAGGATTTCTTCAATATTACCGACCAGCCCGTGGAAAAGCGGAAGATGGGGATCGAGATCGTAACGCTCAACGTCGAGCATGACGTCGTCCCCGAGGTCGGTGACCATAACCACGGGTATCCGGCGCTCTCGGGCGGCTACCCGGAGCCTAATCTTCACCTCGAGGTCGTCGATCTCATCTACCAATACGTCGGTGGGCCAAGGCTGATCTAGAAATTCAGATAGAGTGCCCGGTTTTACCGGAGTATGGAGCTGCTCGAGTTGGATATACGGGTTCATCTCGTATAGCTGTCGGGCGATTACGCGGGCTTTCTCCTCGCCGACACTGGCAACTCCGGTGCGGATGCGGTTAAGATTCGAGCCACTAATGACGGCACCATCTGCGATCTTGAGCCGAAGGGAGCCACCCTGCAGCACCAACGCCACGGCGGCGCTGCTGCCGACGCTCATCCCAAAACAGGCCGCATTAATGTCGGAGTAAAGAGCTTGCTGAGGCGCTGTGATGAGATCTTTGTTGCGCACGGTCCGCAGTGCGGTGAATAAAGGTTCTTCGAGCACATGCACAAGTTGGCCGTTCCACGGGTAGTACACCCAACTCCCCTTTCGCCAGGCCGGGACGTGCGCGTAATGCTTCTCGAGCATTTCGGCGATAGAGTGCCGCTTGATTTCGGGGCTGGCGCGATAAAGGTGAGCGTTCTCACTAATGAACAGCTCGGCCAGTTGCTCATCGTAGTTATCAATCACCTTGGTAATACTGGCACCGTTGAGAATCTCTTCGAGATGCTGCTCGCTGTCGGGTTCGTCCATGCGCTGGACGCTCGGCACATCGGTGGGGTCAGGCAGGCTCGCCCGGGCGGCGGCCTCCTGAAGGTACTTCGGCCAGATACCGGAATAGTCGGTTTTGGAGAGGTTCAAGTGACCCATTAGTGTTTCACCCAACGATGCTTGACTCCGCGCCCGAAATGTTCCTTGTTGCCGAATTCGATGAGGTTCACAACAGGCTCGGACTTGTGGCCGACCGCACTGTGGAGTTTGCGGAATTCGCCGTTCAACTTCGTGAGCTTGGTAACGAGGGTGTTGCGAGCGATGTCTCTGTAGTCGCCCTCAGGGCGAATGCCACGAGCGAGCTCTATGTTGACCTCGAAATACTGACTCATGTCGGTTTTGTTGTGCGTGGCCATGGTAAATTTGCCGGTGACCCACCCCCGCATTTTGGGGTCCACGAGGGCGGCTTTAATATTTTCGGGGTAAATGTTGACGGCATAAATCGTAGCGGTGAAGTCTTTGCGGCCATTGAGATAAATGAAGGGCAGGCGCCACGGGGCGGTATTGATGCCATGCTTGACAACGCCCTCAGCAAAGGCCGGGCCAGCCATGGCCACGGCCTCATCGTAGGGCAGCACACCCCCGATGTCGTGGATATTGTAGCGCAGCAGTGGGATGCCGGAGTAGGCCGAAAACGCCACTTCACCGCCGATCGCTTCAAAATAGCGGCTCATCGGGTCGTACTGCATGATCGATGGCAGCACCTCGCTGCCGAAGCATCTTTCGCGCACGGCCGGGCGACGGTTGAGGATACGGCGCAGCAGAATCGAAACCGGAGTTTCATGTCCGAGCATGGCGGCGTCGGCGCTACCATAAATGTTGATGCCCCCGTGATAGGGGTCCCGAGAGCCGACCTGCTGCAAAACATAGTCGCGCCACTCTTCGCTAAACGCCTCCCCCGCCCACATGAATTTCACGTCGAGACGGCTCCAGCGAATGCCTTGGTGACGGCCCTCATCGAGGATGTCTTTCGTAAAGGGCGGATACCCGGCAATAATAACCTGCTCGTATTGACTGCCGAGGCGTTTAATGGCTTTAACGGCCTCCTCTTTTTCCATTCCAGGCGTTACCAAATTTATTTTCATACCTTGGTCGATGGCGCCGAGCGTGCTGGAGGTGGTGTACGAACCGGCGATCCACGTGCCCATAGAAAAGCAGACGACTACCAGGGTGGATTTGCGCTCGGCGTTAAAGATTTCGCGATAAATACGGGCGTGAAGTTCGGCGCCCTCGGTGTCTTGGGCGGCGCCACGCGGCCAAAAAAAAGGCTCACCGCTGGAGCCAGAACTCACCGAAATAATTCGGGAGTGCGACAGGGTACCGTCCCAGCAGAGCTCGGCTAGCGGGTACTTTGTAAGGTAATTCTTTTTGTCAACCAGAGGAAGTTGCTTGAAATCAGCGATGGTCTTAACAGACTTGGGGTTAACGCCCGAGTGCTTCAAAAAATCTTTGTAGGCTGGGACCCTAACGGCGGCTTCGCTAAAAAGCTTGAGGACCGATTGCTCCGCAGGGGGGTGGAGGGGTACGGCGACATTTGGGGAACGGCGGAGAGTGCTTGTGATTATATTCATTGTTCCTGTAAGCTACATATAAGATATAACATGAAATCCATCATTGCACATAGAGCACAAGCGTTTGCCAGCTCCGAAATAATGAGCTTCTTCGCCAAAGCCAAGGGCTTAGCAAACCCAATCGACCTCAGTATCGGCGTACCATACGGAGAGATGACGCCCGCCGGGCGCGATGCGGCCGTGAAGGCACTTCAGGCGGGTAAAACCACCTATACTCCGGCCGGCGGCCTAGTGGATTTGCGAGCGGTGGTGGCCCAAAAATTGCGCCAACGTAACCACATAGCAGCGACAACGGACACGACCATCATAACTGCCGGCGTTAGCGCGGGGCTGTTTTTGGCCATGGCGGCAATTCTTGACCCGGGTGATGAAATAATCATTCCCGATCCATTTTTTTTGGCCTACCGCGAGCTGGCGGTTTTGCTGGACGCGAAGCCGGTTTTTCTGGATACCTACCCGTCTTTTGATCTCGACATTGAACGGCTGACACAGCTAATTTCGCCGCGGACCAAAGCGGTACTTATCAACTCGCCTAATAACCCGGCTGGTACAGTGTACGGCCGCGAGACACTAAAGTCGCTCGCTGCCGTCTGCCGCAAGCACGACCTGATAGTGATCTCCGACGAAGTTTATGAGGATTTCGTGTTCGCCGGCGAGCACGTAAGCATCGGGTCGATGTACCAGCCGACAATCACGCTCAACGGGTTCTCAAAAAACCACGCTATGACCGGCCTGCGCATCGGATATGCGCACAGTACTCCGGAGATTATCGCCGCCATGACAGAGCTCGAGCAGTTTGTGTTTTTTTCAAACTCTTCGGTGGCAGAACACGCCGCCAAAGCGGTTCTGGGCGTATCGACCGAGCCAGCGATGCAGCATTACGCTAAAAACCGCGAGTACATCATGGAACACCTAAATCCGGCTTACACGTATTCGGGAAGTATGGGGTCGTTCTTCTTTTTCATTAAGCACCCGACTCTCAATGGCCGCGAGGTGGCAGAGAAAGCCCTTGCCGAGCAGCTGGTAGTGATACCCGGTGATTTGTTTTCGCTTAAGACCACCCACTTTCGCGTTTCCTACGCTACCAGTCTGAATAATTTGGCCGCCGGTATTGATATTTTGAACAAGCTCATATAGCAACCCCACTTATTACCCTGTACAATAGTAACCATGAGCACAAAGACAAAAGTCGCCATTATCGAAGATGACATGGCGATTGTACAAATGTACCGGACCAAGTTTGAGACCGAAGGTTATGATGTG
>JAYUCF010000080.1:0-3087 GCA_043740495.1 bacterium
TGGGGCGCTATTTTGATTCTATGGGGAGTAATTCTTGCGTTTTCAGCCTCAAACTCTTACAATTTGTACTCGTATGGCTGCGTAGCTCAGTGGTAGAGCAGGAGACTCATAAGCTCTTGGTCGGTAGTTCGAATCTACCCGTAGCCACCATTATAAAAGCCCGATTTTGGTCGGGCTTTTATATGCGAATTAATCAAACCGATAAGTTTGCGATTCTGTCATTACAGCCTGGAGCCGCACATCGTAATCTTCAGCTACAATGCCCGCGCTGGCGAACAATCTTTCGTATCCGAGGCCGATGCGCCGAGCCGCGGGGTGGGCGCTGAAAAACCGGTCGTAATAACCGCGTCCGTACCCCACGCGCTGACCGTGCCCGTCAAATCCGAGCAGGGGAGTGAGCACCAAGTCCAGGGCGTCACGCGTTGCCAGTCCCGCCCCACCCTCCGGCTCGGGGATTCCCCATCGGTCCGGAGAAAATTTGGATTCCGGGGTGATCCTGACCGCCTCCAGCTCGTCACCCATCACCCTCGGGACGTATAATCTCACGCTCGGCCATACTTGAAATATCCATTCCACCAGCGGCCAGGTATTGATCTCGTGCCGCCGCTCAATTGGCAGAAATACCATCACGCGGCGGTAGCTACTCCAATCGAGCTCCTCCATACAACGCGCTATCACGCGGCTGTCCAACTCGGCCCGGGTGCCGGGTCCCATCGTCTCACGCTGCTCGCGGCCCTGCCTACGAATGTTAGATTTAGCTTGCATAAGACCAGTGTATCCGAACGGTATATAATTCGCTCACAATGTACGCCATGAAAACTCTGAACATCAATTGGCCTAGTCCGGGAGCCTATATCCTGGCTGTCTCCGGCGGCGCCGACTCCATGGTGCTGCTCGATATCTTTGCCACTGCCGCCGACCGCGGTTATACGCTCACCGTGGCGCACTTCGACCACGGCCTGCGTTTCGAATCCAGCGCCGATGCGGAATTTGTCGCCGCTGCCGCCTCGCGCTACAGCCTGCCGTTCGAGCAGTACGCGGCCGGTCTCGGCCGGGCCAGTGAGGCCGCCGCCCGCGCGGTGCGCCATGACTGGCTCGAGCAAACGCGCCTGCGCCTAGGGGCTGCCACTGTACTCACCGCTCACCACCAGGACGACCGACTGGAGACCAGCTTGCTCAACCTGGCGCGCGGCAGCGGTCGGCTTGGCTTGGCCCCCATGGCGGTCAGCTCGACTATCCTCCGTCCTCTGCTGGCCCTCACCCGCGCCGACCTCCGGCGCTATGCCGGAGCGCATCAAATTGCCTGGCGCGAAGACCCCACCAACGCCGATATCAGCAATCCCCGCAACTTTTTGCGCCATCGTCTCCTCCCGTACGCCGAGCCTAAGTGGCGGGCCTCCTATCTGGAAAACCTCGACCAGTTGGCAATATTGAACACAAAAGTTGATCAAAGCATAAGCGTAATATTAGAATCCGCTTATGTCTCACTAGACACCTACTCATTCGCCGTTAAGTTCGTCCGCGGCTTGCAGGCCGGGGAGTTTGAAGAGCTTCTGCTGGCCGCCTGCCGCCGCCTGCGCCCGGGAATTGCCCTCGACCGCCGCCTCATTACCGAGGCTGCCACCTTCGCCAAAACCGGCGTCCCCCGCAAATATCGCCCGCTACGCCAGGGCATCGTGATTAATATCGAGCCCACGCATATTAACCTCACCACAAACTCGCCCCGGTAGCGTATAATAAATTGGTATTTTGGCGCGCCTTCGTGTATCTCAGGCGCCGAAATGTTATATTCATACAGCTAATGAAAGTGGGTAATATATGAAAATGAAGAAAAGCACCCGAAGTTTCTTCTTCCTTGTCGGCGCAATTCTGGTGGCCGCTATTCTGGTGGTGATGTCTTTGCCGACCGTACGTACCGAAACCGTGCCGCTCTCTCAGTTTATCAATGAGTCCAAAACCGGTCAGGTCGATAGCATCGACGTTGATGGCAACAAGCTCACCGCTACGCTGAAAGATCCCACCGCGCCCAAACACGTCACCAACAAAGAGACTACAGCCACCCTCAAAGATTATGGTATCGATGATTCCAAAATTACCGTTCGAGTGAAGGGTACCGATACCGGCACCTCCAGCATTTGGTTCCAGCTGCTCATCACCGTCGGACCCATCGCGCTCATTATTGCCTTCTTCTACTTCATGATGCGCCAAGCTCAGGGCCAGGGTAATCAGGCGATGAACTTCGGAAAGAGCCGCGCCCGCCTTTACGGGACCGACAAAAAGAAGGTGACTTTCAAGGAAGTCGCCGGCTCCGATGAGGCCAAGCAGGAACTTTCCGAGGTCGTTGAATTCCTTAAGTTCCCAAGCAAGTTTGAGGCGCTCGGCGCCAAAATTCCCAAGGGCGTCCTGCTGTTTGGCCCTCCGGGAACAGGCAAAACCCTTCTCGCCCGCGCTGTAGCGGGGGAGGCCGGCGTGCCGTTCTTCTCTATTGCCGGTTCGGACTTTGTGGAAATGTTCGTCGGCGTCGGTGCCAGCCGCGTCCGTGACTTGTTCATGAAAGCCAAGAAAAATGCTCCCTGCATCATCTTCATCGACGAAATCGACGCCGTCGGCCGCCAGCGCGGTACCGGCATGGGTGGGGGACACGACGAACGCGAGCAGACCCTCAACCAGATTCTGGTGGAAATGGACGGCTTTGAGCAGGGCGCTAACGTCATCGTTATTGCCGCCACCAACCGCCCCGATGTGCTCGACCCGGCTCTACTGCGCCCCGGCCGCTTCGATCGCCGCGTTACCCTCGACGCCCCGGATCTCAAAAGCCGTATTGCCATCCTGGAAGTTCACTCGGCCGGCAAGCCGCTCGAGAAGACCGTCGAACTTGAAGAGATCGGCAAGAAGACCCCCGGCTTTTCCGGCGCTGACCTTGAAAATCTCATGAACGAAGCAGCTATCCTGGCTGCCCGCCTCGATCAGAAGAAGATTACCCAAAAGGATCTCAACTCCAGTGTTGAGAAAGTCCTCATGGGACCGGAGCGCAAAACGCACGTGATGAATGTTAAGGAAAAAGAAATTACCGCCTACCATGAAGCC
>JAYUCF010000081.1:0-9345 GCA_043740495.1 bacterium
TGCCAAGTGTGGTTGAGGCGGCGCCTCAGGCTCAGGCGGATAGCGCTGCCAATGTCGGCGAAAATAAGGTGCCAACTGAGCAATCGGTTGTCCCGAGCGAACTCAATTCAATAGTGAGTGTAGCGGATACGCTGCCGGCGGATCTCGTGCCGGTTCAACCCGAATCGCGGGAAGCGGCCGTATCTCAAGTTGCCTCGGCCTCGGACGACGTTATGCCAGCTCCTGAGCTGCCGATAGCGATGCCCGTTTCTGAGCCCACATTCCAGCCCTCCGCTGAACCAGTACCGGATCCCATTATTGAGCTGCCGAAGGAGATAGTAATCACAGAGCCAACCGAGCCGGCGCCGCCGCCAGCTCCAGAGCCCGTGGCGGTACCGGAGTCACTGCCAGTTTCGCAGTCCGAACCAGCCCCACAGCCCGAGGCTGCGGCCGAACCGGCACCCGAAGCTCCAGTTGTGCCAATTTCGGCGCAAGCACAAATTCAGAAGGCAGAACATGAGATTGATGATCTGGTAGGGGTATCGCTGATTCATACCGATAATTCGTCGAGCCATCATAGGATGGCTGATACGGAAGAGCCTGAGGTTTCGTCCGATGAGCAGTCGGGAGCTGATTTGAAGCTAGGTACACTACTCGGCACATCCGAGACTGAGCAGGCTTCGGAAGACACCGGTTTCCGTCCGGTAGGGCATCATAGTCTGAAGGTAGTTCAGCCATTAGCTGCAATTGTTCCGACTAAACAGCATATTGCCGATGAGCTGGCAGAGTTGAGCCGCCAGGAAAGTGGGGCGGCGCCAGTGCCTGCGGAAGTCGTACCGGCGCCCACGCCGGTACCCGTCACCGCGGCAGCGTTTGACGAGGATATGCCACAGGCTGAGTCATTAGATGCCGATGACGTGGCCAAAGCGAGATTGGAGAATGTATCGGTCGAAGAGGCGCCTCAGGCGGCCACTGGGGAGCCGGTCACGACCGCGACGCCGAGCGAAAAAGAGGCATCCAAGGAGTCGGCGGCTCAGCCGAAGGTAGGTACAGCACCGGAACCGGCGATATCGGCGTCAGCTGGTTCCGCGGTAGGACGGGTTCCAACCGGTGCCGAGGGGAAACCCGGCAATCAAAGCGATATCAAGCATCGGCGTTATTTGGGTAGGCACAAAAATAAAGAGAGTCTGCCCGAGGTGATCATCAGTAACGCGGAAAAGGAGCATAATGAGCCGTCTCGGGCGGAGGCGGAAGCAGCGCCATTGACCGGGAAACTGATTCTTCCAACCGGCGTTAAGCCGTCTGCTCAGGCAACCCTGACGCGGACTGAGAAGCCCAAGAAGCTAGCACCTGGCGAGGTATATGTTGATGAGACCGGTAATGTAGTTATCGGAGAATAGAGCGGTTAGGCGTTTTAGCGGCGCTTGAGGGTATGCCAGACGCCTTCGAGAGTCAGGCCGAGAAGCGCACCAACCACAAACGAGAAAAGCAGTTCTGAGCCTGAAAGAGTGTAACCGTAGTGACGGGCGGTGAGGTAGAAAATAGAACCAACAATTAGGGCTGTCCAAGTGGTGCCGAGAAGCACGGAGGGCCTGGCGACGGTGGCTTCCAGAGCCTCACTGGTTTTCTCGACTATAGGGGTATGGATGACCTGGCTAAAGCTGCGACTGACGGGGCTGAGCTTGCGCTGGACGCTGGCTAAGGTTTGGGCGTAGTTAAGGTGATAATTCAAGACTTCACGGATGTGCGAGGAGGGTTTGGCCTCGTCTTCTGAGACGTTGGCAGGTTCTGGTTCGAGGTCCTGGTGTTTGATGGTTTTCCGGGCCTGCTCGGCGCGCTGTTCGGCGTGAGCCTCGGGGTCGTGCTCAATGTTGGTTTCACGCAGCTCGGCGAGCTTTTCCGCGCGGGCCGATTCGAGACCGGTGGCAATATCCTCACCTTGCTCGGCGGATGATTTGATATGCTCAGCAGACATGGCTATAGCCCTCCTTGATATTCGCCGCGGAGAAGTTTAACTTCGGCGAGCAGTTGGCGGTTACGGAAGTAGAAAAACAGGCTAAAGGCGCACACGAGCAGAACTATCATGGTGCTGAGCGGTGCACCTGTGGCTGGAAGGCTGGTGGCGGCACTTTCGACCTGCTTTGAGATGGGTGGAGTGAGATTAATCTGTACGGCGTTTCCATAGACATTGTCTATGCGTAAGTCGAATGAATTCTTGTCTGAGCTGCCGACGGGGGTGGAAGGTATCGGATTTTTAATCTTGACGGTGAAATTGATAGCCAGAACGGTGCCAGGCTGAATGGTTTGGCTTGGCCAAGTGATGGCGCCGTCCGAAACTGCGCCGCCGGAGGAGTCGACGATGTCGGCGTATTCAAGAATATCCTCAACGTGCTCAACTACTACGTAGGCGCCGGCGGTGCCGCCGATATTTTTGGTGGTGAGGTGATACTTGATGAGATCGCCAGCCGCGGCCGGCTTGGTTGTGGCGTCGATGTTACTGGTGAGGTTAAGGGCAGATTTGGCCTTGGTGAAAGCCGGCGGGACCGAAGCGGAGGATACGGTAACTGAGCAGGCCGGAATGACGGCGGTAGTTTTACCGGCCGAACCCTTAACCCTCACGGTAGCCGTGAAATTGCCGGCTTGAGTATAGGTGTGCGAGGCAAGAGGGCTGGCTTGAGCGAGCGTAGCGGTGTCACCGAAATCGAAAATGTATTCGCTAATGGTTTGGCCGGTAGAGTCACCCGCGGCGGTGAAATCAACTTTGAGAGGTCGTTGTCCCGTGAGGGGGCTGGCGGTGAGCGAAACACAGGCAAGGGAGATGGCCGTGGGTGTAAGAGCGGGAGTAGGGGGCGAAGTCGGTTTGGGAGTAGGGGCCGAAGTCGGTTTGGGAGTAGGGACCGGGGTGGGTTTGGGTGTCGGCTGAGGGGTTGGCGTCGGGGTAGGGGTGGGCACTGGCGGGACTGTCCTAGAGACTATGTTGCCGCAATGCAAGACAACCGCAAAATAGCTGCCGTCTTTGGCGCGCTTGCCTTCTAAGACTTCATAATTTGAGCCGTTGGCGACGTTTGACCCGGTATCCCAGACGCTAAGAGAGCGCATCCAATAGGTGTGGGTGCCGACGTTTATTTCTATATCGCTGGCGGCGTGTTGGGTGCGCCCGATGGATTTGAGGGTCTTGTCTTTGGAGTTGATACTGCCGTGCGTAGAATTTTGGATATCGACGCGGCTGATGCCGAAACGCGCATAAAGAGATTTTAGCTCGGCGCTAGCGTCGTAGCGGTTGAGTAAGTCATTTTTGGAAATAAAACCACCTTGAATAATATCGTTGGGAGAGGCGGCATTGGCGGAAGTCGGAGGAGCGGCGATAACGGCAAATTGGAGGCCAACGAGCAATACAGCAGCTAGCGCTGAGAAGGTTCGGGTGATACGTTCCTGCTTGAGGCGCCGGGAATAGAACGTCAGTTGACTGACGGCGCTAGGCGATAGGGAAAGCTGAGAGACAATCTTTCTAAACATTAGCGTAATGATACAACATTTACGTCGGGCGCAACAGGTATTGCTCGTAAGCGTAATATTAAAGTAGACTACAGAGGTTGCTCCAGATAGACCTGAGCGTTATAATAGGTATATTGCAGAGCCAAAAGCTCCATTTTTGTTGAGTTAAGCATAGGTGGTTACACTCGGATATGGCAGATAAAACACAGTACGGTGCCGATCAGATCCAAGTTCTTGAAGGACTGGATCCGGTCCGAAAGCGTCCGGGTATGTATATTGGCGGTACGGGGGTAGAAGGACTCCATCACTTGGTGTGGGAGATCGTCAACAACTCGATTGACGAGGTGATGGCCGGTCGCGCCACTACCGTCGATGTGACCTTGCTCGAAGACGGCGGTGTGCGGGTGACCGACGACGGGGCCGGTATTCCGGTCGACAAGCATAAGACTGGTTCTCAAATAGGCAAGAGCGCGCTCGAGACGGTCCTGACGGTATTGCACGCTGGCGGTAAGTTTGGCGGCGGCGGTTATAAAGTCAGTGGCGGCCTCCACGGCGTGGGCGTGAGCGTGGTGAACGCGCTGTCTACGACGCTGGTGGCTGAGGTGCGCCGCGACGGCAAATTATATAAGCAAGAGTATAAGGACGGTGTGCCGCAGACTGAAGTTAAGGTAGTAGGTAAGTACGACACCGGCGGAACTGGGACCACGATTACATTTTGGCCGGACACTAAAATTTTTGAGACCGTTGTGTTTAGTTATGATGATATTCTGGAGTATTTGCGTCGCCAGGCGTACCTAACTAAAGGTGTTCACGCCTTTTTGTCGGATGAGAAAACGGGCAAACGCTTCGGTTTTTATTTTGAGGGCGGAATCCGCAGCTATGTGCAGCACATGAACATGGGTAAGGCCGCTATTCATGAGCCACCATTTTACGCACAGAAGACCATCAAAGATACCGAGGTTGAGATCGCGCTGCAGTACAACGATTCCTACACCGAGACCACGAAGTTTTTTGCGAATAATATTCCCAACCCGGAGGGGGGTACTCATTCCGAAGGATTCCGCCGGGCACTTACTCGCAGTATTAATGATTACGCGCGAAAAAACGGTTTATTGAAAGAAAATGAGGAGAACCTAACCGGCGAGGACACCCGAGAAGGTATCACGGTGGTGATATCAGTGCGCCTGCCCGATCCTCAATTTGAGGGTCAGACCAAGTCGAAGCTCGGAAATCCGGAAATTCGCGGGTACGTGGAGCAGGTTTTCTCGGAAATGTTTAATTATTACCTCGATGAAAATCCGAATGAGGCTAAGAAGATCATAGGAAAAGCTACCCTTTCTGCCAGGGCCCGAATGGCGGCGCGGGCTGCACGCGACACGGTAATTCGCAAGGGTGCGCTTGATGGCTTGACCTTGCCGGGTAAGTTAGCGGACTGCCGCACGAAGGATTCTTCGCGCAGTGAGCTTTATATCGTAGAAGGCGATTCGGCTGGCGGCAGCGCCAAGGGGGGCCGCGACAGTGAATTCCAGGCCATCTTGCCGCTGCGCGGGAAAATTCTGAACGTGGAACGGGCCCGGCTGGATCGGATGCTGGCCAACAACGAAATCAAAAATATAATTATTGCGCTGGGTACCGGCATTGCCGAACAATTCGACGTGACCAAGCTGCGGTACGGTCGCATTATTATCATGACCGATGCCGATGTGGACGGGGCGCACATTCGGACGTTGCTGTTGACGTTTTTCTACCGCCATATGCCCGATGTAGTAGAGGGTGGACATCTGTATATTGCTCAGCCGCCGTTGTACGGCCTCCAGGTCGGCCGCAAGAAGCTGTATGCCTACGATGAAGATGAGCGCGAGGCGATCATTGAGCGTTTGATAGAGGCAAAGTCGGGCAAGAAAGGCGATGATCAGTCGGCAGCCGATGCTGTGGCTGGTGACGATAGTATTGTGGCTACCGAGGATGATACTGAACTGGAAGATGCTCCGGAGGCCGAGGCAGGCGCGGTGGTGATTGATGAGGAAGAGGAGACGAGCGCCACGGACGAAGAGAAGCAAAGGCTCAAGTTGGCTGGTGTGAGTGGGGTACAACGCTACAAGGGACTTGGTGAGATGAACGCCGATCAGCTATGGGACACTACGATGGACCCCGGTAATAGGGTGTTGCTCAAAGTGGCCGTGGAAGATGCCGAACGCGCTGATGCCATTTTTAACAAGCTGATGGGTGAAGAAGTGCTCCTGCGTAAAAACTTCATTTCATCGCGAGCTTCCACCTTATCAATTGATGACCTAGACGTATAAGGAACGATATGGACGAACAACCTTTCGAAAACCTAGATAGCCCGGACGAAGAACCCGAAATCATCAAGTCCGACATCGGCACCGTGAAGATTCAAAAGCTCGAGACCGAGATGGAAACGAGCTACTTGGCGTACGCAATGTCGGTGATTGTGTCTCGGGCGCTGCCGGACGTTCGCGATGGGTTAAAGCCTGTCCATAGGCGAATTTTGTACGTTATGAACAATTTAGGTCTGCGACACACCGCTAAATATCGTAAGAGCGCGGCGGTGGTGGGTGAAGTCATGGGTAACTATCACCCTCACGGCGATAGTGCGATTTATGACTCGATGGTGCGGATGGCCCAGGACTTTTCAATGCGCTATCCGTTGGTGGATGGTCAGGGTAACTTCGGATCGATGGACGGTGACTCAGCTGCTGCCATGCGCTATACCGAAGCCCGGATGACCGGGATTGCCGAGGAGATGCTGTTCGACATCGAGAAGGAAACCGTTGATTTTGTACCGAACTATGACGGCTCCAAGAAGCAGCCGTCGGTCCTGCCGGCTAAATTGCCGAACCTATTGCTGAATGGTCAGATGGGTATTGCTGTGGGTATGGCCACCAACATTCCGCCGCATAACCTGAGTGAGCTGGTGGATGCGATTGTGATGTTGATCGATAAGGAAGACGTGACCCTAGACGACCTGTTGACCTGTGTGAAGGGTCCGGATTTCCCGACCGGTGGAATTATTTTTGGCAACGATTCTATCCGTCAGGCCTACGGCACCGGCAAAGGGAGCGTGGTAGTGCGGGCCAAGGCTGAGATCGTGGAGGACAAGAAGGGTCATGAGTCGATCGTGATCACGGAAATCCCGTACACTGTGAACCGCTCGACGATGGTGGAGAAGATTGCGGAGCTCGTGAAAGATAAGCGGGTGGTGGGCATTAGCGACCTGCGTGACGAGAGTAACCGTCACGGCACAAAGATTGTGATTGAGCTGAAAAAAGATAGTTATCCCAAGAAAGTTTTGAATCAGCTATATAAGATGACGCCGATGCAGACGGCTTTCCACTTCAATATGCTGGCGCTGGTGGACAACGCCCGGCAGCCGCGCATTTTGAGCTTGGAAATGATGTTGCGGGAATACCTAAAGCATCGCCAGACCGTGGTCAGGCGCCGGACGGAGTTTGAGCTTCGCAAAGCTAAAGACCGGGCGCATGTGCTCGAAGGGCTAAAGATTGCTTTGGACCATATCGATGAAGTAATTAAGACAATTCGGGCTTCGCAGACCACCGATGAAGCACGCTTGAATTTGATGAAGCAGTTTAAACTCAGCGAGATCCAAGCGCGGGCGATTTTGGCGATGCAGCTGCGGACCCTGGCCGGTCTTGAGCGCAAGAAGATTGAAGATGAGCTGGCTGAGCTGATGAAGCTGATCGCACATCTGGAAGGCATTCTTTCGAGCGAGAGCGAAATTTTGCGGGTGATCCGCGAAGAATTGGAAGAGCTAAAGGCTAAATACGGCGATGCACGCCGGACCCAAATTGTGGGCAACGAACTCGGCAAGTTCTCAGAAGAGGAATTGGTGCCGAATGAGCAAGTCATCGTTACGCTGACGACCGGCAACTATATCAAGCGCATTCCGGCAAACACCTATAAGAGCCAAGGTCGCGGCGGTAAGGGCATTATGGGTATGACTACCAAAGAAGAGGATGTGGTGGAGCACTTGGTACTCACACAGAATCACGACTACATGCTCTTCTTCACTAACAAGGGGAGAGTCTTTCGCCTCAAGGTCTATGAGATTCCGGCGGCATCGCGCACGGCCAAGGGCCAGCCGGTAGTGAATCTGGTGCAGCTCGGGCAAGGCGAGAAGGTGACATCGTTGGTGACCTTTGATTCCAAGGTTGATCAATTGCATTTGTTCATGACGACTAAATTTGGAACCGTAAAAAAGACCCCGCTGGCAGATTACGCGAATGTGCGGGCCAACGGTCTGATCTCGATTAAGTTGGATGATGGTGATGAGCTGAAATGGGTGAAACTCACCAGCGGTAAAGATGAAATCATTATCTCTACGGCGCTGGCGCAGGCAATTAGGTTCAAGGAGAGCGAAGTCCGTCCGATGGGCCGGGCGACGCGGGGAGTGCGCGGGATTCGTCTGCGCACCGGTGACAGCGTGGTGGGTATGGATGTGGTCCGGGCCGGTATGGAGATGCTGGTGGTGATGGAGAACGGCTACGGCAAGCGTACCAAGGTTGATCAATTCGCCACTCACGCACGCGGCGGCGTGGGCATTAAGGCCGGGGTAGTGACCACCAAGACCGGTAAAACAGTCGACGTACGGGCAATTACGGACCCTCGCGACGAGGTTGTGGTTGTGAGCACTCAAGGTCAGGTCATCCGCATGGCACTGTCCGGTATTTCGCTGATCGGTCGTGCCACTCAGGGTGTGCGTGTGATGCGTATAAACGATGGCGACAAGGTGGCCTCGGTGGCACTCGTGGGAGAGTCCGAGCTTGAAGAGGGTATAGTTCCAGCTCCCGCCGAGGACTAATCGCGGGCCATATTGTTGATGAATATTCAGCCCAGTTAGAAATCACACCCAGCTAATAGGCTGGGTGTGCAAGTTTAGTAAAAAACGGCCGGCAATCTCTAAAGCTTGCACTACAATGCAATTTTATAGTGCTAAAGCTGTTGGTGATTTTGCTGAAAAACATATAAATATTCCGCTTTATTTTTTAGTAGTACGCCTAATGTTGGAATATGTGCTAGTAGGATAGTCTTGATTGTATTCTGGTGTTTTTGGAAACTATTTCTAGCATTTAACTGGTGGATGGTATGGGTTTAGTTAAGTCAATCAAGGTGATACTTGGCGTGATAGGCAGTGGCAGTATGCTGCTGGCTTTGAGTGGTAGTGCGTTTGCCGCCGATGGCGGTGTGGGTACGACTCCTCTAGCAAGTGTGGATCCGGTTTTGCAGATTAATGAAAGCGGTTCAACCACGGTAGATAATACTAAGTCCGTCAACTTGGTCGTAATGAATGCTGATGGTAGCGGCGGCGGTCAACCTAACCCGAGCGGCGGAGCTTCACTGGGTGCAGGCACCGGTACTCAGGTGGCAGGGGCTGCTAAGACACTTATTGTTGGAGTGGCAAAATCCGATACACCGGCCGGTCTGTTGACGACTCTGCCGCGGCCGGACTTAACCGCCGGTTCATCCGTGACAACCGACATTCCTGGTGCTCAGGGAGTGGTTTCGGCTCCGGCTGGCAATTTAGCAGTTACCGGAAAGACAGACGGTCCTGCGCAAGTGGCGCCGATGAGCCAGGCGGTCATGTTTTATTCGACCAGGCTAGCAATTCAACCCAAGATCACCAATATGAATATCCAGACAAGTGACCTAGCCTCGATGATACCGTCGGCGCCGGCTCAGCGCCAAAACCCGACTATTCCTCCCACCCCCATCACTCCCACCGGCCTGTTTACCAGCTTTGCAGCTCAGCTTGCCGCCAGTGTGGTGCCGTCAGTATTTAGTGTTACGAACTGGGGTTTCCCGGCTTTGGCAACGCTAATTTCTGTCCTTGCC
>JAYUCF010000082.1:0-1180 GCA_043740495.1 bacterium
GCCGCCGCGACGACCGAGCTCAGACACAACGGCACCCACGTATTCCTCGGGGACTTCGACGGTTAGCTCTTCGATCGGCTCCTGTAGCTTACCGTCGACTTCCTTGGTGACCACCTGAGGACGCCCAACCTCGAGCTCGAAGCCTTCGCGGCGAAGAGTTTCAATGAGAACGGAGAGATGGAGTTCGCCGCGTCCGGATACGAGGAAATCGGTGCCGCGGTCAACCACGCGCAAACCCACGTTGGTTTCGAGCTCACGCTCTAGCCGGGCGCCGATTTGGCGGCTGGTGGTGGATTTACCCTCGCGCCCAGCGTAGGGTGAGGTGTTTGGCCCGATCTGAATCTGGAGAGTAGGCGCCTCGATCTCCATCACCGGCAGTGGCTCGGGATTGTCGACGGAAGTGACGGTGCCACCGATGTTGGCGGCGCCGATACCGGTAATCCAGACAATATCGCCGGCGACAGCCTCGGTGACTTCGATACGCTCGAGGCCGCTGGCCACGAACAGTTTATCGGATTTGGCGTTCGAAACGGTGCCGTCGCGGTGAATATAGCGCAGCGGCATGCCGGCACGCACTTTGCCGCGCTGAATCCGGCCGATCGTGTACTTACCCAAGAATGAATCCCACGACAGTGAAGTCACGAGCATTTGGAAATCACCGTCCACGTCGACCTTAGGAGCCGGGATGTCATTAATAATGGCGTTAAAAATAGAAGTAAGGTCGGCATCGGCCTCAATTTCGTCGGCAGTAGGTATATGGTCCCAGGCTTTGCCGTCTCGCCCAATAGCGTAGTACACCGGGAACTCGAGCTGGTCATCCGATACGGCTAGGTCCAAGAACAAGTGCTCAACTTCACTCACAACTTCGGTAATCCGGGAATCGCGCTTATCAATCTTATTGACCACCACGACCGGCTGAAGCCCAAGCGCCAGGGCGCGCGAAAGCACAAATTTGGTCTGGGGCATGGGGCCTTCCTGGGCGTCAACGATCAGCAGGCAGCCGTCGGCCATATTCAGAGTGCGCTCGACCTCACCCGAAAAGTCGGCGTGCCCGGGGGTGTCGATGATGTTAATTTTATAACCGTTGTGGTTCACGGCGATAGTTTTGGCCGAAATGGTAATCCCCCGCTCGCGCTCAAGATCACCGGTGTCGAGGATAGCGGTTTGGTTCATTTCGGAT
>JAYUCF010000083.1:0-7732 GCA_043740495.1 bacterium
AACAACAATGTCTACCCGAACGCGTTGACCGACCTCCAGGTTGGCTCCGCACCGATCGTTAAGGTATTGCCGACCGACCCGAAGGCCAACCCGAACGTGGCTCCGTACACCTACATCTACACCGCAGCCAACGCCAACTCGACCTACACCCTCACGGCGTGCCTCGAGAATGACCAAGACAATGGCGCCAACGTTATTGCCCCGGTGAACCCGTGTATCACCAAGACGTTCCAGGTAATCAACGGCAACTAGCCCCCGTTCGAACGCAATAATGGAGCCTCACTGAGGCTCCATTATTGGTCGTGTAGCATAAGGGTTATACTGAGAAATATGAACAAACGTAGCAGCAACGGTTTTACTATTATCGAGCTCGTCGTGACGATGGCTTTTATGGGTATCGTGATAGTGGCTATTAGCGAGTTGTACACTGGGGTTAGGCAGGCCAACCGCACGGCAAATAACTACACGATTGCAATTCAGGTAGCGCAACAGCTGGTTGAAAAATACCGCAATACCCCCTACTCAAACATCGCTGCGGGAACAACCGACGTTACCAGCTCGGCCCTTGCCCCATACCCGAGCCTGCTCTCGCCGAGGAGCGCTACGACGACAGTCACGGTAATAGACGCGGCTGGCCTCAAACAGCTTGATGTCGCCGTCAGCTATAAAGACAGGGCAGGTACCAAGGATGTTCGTTTATCAACCTTGATCTCATACAAGGGGGTCAACCGATGAACAGGCAAGGTGGGTTCACACTGTTTGAGCTGCTGTTGGCCATTTCGATATCATCGATACTCATTCTTGCCGTGGGAGATTTTGCCAGCTCAAGTATTCTCGGGAGCAACCAGGATTATAACAAAACCTTGGTACTCACAAACGCCAAGGAGGCCGTAGGGATCGTGGCGCGGCAGATCCAAGCAGCCAAATCGGTAGAGGCAGTGAACTCACTGCCGGACGCCAACGCGCCGGGTGCCCCCGGCAACCTTTTTAGCTGGTCGGGGACACCCGGAAATGGCGCTACTTTGATATTGGCAGTGCCATCGCGCAATGGTAGTGGGGATATTATCTATGTCGACGGTCTGCATGCGTCGCTCTACACCGATGAGATTATCTTTTATCTCAATCCCTCAACGCGTCGGCTATATCGGAGGCGCATTGCCAACAGTTCGGCACCCGGCAACACGGCGCTAACGACATGCCCGCCCAGTACGGCATCGCTGGGCTGCCCCGCGGATGCCGACGTCGTGGATGATGTGGCGAACTTAGTGACAATGTACCTCGACAGGGATAATAATACGGTCAGCCTCCCCTCTGGGACGGAGGCGATAAATTATACCGTAACTGAAACGCGGACGATCAACGGCCACGCTTACTCAGGCACGTATTCTAGCATTGCAACGATGAGGAATAAATGATAAAGCTACTTACACCTAAGGATTCGGATGAGGCGCAAGGTGGGTACGTGTTGCTCCTGACGTTGGTGATCACGATGTCGCTATTCATAGCATTAAGCGGTATTCTGTCGCTGAGTTTAGTGAACCTGTCCTCGGCCAAACGCAACCTGTCCGACATCAGTGCTCAATATGTGGCGGAAGCGGGGGCGGATAAGGCGGTATTCGAAATCAATAAAGATCCCAGTTACGCGGGCACCAACACGACCTGCCCGTTGAGTAACACCGGATCTAACCCAGTGACATTATTTAGCGATCCGATCAAAGGCAAGGGTACATATGAAACCTGTACACTAGCCGGCACCATCCCGCACGAGATTATTGTCTATATCGTCGGCAAAGTTTACGCGACCAGCTTATCTGCCAATCCGACTTCATCGCGGAAAATAAAAATAGTAGTAGAGGGCAGCCCGGCGGGCGCCTACGCTGTCCAGACTGGTCCGGGAGGCCTTGTCATGCACAACTCGGCCGCAATTACTAACGGACCTGTATACGTCGGGGGGTATCTGACCATGAGCAACTCGGCGACAATCGGTTCGGTTGGATCACCTATTTCCGTGAACGTAGCGAACGCGCGCTGTCCGGCCGGTGGGGGGTCGACCTACCCCGTTATTTGCGCCAGCGGTTCGATGCCCAATCCGATTACAATCAATAATGTCCAGGCGCATATCTATGGAAGCGTGAATGCTAACGGGCAATCAGATAGTACGGGGATGAGTAACACTGGCTTGGTTTCGTCGACCGGCGTTACGGCGCCAGCGCTGCCAGACTATGACCGGGCGGCGCAGAAAGGCGCGGTTGCGAGTACAATCACCGGGGCAGCCGCATCCTGTACGAGCAATAACGGGACAGTGACATGGCCAGTAAATGTAAAAATAGTGGGCGACGTCACAGCAACCCATAGCTGCAAGATAGTGGTTTCGGGAAATGCTTGGATAACGGGCAATTTCACCATGACACAAAGCTCGATCATAATACCCGCCTCGAGCGTAACCGTGCAACCGACGATAATGGTGGATGGCAGTTCCGGAGTGAGCTTCAATAACCAGGGCTCGGTGGCAACGAATGCCAGCGGCATCGGAATGGAATTTATAACGTTCTATTCGACTGCCGGGTGCTCGCCCGATTGCGCAAGTGTTACGGGAACTGATTTATACAACTCACAAAATCTTCAGACGATCAATATCGGGAACCAAGGTGACGCCCCGGGCTCCGTACTGTATGCGAGGTGGACCAAAGTAGTTGTCGGCCAAGGCGGGACTATTGGCGCTATATTGGGACAAACTATTGATCTCGGAAACTCGGGGAATCTATCGTTCGTCGATACGGTGTCGACCAATAATTATACTTACGATGTTCGCTACTACGAGCAGCAATAACAATGATACAATAGGCATAATGGCTATGGTTATATCAGCATAATGAAGATCCCACTGGTCTATAAAGAACGGCCCCTATTCGGGTTTGACCTGGGTACGCGCACGGCCAAAATGATCCAGCTGCGGCCGAACGGCAAGACCATGGAGGTGATGGGATACGGTTACGCCATGTTTCCGGAGGATGCGATTGTCGAGGGCATTATTGTAGATCCCCAAGAGATTGTAAAAGCCCTCAAACCGTTGATGAAGAAGATGACTTTCGGGGAGATCACGGCCACGCGAGTGGCGGCATCGCTGCCGGTGGCTAAGGTGTTTACGCGCGTGCTAGAGTTGCCACCGATGAACCCGGCCGATCTGGGCCAGGCTGTGCGGCTGGAGGCGGAGCAATATATTCCGGTACCACTGCCGGACCTGTATATCGATTACGAAATCATAGAAACGGGTCCCGAACGCAACGAAGTATTGATGGTGGCGGCACCGCGGGCAATTGCGGATAGTTACATTAAGCTGTTTGATATGCTGGGGCTCGAGGTGGCGATGATCGATTCCAGTATGGCAGCCGCCACGCGCGCAATCGTGGCCACCACGCAGCTCAATAAGACAACTCTAGTAGCCGATATCGGCTCCACCTCGATTGATCTATCCATCCACGATAAGGTGATCCGCCTCACCGACACCGTTGCCATGGGCGGTGACAGCCTGACGAAGCAGCTCGTAAAAGATTTGGGCGTGGGCTTTGAACAAGCCAACGAGATCAAGTACAAGTTCGGACTGGGACCGTCGGGATTGCAGCCAAAGGTGATGGACTCACTCGGTGGGCCGCTCAATAAGATGTGCGCCGAAATGCGCCGAGTGATCAAGTTCTACCAAGATCGCAGCATCCAAAAGCGCAAAATTGAGGCGATTATCGTGGGCGGCGGCAGCGCCAGTATGCCCGGATTCCTGGAATACATGGCGGCCCAGATCAATCTGCCGGTGGTCGTGGCTGATCCGTGGGCGGGACTCGAGATGAAACATATAGAAAAGGTATCACAATACGACGCACCGATGTACACAACCGCTATCGGACTGGCCCGAATGGAGGGTAAATTATGATTAACCTCCTGCCTCCCGAGCTCAAAGATCAGATTCGTTACGCCAAGTTAAACCGGTTGGCCATCCAATACGTGCGCGTATCGGTGGTGGTGGTAGCGATTTTGGGGGTGATATTTGCCGTTAGCCTCTACCAACTGGGCCAGCAAACCCAGAGCGTGGCGGCCGACGTATCCGAAAAACAGGCCGTGATTGCGGCTCTGAACAAGACGTTCACCCCGAAGGCCAAGGATGCCAGTGACCGCCTGGATGCGATCAAATACGTTTTAGCTACTCAGACGCGGTTTTCGGCGGTGATAGCCGATATCGCAAAGGTGGTGCCGCAAGGCGTATCGATAGACACTATGACACTCACCGGTGACGATAAGATGCCATTGCGCATCTCGGTGACTGCCACGAGCTACGCCGGAGCCTTAGCTTTTCGTAACGCACTTATTACTTCACCCCGAATAGCCGGGGCAGACCTGGAAACCATCAGTTCGAATAACGGTACAACCTTTGGGACCAGCGTGGTGGTGGCATTTAAGCCGGGGATGGCGAAATGAAACCAAAGCAATTTTTCCTCGTCTTGCTGGGTATATTTGCGGTTACGATACTGCTGGCGGGCGAAGGGTATTATCTCGGCATGAGACAGCTGAAGGCCGATTCCAAGAAACTGTCGACCGGGTTGGCCGCGCAGGTGGCGGCCGATGCCCAAATTGAAAATCTCAGCCGGCTCAAACGCCAATACAACCGAGACATTACGCCGATAATGCCGCTGCTGGACGAAGCATTGCCGCGCGATAAGAAGCAAACCGAGGTGCTGGCCCAGCTCCAGAGTATTGCTTCGCAGGTAGGCCTTTCGATCTCGAGCGTGAGCATGCCTAGCCCGGTAGGACTGCCCACCTCGGTGTCACAGACGATCAAATCGGGTACGGTGCTGGCGCTGCCGATTAGCTTCCAACTATCGGGTTCGTACGACCAGCTGCAGCAGTTTACCGCCAAGGTAGAGAGCCTGAACCGCTTTACGAACGTCACTAATCTTGCCATCAGCCGTCCGGATAAAACCAAGCCGATCGTTTACTCAATCGCACTTAATGCCTATATAAAGCCATGAAAGATATGAAACTCGATCTAGATTATAAAAAATTGTTACCAATTTTGCGGCAGTTGCAGCCCTATGTCTTCGGTGTGTTGCTGGTGGCAGTGTTTGCCTACACGGCGTTGATTGTGAATACGGCGCTGAATGTGAAGGCCGATCCGAGCTTGCCGGTGGCTGTAGACCCGACAGCCAAAATTAGCTTCGATAAGCCCACAATCGAGGCCGTGAAGAAGCTCGACGTGGTGCAGGGCAGTGTGCCTACCGGCGATCTTGGCAAGAGCGACCCGTTTAGATAAGGCTATTGTTCGGGCGGATTTTGGGGCGGATGTTGCTCGGCCCAGTCGGAGGTGTGATGGCGCCAGCCGCCAGGTTTGGCAATTGATTTGCCGGCGGCTTTGGTCTCAAGCTGACGCAGCAGCTTGGTCATTTCGAGTTTAATGGCTTCGGCTTGGGCAAGGTTTTGGGCTAGATCACCGTTAGGGCTGAGTATGGAAGGCTGCTTGGTCATTTTCCAACTTCCGGCGGGGTGAGGCCGAGGTGGGCGTAGGCTTTGGGTGTGACGCAGCGGCCGCGCGGGGTGCGCTCGAGCATGCCGATTTGCATCAGGTAGGGCTCGTAGACATCCTCGATGGTAGTGGTTTCTTCGGAACAAAGCGCGGCCAGGGTGGTGAGGCCCACCGGGCCGCCGGCGTAATGATTGATGATGGCACCCAGGAGCTGGCGGTCGGAGTTATCGAGGCCGAGGTCATCAATTTCGAGGAGATGGAGAGCCGCCCGGGCGTCCTGGCGGGTAATAGTGTCCACCTGATTGACCTGAGCATAGTCGCGGACGCGCTTGAGCAGACGATTGGCGATCCGCGGGGTGAGGCGGGCGCGCATCGAGATCTCTTCGGCGGCGGAGCGGTCGAGCTTGACGCCCAAAATGCCGGCCGCGCGCTCAATGATCTCGATCATTTCGGCCGGGGAGTAAAACTCCAGCCGGTGAACGTGGCCAAACCGATCACGCAAGGGGGCGCTGATGGCCCCGGCGCGGGTGGTGGCGCCGATAATGGTGAAGCGTGGCAGGTCGAGGCGGATGGATTTGGCGCTGGGGCCTTTGCCGAGCATCACATCGAGTCCAAAATCTTCCATGGCCGGGTACATCACCTCTTCGACGGTTTTGGGCAGGCGGTGGATTTCGTCGATAAAGAGTACGTCGCCGTCGGCCAGATTGGTGAGGAGGCTAGCTAAATCCCCTGCCCGCTCGATGGCGGGCCCGCTAGTCACGCGCAGGCTGGTGCCGAGCTCGTTGGCGATAACCCCCGCCATGGTGGTCTTGCCGAGGCCGGGCGGCCCGTAGAGCAAAATGTGGTCGACCGGCTCGCCGCGGTGCTTGGCGGCGTCAATGGCCATCTGGAGGTTTTGTTTGAGCAGGCGCTGGCCGATATAGGCCGCAAAGGTCTTGGGGCGCAGCGTTTCGCCCAGCACCAGTTCAGCGGTGGCTTCGGCGGGAGAATCAGTGGCTTCAGGATTGACGATGCGTTCGATCATAAGGCTATTATATCAGGCGACGTGGGTGGGGTCCCAGGCGGTGCGGAGATTTGACTCGAGGGTTTTAATTTTTGTCAGGTCGTCTTTATCCAGCTCGAAGTCGAAGATATCGTAGTTTTGCTTGATGCGCTCGAGAGTTTCGGATTTGGGCAGCGGGATGGTGCCAATCTGGAGGCACCAGCGAATCATGATTTGGGCGGGAGTTTTGCCATGTTTGGTGGCAAGATCGGCGAGTACGGGGTTATCCATTCCCTCCCCATGAGCTAAGGGCGAGTAGGCCTCAACGAGGATGTCATGATCCTGACAAAACTTGACGAGCTCGGGTTGTTGCAAGAAAACGTGCAGCTCCACTTGGTTAACGGCCGGAGGTACTGAGCATTCGGTTAGCAGTTCTTCTAGGTGGCGAACCGTGTAATTGCTGACACCGATGGCCTTGGCGCGGCCTGATTTGTAGATCCCCTCCATCTTGCGCCAGGCCGGATGGCGAGTTTCAGTTACAGGAAAATGTAAAAGGAGCAAATCGATGTAATCGGTCTGAAGATTCGTTAATGACTCTTCGAAGCTAGGGATGATGTCGGTCCACCACTGATTGTCGTTGGCGATTTTGGTAGTAATAAATACCTCCGCGCGAGGAACAGTCGAATGGGCTAGAGCCCAGCCAAGAAAAGCTTCGTTTTTGTAATATTGGGCAGTATCGAAGTGCCGATACCCCGCCTCAAGGGCCGTATTGACCGACGCGATGCAGGTTTCACGATCTTTAATGAGCCATAACCCGAAGCCGAGGGCCGGGATCTCGGTGCCAGACGATAATTTGAGCGATTTCATGGCTGCCTCAATTCTTTGATTAATTGATCGATGGCCAGATCGTCGGGCTGCATTATGGGGTACTCCGGATAGTCGGAGGGATTAATCCAGATGAAATGATCGTGCTCGTCGCTGAGCTTAACCGCCGTACTGTCGGTGTGACACCAGAAAAATGTAGCCACGACGTGATAGTTATCGCCGAGAATCTTGGACCGCCATTCGCCCAGGAAGATCGGCTTGATGGGGCTAACGATGAGGCCGGTCTCCTCTTTGACTTCGCGAGCAAGGGCGTCGAAAAAGCCCTCCCCGGGGTTGAGTCGGCCGCCGACGAGGCCATAGAGCCCGGACTTTGCGTTGGTGGCTTTACGGCTCTCGCGCAGGAGCAGCAAGCGGCC
>JAYUCF010000084.1:0-1492 GCA_043740495.1 bacterium
CTTGCCGGGGGTGCCTTCGGCGTACTTGTTGCTCCAGACGCTGCCGAGCAGGTCGAGCACCTTCTGAGATGGGTAATTCTCGGAAGCGATCAAGTTGAGGGTGTCGCGTTGTTTGGCGAATTCCTGGGCGGTCAGATCAAAAATAGTATTCACATCGTGCCTTTCGGTTAAGTGATAAATGAGTTCACAAGTGAATCTTATGGGTGCTTCATGCGGCTGATGTCCGGTCGAGGGTAATAAAGCTATAGTCGAACTCGTTGTTGGCATCGGCCTTATGCTCCTCGCGAGCGGTTTCAACCCAGGCCGACTCATCATATTTGAAATACGTGGTGCCCTCGGGGTTAACGTGAACGCGCGTGAGGTATAACGTATGCGCCAATGGCTCGGCCAGTGCATAGATTGATCCGCCGCCGATCACAAACGCCTCGTCGGTGCCGCTGGCTGCAGCGCGCTGAAGGGCGAGATCGAGCTCATCCACCACAATGCAGCCTTCGGCCACAAAGTTTTTGCTGTGGGTGATGACGATGTTGAGCCGCCCAGGCAATGCCCGACCGATGGCCTCATATGTCTTGCGACCCATGATAATTGGATGCGCGGAGGTTTTAGCTTTGAAATAAGCAAAATCGGATGGCAAATGCCAGGGCAAATTCCCGTCGGCGCGCCCGATGACATCGTTCTCGGCGGCCGCAACAATCATCGAGATCTTCACTGGTTAAACCGCAATCGGGGCTTTAATGGCGGGGTACGGGTCATAGTTTTCCAGGCGGAAGTCCTCAATCTTGAAGTCAAAGATAGACTTTACCTCGGGATTGATCCACATGGTCGGTAAGCTCTTGGGTGTGCGCGACAGCTGCTCGTCGACTTGCTCGAGATGGTTGAGGTAGAGATGCGTGTCCCCGAGTGTGTGCACAAATTCCCCTACCTCCAGCCCGGTCACCTGCGCCATCATCATAGTGAGGAGTGCGTAGGAGGCAATATTGAATGGTACGCCCAAAAAGGTGTCGGCACTGCGCTGATATAGCTGGCAGCTAAGCTTGCCATCCGCCACGTAGAACTGGAATATCGTGTGGCACGGGGGCAGGCCGGACTTGGCCATCTCGTCAATCTCGGCGACGTTCCACGCCGACACGATGATCCGCCTGGAATCGGGTTTATTTTTGATGTCGTCGACCGCGCGCTGGATCTGGTCAATCGGTTGGCCATCGGGGCCGGGCCATTTGCGCCACTGGCTACCATACACCGGGCCGAGATCACCGTGTACGGAGGCAAAGGCGTCATCTTCCTTAATACGTGCCACGAATTCCTTGATGCCGGTCTTCCATTCGTCACTGCCAGAACCCGGCACGGCCCTCCCCTGCTGCTTCAAATACGCCCGGTACGGCCACTCGTCCCAAATGTGCACATCATTATCAACCAGATACTTAATGTTGGTCCCGCCCCTCAAGAACCACAGAAGTTCGTGAGTAATTCCGCGCATAAACAGCTTTTTGGT
>JAYUCF010000085.1:0-2486 GCA_043740495.1 bacterium
GCGCATCAAGGCCGGGGGGCCGCTGCTCGTAATTGGTACTCAAGCCCTGCTCGGCGAATCTGTGGCCCTGCCCAACCTCGGACTGGTGATAATCGACGAGCAGCACCGCTTCGGCGTGGGTCAGCGATTGGCTCTCAAGGCCAAGGCCGGCCGTCTGCCGCACCTGCTGTCGATGACCGCCACCCCTATTCCGCGCACGCTCCAGCTCACCGTTTACGGCGAGCTGGATATCTCGATCATCGAAGGCCTCCCGCCCGGCCGGCAGCCCATCACCACACGCGTGCTCGACGCCAAGGGCCGCGAGGGAGCCTACAGCCTCATAAATGCCCAAATCGACGCCGGGCGTCAAACGTTCGTAGTGTGCCCGCTCATCGACGACTCGCCGGAGCTGGCATTCAAGAGCGTCACGGCCGAGTTCGACCGCCTCTCGAAAGGCCCCTTCAAGCATCACCGCCTTGGCTTGCTGCATGGCCGGCTCACCACCCCCGAGAAGCAAGCCGTCATGGATAAATTCGCCGCCGGTGAGCTCGATATCTTGGTGGCCACCAGCGTCATTGAGGTCGGTATCGACATTCCAAATGCTTCCGTGATGCTGGTCGAGGGCGCCGAACGCTTCGGCCTGGCGGCGCTGCATCAGCTCCGTGGGCGCATCGGCCGCGGCGCCCACCCCTCGCACTGCTTCCTAGTGGCTGAGTCCAAAGCACCCGGCACCCTCGAGCGCCTCAAAGCTCTGGAAAAGTCCCAAGACGGCTTTCGGCTTGCCCAAATCGACCTCGAACTCCGCGGCCCCGGTGAAATTTATGGCCGCCGCCAGCACGGGGCGCTGGATGTCCAGCTGGCCGACACCACCGATGTCAAACTACTCGCCGTGATCCGAAATGAGGCTCTGAAATTCCTCATCGACCCCGGGGCTATGGTAAAATACCCTCAAGTGGCGGCCAAAGTGAACGCCCTCAAGGCTGTAACCTCACTAGATTAGAGTAGCTATGTACGCAGGGTTTATTACCCCGAAACGAGTCGTAAAAAAAACTGGGATCCACCAGAGATTAGACGTGGCGGCGTACAAAATGATCACCCATTATCTACCCACCGAGGCTTTCCCGAGTATTAAAGCTATTTTAAGTTTTGAGGGCTACAACGGCCCCGACGGGCTCAAATCCAAAATTGGCTTACATCCCAAAGGCAGCCGACCCGACGAGAAAGACAACCATAATCCCAGCCACTTGTACGATCCGGTTACCGATACTGGCGAGGTTCCGATCCATATTCAAAACCATTACGACGGTCTGGTGAAATGCTTAATTGAGGCCGATATGGTCCGCGCGTCGTTTGAAGCCGCCTGGCTGGCCCACTATATCGGTGACGGGCTCACCCCGGCCCATCATTTTCCGCTCGAAGATAAGATAGCTGATGCGGCCTCCAAAGTTAGTCGGGATCTCACAGACGGTAGGTTTGTGAAATTCGGCGGCCAAATCAAGAAAAACTGGGACATTTGGGGGGCTAAAGGCCATATGAGCACACACCAAAACTTTGAGCTCGGGATTGCCTTTGCGCTGCTGATCTTCCCGATTCGGCCACAATTTACCGATATTGAGCTCGGCCGGGCTCGCAGTCTCGGTGCGGTGGAATACTTCAAGAATGAGGCGCGCGAAGTCGCCGGCCTCAATCTCTACGAACGCTTCTATAAAGAGGGGTGGAACAACGATATTGCGGGAATCATTAAGAAAGTCCTCGCCCCGCAAGCCGCCCGCACCATCGGCATAATTTGGCTCCTAGCTCTACTTGAGGCCGGCCAGCGCCTGGCTACCGAGCCGACCGTCACACCGGCATCCAAAATCGCATGAGAATCATCGCTGGCACCTTGGGTGGGCGCCCTTTTGAGCAGCCCAAATCCCGGAGCGTGCGGCCAATGTCGGATAAGGTCCGCGCGGCGCTGTTCGACGTGGTGGGGCCCATCACCGGGCTGGCCGTGCTCGATGCCTACGCCGGCTCCGGCGCCGCCGGTTTTGAGGCTGCCAGCCGCGGCGCGGTGCTCGTGGACGCCATCGAAAACAATCCCCGGGTGGCCAAAACCATTCAGCAAAACGCTCGCCTACTGGGCCTCGATTGGGGCTATGTACTGTACCAAATCAGCGTCGAAACCTGGCTAGCTTCGCCGCATCAGCAACAGGACCGCTCGCGCTACGGGCTCATCATCGCCGACCCTCCCTACGCCAAACTCGAGCCCGATATCATCGAGCGCCTGGCCGACTACCTCACGCCCGGCGGCGTTTTGGCCCTGTCGCACAGTAGCAAGATGCCTCCGCCAGTGTTAAAATCAGTCGAGCTTGCGGTCGCAAAGACCTACGGCGACACCGCCCTAAGCTTCTATAAAACATCTTAATTAACACCTGCGGATGTGGTGGAATGGTAGACACGCTAGCCTTAGGAGCTAGTGGGGGAAACCCCGTGAAGGTTCAAGTCCTTTCATCCGCACCAATGTTGAC
>JAYUCF010000086.1:0-3330 GCA_043740495.1 bacterium
ACCATATATGGGCTCACGTAACCGCGGTCAATTTTGAAGCCCTCCACGATTTCTTTCTCGAGTCCGAGCGTCTGACTCTGCTCCACCGTCACCGTACCGTCGTTTCCTACCGCCTCGATGACATCGGCAATCAGCTCGCCAATTTCGGGATCCCCGGCCGATACCGTCGCCACCTGGGCCACCTTATCGCGGTTTCCGGCAATCTTTTCGGTTAGTCCGCCAACGTTGTCCAGCACCTGCTTTGCTGCCTGGTCGAGTCCTTTCTTCAAGTCCATCGGGTTGTGACCCGCCGCGATCAGCCGGTTCGCCTCATTGAGAATGTGGTAGGTCAAAACCACCGCGGTAGTAGTCCCGTCGCCCACGGTGTCGTTGGTCTTGGAGGCGGCTTGCTTCACCAGCTCGGCCCCCACACTGCGACCCAACGTCTCATCGTTGCGGTTCTCAATATCCACGGCCTTGGCTACCGTCACTCCGTCGTGCGTTACGGTTGGTCCGCCGTAGCTTTTGCTCAACACCACATTACGGCCCTTGGGCCCCATCGTTACGCGGACTGCTTCGTACAGCTCCCGCGCTCCGGCCAATACTCGCCCGCGGGCATCGTCGTCATAAAAAATCTTCTTTGCCATAGCTATTATTACCCCTTTACCACTGCGAGGACGTCTTCCTCTTTTACGATCAACAATTCATCCGATCCCTGCTTAAACCGATTCGGGCCGTACTCGGTATGCACGATCCTGTCGCCCACTTTCACTTCCTTCACGTCCTTACCCACGGCCAATACTTCTGCCACCTGAGTTTTTTCTTTGGCCTGGTCTGGCAATAATATTCCCGATGCGGTCTTGGACTGGGCTTCTACCGGTTTAGCCACGATGCGATCCGCCAATGGTTGTAGCGCCATGCTTTGCTCCTCTTTAATGTTAAACACACAATAAACTCTACTTTAGCACTCATAAGTAGCGAGTGCTAGGCTAGCAGACTCGTTGAGTTTGACCGTTAAGCTTTCAGAATAGCCTTTAACTTCGCCAACTGCTCCTCGAGCACTTCCGGGGTCGTGGCCTCCACGTTCAGGCGCAGTAACGGCTCAGTGTTTGAAGGCCGCACGATAAACCACCAGTCCGGGTAGTTCACCGTCAACCCGTCTAGTTCGTCTTGCTCCCCATTAGCGTAAACCTCTCGCAGCTCGGCTGTCTTAGCGTCCTTATCGGCTACCTCAAAATTAATCTCACCCGATGCCGAATACTTCGCGTACTTCGCCGCCAACTCGCTCAGCTTCAGCCCGGAATCGCTCAGCGCGGCAATCGCACAAATGGCCGCAATCAGGCCGGAATCAGCACTCCAGTTGTCGCGAAAATAATAGTGCCCGGAGTGCTCACCCGCAAACACCGCATTGTATTTGCGCATATCCTGCTTTATATAACTGTGGCCAATCTTGGTGCGATACCCCTTGCCGCCCGCCGCCTGAATGGTTTCGCGCACCACCCGGCTGCAATTGGCGTTGTACAACACCGTGGCCCCCGGGTTCTTTTTCAAGAAGTAATCCGCCAGGATCGCCGTTGTCACGCTGCCAGACACGATCTTTCCGTTCTCATCCACCAAAAATGCCCGGTCGCCGTCCCCGTCAAACGCTACACCGAAATCGAGGCCATCCTTCCGGATCCTTGCCACCAGAAACCGGTTGTTTTCATCCACCAGCGGGTTTGCTAGGTGATTCGGGAACGTTCCGTCAAGCTCAAAAAACATCGGTTCCACGCTCAGCGGCCATTTGCCCTCGAGATGCGGGACCACCGCCCCTCCCATACCGTTACCAGCATCTACCGCAATATGGTATGGCTTCAGCTTGGCAGCGTCCACAAACTTGAGGGCATGCTCTACCCATCCCTCCATCACGTCCCGCCGCGTCACCGTGCCTTCACCGCCGGTCTCCTTGAATTGATCACCCGCAATCGCGTCTCGAATCTCACTCAAGCCAGCGTCTAGGCTAATGCCCCGCGCCCCTTCCCCGCACAGCTTAATGCCATTGTATTTACCGGGATTATGGCTTGCCGTCACCATCGCGCCGCCGGCCGTACCGAGCGAACCAACTGCAAAATAGATCATGTCGCTGGCCACGCAGCCAATATCAATCACGTCGCGGCCCTGCTTCACCAAGCCCGCCCGCACATAGCTAGCCAGTTCGAACGAATCTGGGCGCATGTCGTAGCCCACGGCTACCGGCCCCGCCTCGGTCAAGTAATCCGCCAAGGCACGCCCTACCCCCTCAGCCAGCTCATTAGTTAATTCGGTCCCGGAGATCCCCCGAATGTCATAGGCTTTGAAGATAGATTCTGTAATTTTCATGCCACCATTGTAGCCCACCGGCTGCCGGGTGGCCAAACCACCTCAGTTCTGCTAACTTTTTATACAATGAGCCGAACCACCATCGCTATCGCCGGCATTGCCGGATCATTTTCCGAAGAAGCCGCCCGCGAATTCTTGCGCGATTCGGCCATTGACGGGCAAAGCATTTACGCCGTCACAACCAAAGCCAACTTCGAGGCCATTTCCAAGCATGTATAACCGCGATTTATTAATGTGTCGGCCCGATTTTTTTCGGATCGCCTACCAGATCAACCCGTACATGGACGCTTCATCTCAACCGGATGCCGCCAAGCTCGGTCCCGAATACGCCGCGATTATGGCTTCGCACGTGGCCGCTGGCCGCACCCTGCACTTCATTGAGCCCGATCCTGCCTGGCCAGACATGGTTTATATGGCCAATGTCGCGCTCGTGCGCGGCAAAATAGCCGTTATGGCCAACCTGCCCAAAGAACGAGCCGGCGAGGTTAAACTGGCCGAAGCCTGGCTGCGGGCCCATGGCTACGAAACCTTTGACTGCCCCGTGCTGTTCAGCGGCCAGGGCGACGCCTTGCCCACCGGCACCGGAGCAGTCATTAAGGGCCGCGGCTGGCGCAGCCACCCCGACTCCGACAGGTTTGTGGCCGACAAGCTGGGTTATGAGGTTATTCCGGTGCAAAGCGTCAGCGCCGAGTGGTACGACATCGACCTGTCGATTGGCATCATTAAGCCCGGCGTTATCGCGGTTTGCCTGGAGACACTCGATCGGGCCAGCCAAGAACGTCTGTCCTCGCGCACCGACCTGAGGATTATTCCCGTCAGCCTGCAAGAGGCCCAAAAAGCTGCTTTAAACCTGGTTTCCAACGGTACCATGGTCATCATTACGACGGGCGTGCCCAACATGGCCGCCACCCTGCGGGCCGAGGGCCTGATTGTGGTTGAGCGCTCAATTGAGCAATTGTGGAAGGGCGGCGGCAGTATCCGCTGTACCGCGCT